>CAXTEP010000011.1:25358-42773 GCA_964243125.1 uncultured Lichenihabitans sp. | reverse complement strand
CGATCCTCACCGACCCGTTCCTGTCCGACCGCGCGAGCCCGTTCTCCTTCCTGGGGCCCCGTCGCGTCCGTCCGCCGGGCCTGAGCCTCGGCGCCCTTCCCCCGGTCGACCTGGTCGTGTTGAGCCACAACCACTACGACCACATGGACCTGCCGAGCCTGCGGGCGCTGCGGGCCCGCGGGGGCGGCCCGCTGCCGATCCTGACGGGCCTCGGCAACGCGCGCTACATCGGCCGGGGGAACGTGGTCGAACTCGATTGGTGGCAGACCGCCGCGCCCCGGCCCGGACTCAAGATCACCTACGTGCCGGCCCAGCACTGGTCGAGCCGCTCGCTGCGCGACCGCCGCCGCGCGCTGTGGGGCGGCTTCTACGTCGAGGCCGGGGCGGCCCGGCTCTACTTTGCGGGAGACACGGGCGCCTGCAGGTGGTTCACCGCGATCCGCGAGCGGCTCGGCGCGCCCGACCTCGCCCTGCTGCCGATCGGCGCCTACGAGCCGCGCTGGTTCATGAGCACGCAGCACATGAACCCCACCGAAGCCGTGCAGGCCCACCTGGAACTCTCGGCCGCGCGGAGCATCGGCATGCATTTCGGGACGATCCAGCTGACCGAGGAGCCGATCGACGAACCGCTCCACGCGCTCGCCCGCGCCCGACGGGCCGCGGGTGTGGCCGAGGACGCGTTCGCAACCCTCGACGTGGGTGAAACCATGCTGATGACGCTGCCGCGGACGAACCACGACCCCGCGTGAGCCGACCCGGCTAGAAGATCGCGGCGTCCGTCGCGGTCGCGACCGCGGTGCTCACGGCCGGATCGAGGCGGATCTGACGGATCGTGGCCATCCGCTTGAACTCGGCCTGGGACTGGCGGCCGTCGCCCTCAAGGCCCCTCAGGTGCACCACCATGTTGAGCGTGTTGACCACGAACAGGCCGGACAGGATGACGCCCACGAGCATCAGCACGAGGTCGTAGCTGGAGAACACGCTCGCGCCGACCTGGTAGGCGTTGCCGCCCTGCGCGTACATCCAGAGCGTGATCGCCACGAAGACCATGCGGAGCTCGGTCGGCCCGAGGGCCAGGAACGAGAGCTGGAACGTCCCGGTCACGTGGTTCTTAAGGAAGACGTGGATGGACAGGGCGAAATAGGCCACCACCACGAACAGCGCCACGTCCATGCGGATAAAGGACGTCAGGCCCATGCCGCCGACCATCATGAGGATGCACAGGGCGTCCACCGAATGGTCGAGGAAATAACCGTAGCGCGGGCGGCCGACGTTGCGGAAGCGCGCGAGGCTCCCGTCGAGCGAGTCGCCCGCCCAGTGAACCACGTAGCCGAACGCCGCGAGCCAGAGAAACCGGGGATCGGCTCGCCCGGCCAGGTAGCCCGCAACCACCAGCACGGCTCCGAACACGCCCAGCAGCGTCAGGTGATCCGACGTGACCTGCTCGGGTATGAGGTTGCAGGACCAGTCCAGGAAGCGGCGCTCCTGGCGGTTGACGATGTTCGCCTGAATACGGTTCGTCGGCTGCATGCGCTCTTGAATCCCGTGGCCCTGTCCGAACAAGCCACCCTTGCCGATGCCCTGTCAAAGACCCGGCCGTGCGCCCGATCCGGGTACTCCGGGCCTAACTGACTACGTTCATTATCGAATCCGGCTTGTTGCAACGCCGCAACAGCTGGGGTTTCTTGCGCCCGGCTGCCGCGATTCCGCACCGGACGACGCCGGCGCCGACGTGAGGTCAGTTCACCACGGTGGCGAGCGACGCGCCGGTGCCCACGGGAGCCGCGACCAGGTTGAAGATCTGGAAGGCCTTCTGGGCGTCGATCAGCGGCGCGTTGGACACGAACAGGACGTCCTTGTTGAAGATCGGGAAGCTCTGCGCCACGAACAGGCTCGCGGGGTCGCGCATGTTGAGGCGGTAGACGACCGGCACCCAGCCGTTGGCGAGCAGCGGGCTGTCGGGCCGGAGCGCGCGGGCGATGGCGGGCGGCTCGTAGCGGAACAGGAACACGCCGGCCGGGTCGGCGCGGTAGTCGGCCAGCCCGCCGACCTTGGCGATAGCCTCCGACAGGCTGATCGAATCGGCCTCGAACCCGATCTTCTGGCTGACCTGGGTGGCACCGTAGGCCAGGAACGATTGCGGGTCGCGCACCAGCGTCAGCACGTCGCCGGGACGCAGGAAGACGTTTTCGCGCGGCTTGCCGACCACGCGCACCATGGGCACCGTGACGGTGGTGTTGCCCCGCGACAGCCGCACCATGGTCTCGTTGACGGGCGCGCGGACGCCGCCCGCGCTCGCCACCACGTCAAGGATGCGGTCGCCCTTGGCGGTGAGCGGGATGCGGGCGCCGGACGCCACCTCGCCCGTGACCGTCACGGTGTTGCTGATCGGCCTGACGACGTTCACCAGCACCTGCGGCTGGATGGCCTTGCCTTCCAGGGCACGCTCGATCTCGACCTGCACGTCCTCCGTGGTCCGGCCCGCGACCGCGATGCGGCCCGCGTAGGGGACCGTGATGGTGCCGTCGCGGTTGACGGCCTGCTCGGGGATCGTGGCGCTCTTGGCCCCGGTGGAGAAGCGGTCGGTGGTCAGGGGGGCGGAGAACAGCCCATTGGCGCCGGCCTCCCAGATGGTCACGGCCACGTAGTCGCCGAGGCCGATCCGGAGGTCTGCCGAGGGCCGGTAGTCGCCGAAATGGGCCGAGAACCCGTCGGGTTCGCGCCGGCGCAGCACCGAAACCGTGGCGGCGTCGATGTCGACGATCTCGTAGCGGCTGAGGCCCGTGCCGTCCCCGTTGGTCTTGGATTGCCGGACGACGTCGTCGGCGTTGGGGCCGTCACCGGGCAGGGTCGAGCAACCCGCCAGCACGCACACCAGCGCCAGCCACACGATCGGACCACGAACCATCAACTCTGCCTCGCATCTCGCCAGGGGCGTCCCGGCCAGCGTGTAACACCCTCATGGGCTGCCACACAAAGCTCCCTAAACCATGAATCCCGCCAGAATGCGCCCGGCTCAACCAAGCCCCGGGACATGTTGCCAAAATATCGCGCGGGGGATCCGATGCACCGCAGCATGTGGAACCCTGTCGAGGGCTGAAGTAGGTTGATGTTCGGCGAGAAGGATCGAGTAATGGGTCGCAGTAGTCCAAGCGCACTGCCGGTGAACATGCGGCAATCTCTGGAAAAACTTGTGGCGACCCGGCGCGGCGCCGACGCCGCGGAACCGGAACTTCCGGCCGCTTCCCGCTTCCAGGAGATGACCGACTTCACGACCCTGCCGGGCTATCAGGAGCTCAAGATCCAGCGCAACGCCGCGAGCGCGCTCGGCATCGAGAACCCCTTCTTCCGCACCCACGCCCGCAGGGCCGGCGCCACCACCACGATCGGGGCGCGCGACTACGACAACTTCTCGTCCTACGACTACCTCGGCCTGAACCAGCATCCGGCCGTCGCGGCCGCCGCCAAGGCCGCCATCGACCTCTACGGCACATCGCCCTCCGCGAGCCGGCTGGTGGCGGGCGAGCGGCCGGTCCACGGGGAGCTCGAAGCCAAGCTCGCGGCCCATTACGGGCAGGAAGCCTGCGTGGCCTTCGTGAGCGGCCACGCCACCAACGTGTCCACCATCGGGGCGCTGCTCGGCCCGCGCGACCTCATCCTGCACGACACGCTGGCCCACAACAGCATCATCATGGGCGCGACCCTGTCGCGGGCCGAGCGCCGCTCGTTCCCCCACAACGACCTCGACGCGCTGGAAACCCTGCTGGTCGGCCTACGGCCGCAGTTCAAGCGCGTGCTGATAGTGGTGGAAGGCCTTTACAGCATGGACGGCGACGCGCCGGACCTGCCCAAGCTGGTGGCCATCAAGCAGCGCCACGGGGCATGGCTGATGGTGGACGACGCCCACGGCCTGGGCGTGCTGGGCGCCACCGGCCGCGGCCTGTTCGAGGAGGCCGGGGTCGACCCGCAGCAGGTCGACATCTGGATGGGCACCCTGTCCAAGACGCTGTCGAGTTGCGGCGGCTACATCGCGGGCTGCGCGGCCCTGATCGAGTTCCTGAAATGCACGTCGGGCGGGTTCATCTACAGCGTCGGCTTGGCCCCCGCCATGGCGGCCGCCGCGGCGGCGGCGCTGGACCTGATGCACGCCGAGCCCGAGCGGGTGACGAGGCTGCGCCACAACGGCGCCCTGTTCTGCCAGGCGGCGCGCGAGCGCGGGCTCGACATCGGCTCCACCATGGCGCTGGCCGTGGTTCCGGTCGTGGTCTACGATTCGCTGGTCGCGGTCACGCTCAGCCAGCGCCTGTTCGAGCGCGGCATCAACGTCCAGCCCATCATCCACCCGGCCGTGCCGGAACGGTCGGCGCGGCTGCGCTTCTTCATCACGGCCGAGCATACGCCCGAGCAGATCCGCCGCACGGTCGCGGCCGTGGCCGAGGAACTGGCCGACGTGGGCGACAGCCGCGCGATCCTCAAGCGCCTGAAATGACGCGGTCGCGGGCCGGATGACGCTCGAGGTCCGGCCGGTCAGGTCCGGCCGCGACTTCGAAGCCTTCGTGGCGGCGGCACGGCGCGCGCAGGCGACGAACCCGCGCTGGGTCGAGCCGGCGCTGACCTATTACAAGACCCTGCTCGACCGACGGCACTCGGTCGTCATGGCCGAGAACGAGGTCGAGCTGTTCGTGGCGTTCCGGGACCGCGAGCCCGTCGGTCGCATCGCGGCGGTCAGGAATCCGGCCTACCTCGCCAAATATGCCGACGCGACGGGCCAGTTCGGCCTGCTCGACGCGGTCGACGACGGGGCCGTGTTCGCGGCCCTGTTCGAGGCCGCCGGCGCCTTCCTGCGGTCGGCGGGGCTCACCCGCATGACGGGGCCCTTCAGCCTGACCGTCAATCACGAGACCGGGCTGCTGGTGGACGGCTTCGACGAGCAGCACGTCGTCCACACCAACCATGCACCGCCGTTCTACGCGGCCCGGGTCGAGGCGCAGGGGTGCCGCAAGATCATGGACCTGCAGTCCTGGGTGGTGCGCCTCGACGATACCGGCTTCCCGGCCCGCGTGGCCCGCGCGGCCGCCCGCCTGCCCGAAGCGCGCGACATCCGCACGGTCGGGATCACCTTGGCCAGCTGGGCGCGGCGCACCGCTCTGCTCAACACGATGTATAACGAGATCTGGGCCGACAACTGGGGATCGGTGCCGGTCAGCGCCGCCGAGGGCCGGATGATCGCCAAGCTGACGCTGCCGACCTCAAGACTGTCCTGGCTGCGGGTCGCGGAATATCGGGGCGAGCCGATCGCGCTGCTGACCCAGATCCCCGACACCAACGAGGGCCTGCGCGGGCTCGACGGGCGCCTGCTGCCGTTCGGCTGGACCCAGCTCCTGTGGCGCATGCACGCGGGCGGCACGCGCATGACCCGGGTGCCAATGTTCGGCCTGAAGCGGCGCTGGCACCGCACCAGGATCGGGTCGCTCGCGGCCAACATGCTGATGGCCGACGCCATGGTCCGGGCCCGGGCCGCGGGCGCGGCCGAGATGGAGATCAGCTGGATCCTGGAAACCAACACCGTGTTCCTGAACATGGTGGCGGGCCTGCCGGCGCGGCTCACCCGCACCTACCGGGTCTACGAACGGGCGCTGTAGCGGCCCGCGGATCACATCCGGAACAGCCGCATGGCGCGGGCCAGCACGGGTTCGGGCACGAGCGGCACCAGGCGGGACGCGAGCGCGAGCGGCCACGGAAAGGCGATCACGGCCCGGTCGCGAGCGAGACCCGCCTCGATGCGCCCGACCGCGTCGTCGGCCGTGATCTCCAGCGGCTTCCACCCGCGCACCGACGCCGACATGGGCGTGGTCACGAAGCCCGGGCACACGACGTTGACCGCCACGCCGTCGCGGCGCAGGCCCTGGCGCAGCGCCAGGCCCCAGGTCAGCAGCGCCGCCTTGCTGGCGCTGTAGGCGGCGGCGTCGGCCAGCGGCGCGAAGGCCGCGAGCGAGCTCACCAGCACGATCCGCCCGCGCCCGCGCGCCCGCATCCGGGGCAGCATGGGTACCACCGCGTTCAAGGCGCCCCCGAGATTGACCTCGAACACGTCATAGATCTGCGTGCCCCGCTCGGGATGTCCGCCCGGCAGCGAGCCCGCCGACACGCCCGCGTTGGCGATCACGCCGTCGACGGGAGTCGCGGCGTCGAAGCCGGCCAGCCAGGACGTGAGGCCGTCGCGGTCGCGGACATCGAGGGTCGCGGCCGTGACGGCCGCGCCCGCGGCGCGGCAGTCGGCCGCCACCCCGGCAAGACGCGATTCGTCGCGGCCCACGAGCCCGAGCACCGCGCCCGGCCGCCCCGCCAGTCGCCGCGCCAGCGCCGCCCCGATGCCGCTCGACGCGCCGGTGATCACGAAGGTTCGCTCGGGGAAGCTCGTCATGGCCCCGCTCGTAGCGCGTCCGCGCTCGCGCTCCTATCCTGGATCGTCTTCGTCGACCGACGAGGCTGATGCCGGCACGTCGCCCATACGATCGTGATTTCCACTCGATCTCACTCCAGCCAAGGGGCAAGCATCGGTCGCCTGCTTCGCCCCGGTGTTGACGCCCCTGCGCCCCGGTCCTTACATCGGGTTCAACCCGCGGTCGTTCCGCGCCGGGTGTCAGCAGCGAGGTCGAGCCGGTGAATGCAGCGCGTCCCACCTCGCCGCGCGTGGGCCTGCTCGTCACCTGTCTGGTGGACCTGTTCCGGCCGAGCGTCGGCTTCGCGGCCGTCAAGCTGCTGGAGGATGCAGGCTGCGTGGTCACGGTGCCGGGGCAGACCTGCTGCGGCCAGCCGGCCTTCAATTCGGGCGACCGCGGCACCGCGCGGGCCCTGGCGTCCCGCATGATCGAGGCGTTCAGGGGCGTCGACTACGTGGTGGTGCCCTCGGGCTCCTGCGGCGGCATGGTGGTGCGTCACTACCCGGAACTATTCGACGACGACCCCAACATGGCCCCCCGCGCCCGCGCGCTCGCCGACAAGACGCACGAACTCGTGAGCTTCCTGACCGACGTGATGGGCGTGGCGGCCGTGGACGCCGCCTATGACGGCACCGTCACCTACCACGACGGCTGCTCGGGCCTGCGGGAGCTCGGCGTGCGCGACCAGCCGCGCCGGCTGCTGCGGACCGTGCGGGGCCTCGACCTCGTGGACCTGCGGGACGCCGACGTGTGCTGCGGGTTCGGCGGCACCTTCGCGGTCAAGTACGGCGAGCTGTCGACCTCCATCGTCGACCGCAAGGCCGATTGCGTGGTGGAAAGCGGCGCTCCGACGCTTGTTGCGGGCGACCTTGGCTGCCTGATGAACATGGCGGGGCGGCTGTCGCGGCGCGGCTCCGTCACCGAGGTTCGCCACGTGGCCGAGATCCTGGCCGGCATGACCGACCAGCCGCCGATCGGCGCCCCGCCGGACCCCTGAGGCCCTGCCCCGACGACCGCCCTCTTGCCCCGAAGGCCGCGCCCCCCATGACGATCCACCCCACCTCCCCCCAGTTCAAGGACAACGCCCACCGGGCGCTGGGGGACCCGCAGCTCCAGAAGGCGCTCAACCACGTCCGCACCGCCTTCATCGACAAGCGCGCCGACGCGGTCGCGGCCCTGCCCGAGTTCGAGGCGCTCCGCGATAGCGCGCGCGACATCAAGGCCCACACGCTGCAGCACCTCGACCTCTACATCGAGGCCTACGAGCGGCAGGTGACGGCCGCGGGCGGCCACGTCCACTTCGCCCGCGACGCCGCCGAAGCCACACGCGTCGTCATCGACATCTGCAAGGCCCGCGGCGCCCGGACGGTGACCAAGGGCAAGTCCATGATCTCGGAGGAGATCGGGCTGAACGCCGCCATCGAGGCAGCCGGGATCCGGCCGATCGAGACCGACCTCGGCGAGTACATCGTGCAGCTGCGCGGCGAGGTGCCGTCGCACATCATCGCGCCGGCCGTGCACCTGACGCGCGACCAGATCGAGGCCGACTTCCGGCGCCACCACGTCCACCTGCCGGACGGGCGCGAGCTGACCACGGCCCAGCATCTCCTGACCGAGGCGCGCACCATCCTGCGCGAGCGATTCCTGGCCGCCGACGTGGGCATCACGGGCGCCAACTTCCTGGTGGCCGAGACCGGCACGTCGATCATCGTCACCAACGAGGGCAATGGCGACCTGACGCAGCTGCTGCCGAAGGTCCACGTGGTGGTCGCCTCGATCGAGAAGCTCGTGCCGACCCTGAACGACGCGAGCCAGCTGCTGCGCGTGCTGGCCCGCTCGGCCACGGGCCAGGACATGTCGGTGTACACGTCGCTGTCGACCGGCCCGCGGCGCCCCGGCGACCCGGACGGCCCCGAGGACTACCACGTCGTGCTGATCGACAACGGCCGCTCGGCGGTGCTCGGCACGGAGTTCGAGGACATGCTGCGCTGCATCCGCTGCGGCGCCTGCATGAACCATTGCCCGGTTTATCATTCCATCGGCGGCCACGCCTACGGCTGGATATACCCCGGGCCGATCGGGGCCGTGCTGACCCCGGCCCTGATCGGGGTCGACAAGGCCGGCCACCTGCCCAACGCGTCCACGTTCTGCGGGCGCTGCGAGGCGGTCTGCCCCGTCCGGATCCCCCTGCCCAAGCTGATGCGCCACTGGCGCGAGCGGGAGTTCGAGCGCCACCTCCAGCCCGCGACGGTGCGCGGCGGCCTGGCGGCCTGGAGCTTCGTGGCGCGGCGCCCGGCCCTGTACCGGACCGCCACGGCGCTGGCCATGGCGGCGCTGCATTGGGCCGGGCGGACCCGCGGACGCTTCCGCGCCCTGCCGCTCGCTGGCGGCTGGACCGCGACCCGCGACATGCCGGCCCCGCAGGGCGGGACGTTCCAGAGCCAGTGGAAGCAGCGGCGGCGCGGGACGCGGGTCGCGTGAGCACGGCCCGACACGAGGTCCTGGCCAACATCCGCCGCTCGCTCGGCGTGACCGGCGCCGAGCGGCCGCGCGCCCGCGCGGTCGCGGACCGGCTCGCGTCCGCGCCGCGCGGCGTCATCCCGGCTCGCGGCCAGCTGGACGAGGCGGGCCGCGTGGCCCTGTTCACCCGCCAGGCCGAGAAGGCCGCCGCCACGGTGACGGTGGTGGCCGACGATGCGGCGGTGCCGGGCGAGGTCTCGCGCTTCTTGCGCCAGCACAATCTGCCCGCCACCCTGCGCCGCGGCGACGATCCCCGCCTCGCCGCCATGCCCTGGCACGGGACGGCCCTGACGGTCACGACGGGCGTGTCGGACGGCAGCGACCTGAACGCGGTCTCGTTCGGGGTGGCGGCCGTGGCCGAGAGCGGCACAGTGGTGCTGGCGTCGGGGCCCAACAACCCGACCTCGCTCAACTTCCTGCCCGACAATCACGTGGTCGTGGTGGCCTCCGATGCGGTGCTGAGCGACCTCGAAGCCGCCCTGGCGCGCCTGCGGGACGCCCGTGCCGACGGCGACCTGCCGCGGTCGATCAACCTGATCACCGGCCCGTCCCGGTCGGGCGACATCGAGCAGACCCTGATCCTGGGCGCCCACGGGCCGCGGCGGCTCCACGTCGTCGTGATCGCAGGCTCAAGCTTTGCCACCGAATGAGGGTTCGCGCGTTGACGGAGCGCCGACGAGGGGCGCGCCTGTTCGGGCGGAACGGCGGCGCCGTCGGCACCGGACCATTGGTGGAGGGAGTTTCGAGATGCTGAACCGATTCGGCGCGGGCCTGGTCGCTGTTTTCTTCACCGCGGCTGCGCCGGCCCTCGCGTGCCAGGGACCTAAGACCCTGTTCAGCGACGATTTCAAGCAGGTGGACGCGAGCTGGGGGCTGGACAGCCCGGACGTGTCGGTCGAGGAAGGCAAGGTCAAGATCAAGGCTCAGCCCGACATCTCCAACCTGCTCATCTACAAGGGCGTCCTGTTCACCGACGCCGACTATTGCGTCAACATCCGGATGCCGAACTTCGTGTCGAACTCGGACAACACGATGGCTGGGCCGATCTTCTGGGCGACCGATTACGACAACTACTACATGTTCATGATCACGCCGAGCGGCTACGCCGAGATCACCCGCAAGGTGAAGGGCAAGTGGATCGACATCATTCCGTGGCGCGAGAACACCAGCATCAAGCGCGAAACCGGATCCACCAACGTGCTGCAGGTCGAAACGCGGGGCGACATGATCACGGCCTCCGTGAACGGCGCCAAGTTCGCGTCAGTGCGCGGACAAGGACCGGACGGCGGCGGCCAGATCGGGATGCGGGCCCAGTCCGAGAAGGATCAGGTCGACACCTGGAAGTTCAGCGCCCTGAAGGTCACCGACCTCCCACCCGCCGACCCGTCCGCCAACGCGCCCATGCCGGCCGCGACCACGCCCGACGCCGCCAAGCCCGCGACCGATCCGGCCGCCGCACCCTAGGACACACAGGCTCGAATTCGTGGCCCGGCCACGGAACAACCGCAATCCGACCATACCGGCGGCCGGGTTTCTACGTGTTTCCGCAAGCAATCGGGCCTAAGGATCGGGCCCGTCCGCGCCGTGGGCGCCTGCTCGTTCGGATTGCCCGGAACATGACGCTTCAGGTTGGTCGTGCAAAGCTGTGGTTGGCCGGGGCGAGCGTCCTGGTTCTCCTCGCCCCGGGTCTCGCGGGGGCGCAGTCGAACCTGTTGTCGCCGAACCCGACCGCAGTGTCGCCCGCGCTATCCGTGCCGGTCGCGACCAGCCCGGCCGCCGTTGCGCCCGCACCCACGACACCGCCCGCCGGCACGGCGCTGATCCCGCCCCCGGCTCCACCGGCCCAGCCCGTCATTCCCGGAGCCGTGGCGTCGCCGGACGCCGCGACGGCGGCCCCGCCCGTGGCGGTCGCCGTGCCGACGCCGGTCAAGCCGAAGCGCAAGGCGCCGCCGCCCGCTCCGCCGCGCGAAACCGCGCTGTCGACCGATCCCACGCCGACCCTGACGCCAGAAACCTTCTTCGCCACCGCCAAGGCCTCGGAACGCTACGCCGCGATCGCCGACGCGGGCGGGTGGCCGTCCATCGTGGCGCCCCTGTCGCCCGGCGCCAAAGGCGGTGCGGTCGCGACCCTGCGGCTGCGTCTCGCCATCGAGGGCGACCTGACCGCGGCGGGCCGCCGCGACACCGATCTCGCGGCCGACGACAACCCGGGCCTGTTCGACACGCGCTGGACGCCCGAACTGACCGCCGCGGTCAAGCGATTCCAGGAGCGCCACGGGTTGCGCGACACCGGCGTCGTGGCCGGCGCCACGCTGAAGGCCATGAACGTTCCGGCCCGCACGCGCTTCACGGAACTGGCCTCGAGCGCCGAGCGTCTGGCCGGCCGGTCGTTCGACTTCGCCGAGCGCTACATCGTGGTGAACCTGCCCTCGACCTCGGTCGAAGCGGTGGAGAACGGGCAGGTGGCGCACCGGTACGTCGCCATCGTGGGTGACGCCGAGCATCCATCGCCCGAGGTGGACGCCAAGGCGGTCGCGGTCAACCTCAATCCCACCTGGACGGTGCCGGTCTCGATCATCAAGAACGAGATCATCCCCAAGATGCAGCGCGACCCCGGCTACCTGGCCCGGGAAAAGATCCGCGTGCTCGACAATGCGGGCAACACGGTGGATCCGGCCTCGGTCGACTGGACCAGCCAGCGCGCCATCAATTACACGCTGCGGCAGGATTCCGGCAAAGCGAACTCGCTGGGCTCCATCCGCATCAACATGCCAAACAAATACGCGGTCTACATGCACGACACCCCGTCCAAGCACCTGTTCGGGGCCGACTACCGGTTCCTGTCGCATGGCTGCGTGCGGGTTCAGGGCGTCTACGACCTCGCGGCCTGGCTGCTCCAGGACAGCCTCGGGGCGCCGGACGGGCTGTGGAGCCGGGACGCCATCGAGGCCAAGATCGCCGAAGGCCAGCACGAGGAGGTTCGGCTCAGCCAGCCCGTCCCGGTGGCATGGGTCTACCTGACCGGCTGGGCCAACGGCGACGGCGTCGCCCATTTCCGGGACGACGTTTACGGCATCGACACGGTGGGGGCGCCCGCCGAAGCCCGCATCGACCCCGACCTGCTGCCGCAGAACTGACGCGGGCCTCTCCCGTCCGGTCTATTCGGCGGGGATCTGGACCGGATGGCTCGGCTCGGCCCGCAGCATGATCTCGACCAGCGTGCCTTCGTGCTTGCGGCTGCTGATCGACAGCACCGCCTGGTTAGCGTCCGCCATGGCCTTGGCGAGCGGCAGTCCCAGGCCGTTGCCGTCACGGGAACCGGCCGGCGCGGTGGCGCCCGGCCGGAACGGCTCCAGGGCGGCCGCGACCTCGTCGTCGCTCATGCCGACCCCGGTGTCGCGCACCCGGACCGCCACGGAACCGCCTTCGCCCAGCGCCGTCGAGACGATCACCTGGCCGCCCGGCTCGTTGAACCGGACCGCGTTGGACAGGACGTTGGCGACCATCTGCCGGAACGCTCGCTCGTCCACGAGCGCGGCCGGCAGCCCCGGCATCAGCGACATGCGCATGATCACACGGCCACGGTTCGCCTGCGGCTGCAGGTCGGCGACGATCTCGCCGATGATCCGGTTGGCGTCGAGCGGGGCCGGGCTCATGGCGGCCTGCCCGCTTTCCATCCGGGCCAGGTCGAGCAGGCCGTTGACGAGGTCGAGGACGCTCGCGCCCGCTTGCCGGATGTCGCGGAGATATTCCCGGTAGCGCTCGTTGCCGAGCGGCCCGAAACGCTCGTCGAGGATGATCTCTGCGAAGCCTTGGATGGCGGTCAGGGGTGATCGCACCTCGTAGCTGAGCCGGGCCAGGAAGTCCGCCTTGGCGGCCTGGGCGAGCCGCAACTGCCGGGTCGCGTCGGCGAGCGCGTCTTCCAGGTTCGCGTGAGCCGACAGGTCGCGCCAGGTGACGCCGAACCGTCCGGCACCGATCCGGCGCACCGCCATCCGCAGCGGCAGGACGTGTCCGCCGGACGTCAGCCCCAGCAGGTCGAGCCGCGCCTCGTCGCGGGGCTCGGCGGCCCGCAGGTGATCGATGACCGCGGCCGCGGCGGCGCGATGGTCGGGGGCGGCCAGAACCGTGAAGACCTGTCCGGCTATCTCGGCCCCGCCGCGGCCGAACAGCGTTTCGCCGACGCGGTTGAGCGCGAGCACGCGGCCGCCGTCGTCCAGGAGTGCCGCGGGATCGGCCAGCGCTTCGAAGAGATCCCGGAAGTCGTCGCGTTCGGGCTCGCGGGGTTGCGCCGGCGCGGCCTCGTCCCGCAGGTCCACGACGCGGCCCAGGACCAGCAGGCGAACCGTTCCCTCCGGGGTCGGCGCGGCGGCGACCCGGCCCTCGACCGTCACGGCCTGCCCGTCGCGGTCCAGGACCCGAAAGCGCCGATACGCCGCCGAAGGACCGGCGCGGTCCAGCGCCTCGCCGTCGAGCAGGTGATCGAGCCCGCCGCGGTCGTTGATCTGTTCGGCCGACCCGTAGCCCGCGAGGTCCAGGAAAGCCTGGTTGCAGGAGGCGATCAGGCCGTCGCGCACCACCAGCACCGGCACGGGAAGCATCTGCAGCAGGTGGGCCTCGCTCCCGAAGGTCGGCCCCGACGCCGCGTCGTCCCGGTCGAGGACCGGTTCGACCTCGGAACCCAGGTGCGTCCCGGCAGGATGCGAGGGAGCGTCGCCAGGGTCGCTCGCTGGCGCGTCGCCATGTCCCGCGAGCGCCCGTCCGATCTCTTGGAAAGCGGACCGTTCCAGCACCGACAGGTCGCCCGCGGCGGTTCCGGGATCGGGAACCTGCGCGGGCATTTCCGGGTCGGGCGCGAGCACGCGGTATGGACGCAGGGGCACGACCTTGGGCGAGGCGGCGCCCGCCCCCCTGCCGGTCGACGGCGGCAAAGCCGTGCCGGCCACCGCGTCGGTTGCGCGCCGGGGCTCCGCACGACGCGGCGCTTCGGCGGGTGCGGGGCGTTGGGCAGCCGGTCCGGGAAGCGCCGCCGCGGGCGCTTCGGGGGGCGGAGCGTCGAGCGTCGCGGCGTCGTCCCGGGGTTCGGGAAGCGGCGGGGCCGCGTCCCGACCGGCGCGCCGGTCAGGCGCGGTCGACACGGGGGAGGGTTCCGGCAGCACGGCGCCGCGCACCGGATGCGCCACCGCGAACCCTCGAAATCCCTGAAACAGGCCGTCGGCCGCGAAAACCGGCACGCCACCCGCGTGAACCGCGACAGTGCGGCCATCCCGCAAGGGCCAGGCGACCGCCAGGCCGCTGAACGTGTCGCGCGCTCCCAAAGCCGCCGCGAACAGGCCCTCGGGATCGCCCCCGCCGCTCTGCACCGCCTCGGTCAGGACGCGGCCGATCAGCCGATCGTCAACGGCGCGCGCGAGCGCGGCGGCGTGGCTCGCCATCGTGGTGAGCCGTCCGCTCCCGTCGGTCCGCCACGTCAGCCGGACGGCGCGTTCCACCTGGACGGCCGGGGCCGGGAGGCCGCGGTCAGGCTCTGCCGCGTCGTCGCGGATCTCGCTTCCGAGGTCGTGCGGGCCGGCCACGTCGCGGCCCGCCTCCGCGACCTCATGCGCGTGGGGACGGGTTCCGTCGTCGGGAGGACGGTCCGTGCCTGCCGCGAGGACCGAACGCGACCACTCCTCGCCGTCGCCCGGCGTGACGCCTGGAACCACGATCCCGTAAAGCGGCTGGCCGTTCGCCAGCGTGGTGCGGCTGATCTCGGCCGTCACGCTGCGGGTCCGAAACCCGCTGCGCAGGCGCAACCGTTCCAGCCGTGGCAGCGTGTAGGCGACGAGCCGACGCAGGCCGACCGCGAAGGGCGGCCCGTTCGGCTCGTCACCGAACAGGGCCGCCGACAGTTGCGCCGCGTCACCGCGGCCCAGCAGGCGGACAGTCGCAGCATTGGCCCAGACGACGCGCATCGGATCGCCCCGGGCCAGAACAACGGCGGCGGAGTTCACCCGTTCGCCGCCCAGTTCGATCAGGGACAGCGCCACGCGGATCTCGTCGGCCGTGATGTCGTGGTCGACGGTTGGCTGGGCCATGATCAACGCTTGGATCCCGCGGTGTCCCGAGGGACAGGGTTCGCCGCCGCGAACCCTCGCGTTACGGCCTGGCTGAATTGCTTACGCGATGTTAATTATCCGCGAGGGCCACTGACAACCATAAACACGGGGATGATCCCGCTCCTGCACAGCCGCATCTCAGGCGTGCCGACATCATGCTGCGACGCATCATTATATTGCGACGCAACATGAAAGTTTTTATAGGAACCCTGGCGAGGCGTTCGCGCTTCGCGAGAGCGGCACGCGCCCGCGGGATGGTCCCGTGCGACGGAACGCCAAGGAGCATGACGATGACGTCTTCGAGCTACGACATTCCCAACGAGTTGCGTGACTTCGCCGAGAAAAGCGTCGATCAGGCTCGCAAGGCTTTCGAGGGATTCGTGGGCGCGGCCCAGAAGGCCGCCGGACAGGCCGACGAGACCGCGACATCCGTGCAGAGCAACGCCAAGGTGGTCGGCGGCAAGGCGATCGGCTTCGCGGAGGAGAACATCCGCACGGCGTTCGACCATGCCCAGCGCCTGGTGCGGGCCAAGGACATGCAGGAGGTGCTGTCGCTGCAGTCCGAATACCTCCGCTCCCAGATGACGACGCTCCAGGATCAGGCCAAGCAACTCGGCGCCACCATGCAGAACGCCGGCCAGTCCACGGTGCGGACCGCCACCGAGAACTGAGCCGGGTCGTGACCGGCCAGCCACCGAGGCGAGCGCCCGCGAGGGCCCGCTCCGACCTCAGCCTCAACCGCCTCCGGGCGGTTTTTTTGTGCCCGGCCACGCCACGGCGCCCATCGGCCGGGCCGGCAAGACGCCCTTGCACTGCTCGGCCTTTGCTTCTAAGTATCCGGCGCCCTGCATGCCGCCATAGCTCAGTTGGTTAGAGCGCTAGATTGTGGATCTAGAGGTCCCCCGTTCGAGCCGGGGTGGCGGTACCACGGCGTATCAGAGGCATGGTTCCGGTTGCTTCGGAAGCGACTTGGCGACGTTGCGACGATCGTCTATGTGCTCTGCAACGAGGACGCCCGGAGACGGTGGATTACGAGAATACATGCCCGCCGCGACGGCCGACATCGCCTTGCCCGGCCCAACTGTAAAAAAGTTTGAAATTCTGCTGTAAATAACTGTTTTCCGCGCTTGCCTCGCAAGTGTAGTCCGCCTATCTCCTCTTGAGCCTGGAGATACAGATGAGCGAATCAGCGCCGAGCGCCGACCATATCAAGATCACCGCCGACATCGTGTCGGCCTTCGTCAGCAATAATGCCGTCCGGGCGAGCGAACTGCCGTCCATCATCGAGGCGGTTCATACCTCCTTGCTCAAGGCGTCTGAGTCCAAGACCGAGGAACCGGTTGCGGAAAACAAGGTGCCGGCCGTTCCGGTCAAGAAGTCGATCACGGACGAGTTCATCATATGCCTCGAGGACGGGAAGAAGTTTAAGTCCCTGAAGCGGCATTTGAGCACTGCTTACAACATGTCACCCGATGAATATCGGGCCAAGTGGGGCCTGAATCGGGACTATCCGATGGTGGCGCCCGCCTACGCGTCGGCCCGCTCGAACCTTGCCCGTCAGATGGGGCTCGGCCGCAAGCGCGACGAGGCGGCCGAGCAACCCTCGCCGACGATGGACTTGGTGGAGGAGCCCGCGAAGGCGTCGGCCCCTGAAGCGCCGCGCAAGCGCGGGCGGCCGCGTGCCGTTAAGAACGCAGCCTGAGACCCGAGGTCGGCGCCGCGGTCGCGCGCGGCTTTCCACGTCGGGGGCAGGGGTCGAGGATCGCACAGGGAAGCGTCCGGCGGTCTATCGAGCAAGGTTTAGGCGCTGACTCGCGCCGCTGTTGTGCCGCGGATGAGGCGGGGTCCGGCTCGGTCGCGGGACGGTTCGAACCCGCCCCCCCTTGCGGCGGCATGGCCAAGGTCCGGACCAGCCGGGCCTGCGGCGTCCGCCATACGTCCTTGGTTGGGAACGGCGGACCAGGGGTCTGACCGGGGCGCTTCGCCGCCACAAGGGCGGCAATCTGCGCCGCCACGCGGTTACGTGGCCGTTCCGACCCGCGCGATGCCCGCAGGCGTGCGCGTTCAGGCCTGCTGGGGAAGGCTGCCCGCGAGCGCCTCGATCTGGGTCAGCAGTTTGGTGAAGTCGATCGGCTTCGGATGGTAGTCGTCGCATCCCGCCGCGATCGCCTTCTCCCGGTCGCCCGACATGGCGTGGGCCGTGAGCGCGATGATCGGGATGGCGGCGCTGGACGGGTTGGCTTTGATGGCGCCGGCCGCAGTCCAGCCGTCCATGACCGGCAGGTTCATATCGAGCAGAACGATGTCGGGCGTGTCCGCCAGGGCCTTGTCGACGCCCTGCTGGCCGTCGGTGG
>CAXTEP010000011.1:22184-25258 GCA_964243125.1 uncultured Lichenihabitans sp. | reverse complement strand
ACGATGTCGGGCGTGTCCGCCAGGGCCTTGTCGACGCCCTGCTGGCCGTCGGTGGCCAAGACCACGTCGAAACCCCGCCGCCGCAGGCGGCGCGACAGGAAATCCCAGATTTCTTCGTGGTCTTCGACAAGCAAGATCCGCATGGTGGGCCTCCCCTGTTACTACGCCCCGGCGGCCGGACCGTTGCAAGGCGCCGATGCGCGGCGCCCCGGCTTCCGCGTCCGGATCGCGCGGGTGGACTGGCCCGCGCGTCCGCATGAACCATAATGCGGGACGCGAACCGGCGCCGTGCTCCAGAGCAGGCGGGCTCGCGACGCCGGGTTCTTACGGACGACCAGACGGGATGCATCGCATGACCACCAAGGACCATTCCGACGACCTCGATCGCGACGCGATCGCCAAGGCCTTCAACGAGGCCGTCAACATGACGCCGGCGGCTCTCGAGCAATGGCTCGACACGCCCGAAAGCAAGTCGGTTGGCTGGGTTCACGACGGCGAGGGCGAGGCCGTCGGGCATCAGGAGGGCCGACGGATCGTCGAGATCAAGCGGACCCGGAAAAGCGATCTCGGCGACGACGACTACCGCCACATGCGCAAGGTCGTGGGCTACGTGCACCGCCACCTCGCCCAGGGCGGTCCCGCCAAGGACAAGGGCGAGTCGCGCTGGCGCCACTCGCTGATGAACTGGGGACACGACCCCGAGAAGGATTGAGGTCCGCACGGTGTTGCGGATGGCCCCGCGGCGGGGACGCTGCGAGACGGGGTCGCATGGACGTCGTCTCGGCCTTATAGAACCCCGATGAAGGGTCCGGCCGAGGTCGCGCGCGAGCAACGTCCCGGGGCGGACCGATCCGTCGACGTCCACCCGGGATCGGCCGGCCCACGCCGTTGGTCCCGGTCCCCTGCCACCGCGGAGTCCAAGACGTGACCGCAGCCTTCCGCGATGCCCCCGGCTGGCCCGGCAGCGAGCCGCGCTGGACGTCCAGCGCCAAGACCGGGGTGGGCTGCGC
This sequence comes from uncultured Lichenihabitans sp., assembly GCA_964243125.1. Taxonomy (GTDB): domain Bacteria; phylum Pseudomonadota; class Alphaproteobacteria; order Rhizobiales; family Beijerinckiaceae; genus Lichenihabitans. The sequence continues at coordinate 24,248 of CAXTEP010000011.1, read as the reverse complement.
GCTGGGCGGGCTGTCGCGCGTCAGCTTCACGGTCAGCCACGGCATCCTGAACGAGGTCTACTTCCCCCGACCCGACGAAGCGTGCCTGCGCGACCTCGGCCTCATCGTCACCGACGGAGCCGGCTACCTGTCGGAGGAGAAGCGCGACACCGTCTCCACCGTGCGCCGGATTGCTCCCGGCGTGCCGGGCTACGCGATGACGAACCGCAGCCGCGACGGCCGCTACGTGATCGAGAAGCGCGTCATCGCCGACCCGGTCCGCGACGTCGTCCTGCAACGCATCCGGTTCCACGCCGCGCAGGCCGGCGCGGGTGACTACCGCGTCTTCGCGCTCGCGGCCCCCCACCTGGTCAACGCGGGTGCCCACAACACCGCGACGGTCGAAACCGTCAAGGGCTGGCCCATGCTGGCCGCGTCGGGCCACGGGATCACCCTGGCGATGGCGGCCTCGGCCCCGTTCAAGGCCTTGTCGGTCGGCTTCGTGTCGGAAAGCGACGGCTACACCCTGCTCCGGCGGGATTTCGTCCTCAAGGCACTGTACGACCGGGCCGCCGACGGCAACGTGGCGCTCTGCGGCGAACTCGATCTCGGCCAGGACGGCGAGGTGGTGCTGGCCGTGGCGTTCGGGCGCGACGCCTTCGATGCGGGATTTCGGGCGCGCAGCAGCCTGATGGACGGTTTTCCGGCCGCGGAAGCCCGCTACGTGGCCGAATGGCAGGCCTGGCAGGCGACGCTCCGGGACCTCGACCGCGGTCCCGGCCCGGAAGGCGCCGAGGACCCCTACCGGGTGTCGACCAGCGTGCTGCGCACCCACGAGTCGAAGTCCTTCAAGGGCGGCCTGATCGCCAGCCTGTCGATCCCCTGGGGTGCCGCCAAGGGCGACGGCGACCTGGGCGGCTACCACCTGGTCTGGCCGCGCGACCTCGTCGAGTCGGCGACCGCCCTGCTGGCCATCGGGGCCCACGGGGATGCCCGCGACGTGCTCACCTACCTGCAGGCCACGCAGGAGGAGGACGGTCACTGGCCGCAGAACATGTGGCTCGACGGCGAAGCCTACTGGAACGGCATCCAGATGGACGAAACGGCGTTCCCGATCATCCTCGTCGAGCAGGCCTACCAGGAAGGCGCACTGGGCGAGGGCGACCTTCACCGGTTCTGGCCCATGGTGCGGCAGGCGGCCCGCTACCTGATCCAGAACGGCCCGGCGACCGGTCAGGACCGGTGGGAGGAGGACGGCGGCTATTCGCCCTTCACGCTGGCGGTCGAGGTCGCGGCCCTGGTGCTGGCCGCCGCGATCGCGGAACGGCTCGGCTTCCACGAGGACGCCGCCTACCTGCTCGACACGGCCGACCTGTGGAACGCCTCGATCGAGCGCTGGACCTACGCGGTCGGCACCGACCTCGCGCGCCAGGCCGGCGTGCCGGGCCATTACGTGCGCATCGCGCCGTCGGGCACGCCCGAAGGGGAGCGCCCCGTCGGCGGGTCCATCGACATCAGGAACGTCGAAGCGAGCCACATGCACCGGCTCGCGGCCGAGATCGTCAGCCCGGACGCGCTCGCGCTAGTCCGCTTCGGCCTGCGCGACGCCGACGATCCCCGCATCCGCAACACCGTGGCGGTGATCGACGCCCACCTCAAGGTGGACCTGCCCCAGGGTCCGCTCTGGTACCGCTACAACGAGGACGGCTACGGCGAGAAGGCGGACGGATCACCCTTCGACGGCTCGGGCGTGGGCCGGGCCTGGCCCCTGATGGCGGGCGAGCGGGCCCATTACGAACTGGCCCGCGGCGACGTGGACGAGGCGCGCCGCCTGCTCGCGACGCTGGAGCGCTCGGCCAACGAGAGCGGGCTCATCCCCGAACAGTGCTGGGACCGCGACGACGTTCCCGAGCGGGAACTGTTCAAGGGGAAGCCCGCGGGCTCGGCCATGCCGCTCGTCTGGGCCCACGGCGAACACGTCAAGCTGCTGCGCTCGCTGCGCGACGGCCGCGTCTTCGATACCCCGCCCGCGGTGGTGGCCCGCTACGGCAAGAACCCGCCGGCCTCCGACCTGACGATCTGGCG
>CAXTEP010000011.1:20279-22084 GCA_964243125.1 uncultured Lichenihabitans sp. | reverse complement strand
CGGTGGTGGCCCGCTACGGCAAGAACCCGCCGGCCTCCGACCTGACGATCTGGCGCTTCGGTTGCAAGGCGACGCGGATCGACCGCGGCCAGCGCCTCCGGGTCGAGGTGCTGGCGCCGGCCCGCGTGCGCTGGTCCACGGATGGCTGGGCCACGGTCCGGGACGTCGAGACGGTCGCGACAAGCTTTCACGTCCACGTCGCGGTGCTCGACACCTCGGGCCTGCGGGCAGGCGACCGCGTCCTCTTCACCCTGTTCTGGCCCGATGCCGACCGCTGGGAGGGCGTGGACTTCACGGTCGAGGTGATCGAGCCCGCCGGGCACGATTGGTGACGGGCGCGCTTCAGGACCCGGCCGGCCCCTTGGGCGGCTGGTCGGGCGGGATCGGCAGCAGCAGTTCGGCGCCGGCTTCGGCCAGGGCCTGCAGGGCTTCGACCGCGAATCCCTCGTGAAGCGGCCGGGTGGTCCGCGCCGCGAGGGTCTGGGCGGTCTGGCTCGCGAGGGCCAGCACGGCACGGATCCCCTGGTTGTACGCGATCGTCTCGGCGGCAGTCATCGAGCGGTCCCTGCTGTGCGTCCGGACCGGCCTGCATACCCGACCGACCCGTCTCGCGGACGATTTACTCCGGCCGACAGTGAGGCCGGCGCGAATGCCCAGGTCGCCGCGGCGCCGGACCCAGCCCTCTGCACGGGATGGGGGACCTCGTCCTGTTTTCACCCAGTCGTCGCGGTCGGATCCATGCCTCCGCCCCGAGCCGGTCGAAGCGTTGTTCGGGAAATGGCGTCCGGCCTGTCAGTCGGCAAGTCCGAGCAGGGGTCGGTTCGGAGTTGCATGCGGAAACGCGAGATCGTCAGCCGAGGGCTTTCTCCAGATCGGCCTTTGTCATCCGCGACCGGCCCGGGATCTTCCGGCGGCGAGCTTCCGCCAGAAGTTCGACCTTGGAAAGCCCGGCGTTGGGCTCCCTGCGCCGGGTCCTGGCCAGGTTCGCGCGATTCTTCGCGGGCGATTCCGTGTTGCTGCTTCCGGCCTCGCGCAACGCGATCGCGATGGCCTGCTTCGGGTTCTCGACGGGCTCGCCGTTCGGCTGGTCGAGCTGGCCCTGCTTGAACGCGTGCATGACCCGCGCCACGACGTGCTTCTGCTCGGGCGATTGCCGGGCCATCCCGCTCATCCTTCCTGGCGCCGCATATCGGCGAGTAGCGCCTGCGCGAGCAGCGCCTGCGGATCGTCAAAAACCGCGAGGGGGCCCGCCTCGGGCAGGTCGCTGTCCGGGAAGCCGCCGCAGAGCAGCGCGATCGAACCCATGCCGGCCTTGCGGGCCGCGATCACGTCCCAGGGCGAGTCGCCCACCACCATCACGACCTCGGCGGGCAGCGACGGGCGCTCCAGCGCCGCCGCGAAGATGTCGGGATCGGATTTCGACCGCTCGGCGTCGTCCGACGTGGTTTCGGCGTGGACCAGCGCCTCGATCCCGGCCGCCTTCTTGTAGGCGTCGAGTTCCTCGCCCTTGGCCAACGACCCGAGCCCCACTTTCAGGCCGCGGTCGAGCAGGAAGCCGAACAGGTCCGGCACGCCGGGGAAAACCCCTCACACGACCCAGGTAATCGCGGGTGAACAGATCCTTGCGGTAGGCCTCGATGGCCTTGCCGTGCCGCTTGATCGTCGCGGGCGAAAGGAACTCCGGCATGAGCTGGTCGCCGCCCTTGCCGATCTGCGACCGGGCGGCGGCGAGGTCCCGCCTCGACCCCGAAATGCCGGAAGGTCCGCTGCCACGCCTCGGCGTGAAAATCCACGCTGTCCACCAG
>CAXTEP010000011.1:18403-20179 GCA_964243125.1 uncultured Lichenihabitans sp. | reverse complement strand
AATGCCGGAAGGTCCGCTGCCACGCCTCGGCGTGAAAATCCACGCTGTCCACCAGCGTGCCGTCCACGTCGAAGATCACGCCCTTGGCTGCTAAAAGATCCGATGCTGCACGAGTCATGACGGATGAACGCGCGTCGTGCGCGGTCGGTTCTGCGGCCGACGACGCCGGTCCGCCATCACAGCGGCTCGGAACCCTTTTCCGACGGCTGCGGCGAGGAGCCCCGCTTTGCGCCGCCCCGCCTACAGCACCACGACCTTGGTGCCGACCTGCACGCGGTTGTAAAGGTCGATCACGTCGATGTCGCGCATGCGGATGCAGCCCGACGAAACCCCGCGGCCGATCTCCTCGGCCTCGTTGGTGCCGTGAATGCGGTAGAGCGTGTCATGGCCCTTGTCGTCGTAGAGGTAGAGCGCGCGCGCGCCGAGCGGATTGTTGGGTCCCCCGTCGAGCCCGCCCTGGGCCACGACGGGCGCCAGATGCGGCCAGCGCTTTACCATGTCGGCGGGCGGCATCCAGCGCGGCCACTCGGCCATCCGCTTGATGGTCGCGGCGCCGGTCCAGCCGTAGGCCTCCGTGCCGGTCGACACGCCGTAGCGGACCGCCTTGCCGCGGGGCAGCACGAACCACAGGAAGTTCCGCTTCGAGTCGACCACGACGGTGCCGGGGGTCTGGCCGGTCTCGTCGTCGACCTCGTAGCGCTCGAAATTCAGGTCGCCCTGCTGGACCTGCGGCATCTCGGCGAGGTATTGCGCGTCGCGCGCCGACAGTTGCGGCGCCGGCACCGAGGTGTACTGGCATCCCGCAAGCGTGACGGCCGCCATCGCCACCAGCCCTGCCCGCATCCACCACATCGTCACGTTCCTCAGGATCCAACCCGCATTCAGGATGATTAACGCTCGACGCTTGCGTTAGACCACCCGCCGCGCCGGTGTCCGATCAACAACGGGCTCGTGTGTTCAAAAGGTGACAAGCGCGGCGCGCCAACGCGAGGCCGACCCGATGACCACCGCCCTGCTGAGCCATGCCGCGAGCCTCGGGCACGTCATGGGCGCGGGCCACCCCGAGCGCCCCGACCGGATCAGGGCGCTGCTGCAGGCCCTCGGTGATCCGCGCTTCGACGGCCTGCAGCGGCTCGACGCGCCCGGAGGAACCCGGGACGCGATCCTGCGCGTGCACCCGGCTTCCTACCTGGACGCCCTGCTGGCGGCCCGCCCCACCGGCGAAGCGCTCGTCCAGCTCGACCCCGACACCGCCATGAGCGCGGGCACGTGGGACGCGGTGGACCGGGCCGTCGGCGGCGCCTGCCTGGCCGTGGACCTCGTGGCGGCCGGACGCGCCGCCAACGCGTTCGTGGCCACGCGGCCGCCCGGCCACCATGCCGAGCGCGCGACCGCCATGGGGTTCTGCTTCCTCAACATGGCCGCGGTCGCGGCGCGGCACGCGCAGGCGGTCCACGGGGTCGGCCGGGTCGCGATCGTGGACTTCGACGTGCACCACGGCAACGGCACGCAGGACATCTTCTGGTCCGACCCGAGCGTGATGTATTGTTCCACGCACCAGATGCCGCTCTATCCCGGCACCGGGGCCGTGGACGAGTGCGGCGAGCACGGCACGGTGGTCAACGCGCCGCTGCGCCCGGGCGACGGCGGGCCAGCGTTCCGGGCCGCCGTGACGGCCGCCATCGTGCCGCGCCTCGACGCCTTCGCGCCCGAGTTCCTGATCGTTTCGGCGGGCTTCGACGCGCACCGCCGCGACCCGCTGGCCCAGCTCGAACT
>CAXTEP010000011.1:12185-18303 GCA_964243125.1 uncultured Lichenihabitans sp. | reverse complement strand
TCGTTTCGGCGGGCTTCGACGCGCACCGCCGCGACCCGCTGGCCCAGCTCGAACTGGAGGCCGGCGACTTCGGCTGGGTCACGCGCGTGCTCATGGACGTCGCCGATCGGCACGCGGGAGGCCGCCTCGTGTCGGTGCTGGAGGGCGGCTATGACCTCGAAGGCCTGGCCGCGTCGGCCGCGACCCACGTCGACATCCTGATGGGCCGGGGCTGACGGCCTCGGCCATCGGGAAGCAAGCCCGGCCGGGACGCCGACGATGCCCGTTTCCTCAATGAGAGCCACGATCACGGGCGGCAGGTCGGCGTGGCAGCGCGCGGCGGGCGGTCAACCCTCGATGCCGAAGCTCGCGGGCGTGAGCGTCGGGCCCAGCATCGGCGGCCCGCAGGCGAAGACACCGCCGGGATCGTCGCGAAGATGCTCGGCAAGATGCGCTCCGAAGCGCTGCCGCCGAGCAGAACCGAGGCTGGCAGAGCCGCCGATGAAGCCGAGGCAGCTCCGGGCCCCGCACCTGCACGCGAAAGGGGTGGCGAGTTCGCGCTCCGTGTTCAGGTAGTTGAGGACGAGCTGTTCGCCCTCGGCGATGTCACGCGCGGCCCGGAACCGCCAGCCGGCGAAGTCGACGACGAGATTGGGGTCGCACGAGTGATTGATGTGGCCCCAATCCGCCCCGCCGGGCTCGACGTGCACTGTCGGTGCGACCTGCAGGCTGAAACGCGTCGGCACCGAGCAAAGGCATCCCTGGATGCGGTACAGGCGCTGTCCCATCCGGATGGGAACCTGCGCGTGAACGCCCAAGCCGGTTTGGGTGGGAGCGACGATCAATCCGGGAATGGAGTCGTCGTAGAGCATGGCGCGGTTCCCCCCGATCGCGTGCGCCTCGCCGTGGTCGAGCGGACCAGTCGCGGACCCGATCCCCGGCCGCCGAAGGACCCGGAATCGCACGTTGCACGACGAAGGAACCGGCCGATCCGGCACTTTATTCCCGGACGCCGTGCATTTTTCACTCCTCGGGGTGCAGGCGTGGTCCGGATCGACCAGGAAGCATGGGGCACGGCCAGCGGTCACGCCACCGCGGAACCGCCAGCGAGCGACGACACGCCCTCAGCCGTCGAGGCTGTCGCGCGAGTTGATCTCGATCCCGAACCCCGACAGGCCCACGTAGGTGCGGTCGGTCGAGGCGAGCAGCTTGATCGACCGGATGCCGAGGTCGCGCAGGATCTGCGCTCCGACGCCGATTTCCCGCCACTGGATCGTGCGCGCGTCGTCGGATGTTTCAGCCGCCGATCCCGGCAGCACCTGCGCCGGAACCCCGGCTGTGCCGTCCCGCAGGTAGACCAGCACGCCGCGCCCCTCGCTCTTGAAGCGTTCCAGGCTCCGGGTGATCAGGCGGCCCCCGCCCAGCACGTCGGCCACGATGTCGACGCGGTGCAGGCGGGTCGCCACCCCGGTCCCGTCGCCGATGCGGCCGTGCACGAAGGCGAAATGCAGCACGGGATCGAACCGGGTCTGGTAGGCGTAGCCCGTCACTTCGCCGATCAGGGTCTTGACCGGGAAGGTCGCGACCCGCTCGACCAGCTTTTCGCGCGCCTGGCGGTAGCCGATCAGGTCGGCCACGGAGATCTTGGGAATGCCGTGCTTCTCCGCGAACGCGTCGATCTGCGGGCCCATCATGACGGTCCCATCGTCGTTGACGAGTTCGCAGATGACGCCCACGGGCGGCTGGCCGGCAAGCCGGCACAGGTCGACCGCGGCTTCCGTGTGGCCCGAGCGCATCAGCACCCCGCCCTCCCGCGCGATCAGCGGGAACACGTGGCCCGGGCGGACGAAGTCGGCCGCCCCGACGTTGCCGTTGGCCAGCGCCCGCACAGTGTTGTTGCGCTGCTCGGCCGAGATGCCGGTGGTCATGCCGTGGCGGATGTCCACCGACACCGTGAACGCGGTGCCGAGCGGCGCGTCGTTGGCCGCCACCATGGGCTGCAGCTGCAGGCGCTTGGCGGCGTCCGCGGTCAGCGGCGCGCAAACGATGCCGCAGCCGTTGCGGATGATGAAGGCCATCTTCTCGGGCGTGCAGAGCGAGGCGGCGCAAACGAGGTCGCCTTCGTTCTCGCGGTCGTTGTCGTCCGTGACGATCACGAGGTCGCCGCGCCCGATCGCTTCGACGGCCTCGGTGACGGTGGTTTGCATCGCCATGAAGGGCTCCTCCCCGACGCGTCCGCTGCAGCCCAACAGGTCGTTGGGCGTCACGGCCCCCCCGGTTTCGCGCAGGATCGCCCGCGCGGTGTTGCGCGACACCCAGGCGTCGCTCCCGTTGCAGATCTGGGTAACGGCCCCGGGCGTGACGCCGATCCGCCGCGCGAACTCGCCGCGCTTGATCCGCCGTTGCCGAAGCCATTCACCCAGGGTCATCGGAAAACGATAGTGCGAGCTGAAATTTAGTAAAGCTAAACTTGCCGCAAGTTTTTAGCCGGACCCAACCTGTCCGCGGTGGCGGAGGAAGTGGTCGGCCAGGACGCAGGCCACCATGGCTTCGCCGACCGGCACGGCCCGGATCCCCACGCAGGGGTCGTGCCGCCCCTTGGTGACGATGCTGGTCTCGTTGCCGTCGCGGTCGACCGTCAGGCGGGGCGACAGGATCGAGGAGGTCGGCTTGACCGCGAAGCGGGCCACGATCGGCTGCCCGGTCGAGATGCCGCCCAGCACGCCGCCCGCGTGATTGGCCTGAAAAACGGGCCGTCCATCTGGGCCGCGGCGGATCTCGTCGGCATTCTCCTCGCCGCGCAGTGCCGCGGCCGCGAAGCCGTCGCCGATCTCCACGCCCTTGACGGCGTTGATGCTCATCAGGGCCGCGGCGAGGTCGGCGTCGAGCTTGCCGTAGAGCGGCGCCCCCCAGCCCGGCGGCACGCCCTCGGCCACCACCTCGATCACGGCCCCCACGGAGGAGCCATCCCGGCGCAGGCCGTCCAGGTAGGTTTCGAACAGGCGCGCGGCCTCGGGGTCGGGGCAGAAGAACGGGTTGCGGGCGACCTCGTCCCAGTCCCACCGATTCCTGTCGATGCGGTGCGGACCCATCTGCACCAGGGCGCCGCGGACCGTGACGCCGGCGATCACCTTGCGAGCCACGGCGCCGGCCGCCACCCGTGCGGCCGTTTCCCGCGCCGACGAGCGGCCGCCGCCGCGGTAGTCGCGGATGCCGTATTTCGCGTCGTAGGCGATGTCGGCGTGGCCGGGACGGTACTTGGCCCTGATCTCCGAATAGTCCTTGGAGCGCTGGTCGACGTTGTCGATCAGGAGCGCGATCGGCGTGCCGGTGGTCAGCGCGGGACCGTCGGGACCGTCCGCGAAGGTGCCGGACAGGATGCGTACCTGGTCGGGCTCCTGCCGCTGCGTGGTGAAGCGCGACTGGCCGGGGCGGCGCCGGTCGAGGTGGCCCTGGATGTCGGCCTCGCCGAGCGCGAGGCCGGGCGGGCAGCCGTCCACCACGCAGCCGAGCGCCGGCCCGTGGCTTTCGCCGAAGGTGGTGACCCGGAACAGGTGACCGAAGCTGTTGTGCGACACGACCGCGATGCTCCCCTTTCCAGCCCGACGCCGAAGCGAGGCGGCACCCCCGGAGCGCCGCACTCGCGTGAGGCGGGACATGAACCCGCTCCATCGGCGCTGTCTACCAGGAACGCGCCGCAGGAACCGCAACGATGGCTTTGCCTTGAGGCCGGCCACGATCGCCCCGGCCTCACCGTGCCGGACCGGTGCGACGTCCGGACCCGGGAATCGCGGCCCGGCACGACGGTTTTGGGGCAGGCGCGAGGTTTCGCGCAAGGGAGGATCACCATGGCCGAAGCACATCGCCCGCTCGCGCTCGTCACGGGCGCGTCCACCGGCATCGGCTACCAACTCGCCCTCGAATGCGCCCGGAACGGGTTCGACCTCGTGGTGGCGGCCGACGAGGCCCGGATCCGGGACACTGCGGCGGACTTCCGCGCCGCGGGCGCCGCCACCGTCGAGCCGGTGCAGGCCGACCTCGCCACCACCGAAGGCAACGACACCCTTTATGCCGCCGTCGAGGCGCTGGGCCGGCCGGTCGAGGCGCTGCTGGCCAATGCCGGCCGGGGTCTCGGCAAGGGCTTCCTCGACCAGGATTTCGACGCCGTCCGCCGCGTCGTCGACACCAACGTCGTAGGGACGCTCTACCTCGTCCAGAAGGTCGGCCGGGACATGCGGGCCCGGCGGTCCGGCCGGGTACTCATCACGGGGTCGATCGCGGGCTATCTGCCGGGCAGCTACCAGGCGGTCTACAACGGCACCAAGGCGTTCCTGAACTCCTTCTCGTTCGCGCTGCGCGAGGAGCTGAAGGACGACGGCGTGACCGTCACGGTGCTCGAGCCCGGCGCCACCGAAACGGAGTTCTTCGAGCGCGGTGACCTGATGGACACCAAGATCGGCACCGCCAAGAAGGATGATCCCGCCATGGTGGCCAAGGTCGGCTTCGAGGCGATGATGCGCGGCGACGGCGACGTGGTGGCGGGTCTCAAGAACAAGCTGCAGACCGGGGTGGCCAACGTCACGCCGGCGAGCGTCCTCGCGTCGCAGCACGCCAAGATGGCGGCCCCGGGGACGGCCGACACCTAGCGGTGCGGATCGCCCGCGGGACCCCACGGAACCGACCGGCTTCTCCGGGCCTTTCACGCCCGTACGGATCATTGAAGAAAGGGACACTTGGATGACGACGTTGAAAACGCTCGGACTGGCCGCCGCCGCTGCCGTGGTGCTCATGACCTCCGGGCCCGCCATGGCTTACGGCGAACACCATCGCCATTTCGGCGGCGGGGGCTACCGCGGGCACCATCGCCATTTCGGCTACGGCGGCTACGGGCATCGCCCCTTCTTCCACCATCACCGCCGTTTCGGATACCATCGCGGATACTGAAGCCAAGGAGGGGCTCGGCGAAGCTGGCCGGGCCCCTTGTTCCAACCTCGGCGTCACGGCCGTGAGTTGAAGCGCACCCGCCCTGCCCGCTCGGGTTGACGGTTTCCCGAGAAACGGACTCCTGATACTGCGTGGCCTGATTGCGTTCAGGCCACGTTCGAGGGGTTCATGATTTTCGTCCAAAGGGTGGGGACGACCGGGTCGCTGTCGTACCAGGGCGACGCCGCGCGCGTGTTCAAGGACGGGGTCCTGGTTCAGGACTGGACCGCGGGCGGCACGGTTTCAAATATTCCGCAGGGCGACGGCTACGAGCTTCAGGTGCGCAACGGCACCGCGGTGACCAACACCGCCTTCGCGGTCGGGGTCGTGGTATTCACGATCGGCCAGTCCAACCTGCACAACTGGTTCGCGACCCCGAGCGCGTCCGACCGTCCGTCCACGGGGGCCTACAGCTACGTCCACGGCAAGCTCACCCGCGCCAACGGCACCGGGGCCCTGGGCTTTGCGGGGGCGCTCGGGCGCGACCTCGGCGACGTGCCGGTCGCCTACGTGGACGGCTCGGTCGGCGGGTCCGCGCTGCTTGGGAAGAACGACGGCGCTTACGGGGACTGGATGCAGGAAGGGGCCGGGTCGCTGTACCAGAACGCCGTCGACCGGCTGGCACAGGCCGGCGGCCGGGCCGAGCTGACGCTGTGGATGCAGGGCGAACAGGACGCGAGCTTCGGCCGCACCACAGCGGACGAGTACGCGTCGGCGCTCGAAGACCTGCTGACCCGGACGCAGGCCGTCACGGGCTCGTCCGAAACCATCATCGGCGGCCTCGGCCCGTCGACCGACGAGCTCGCGCCCTCCTACGAGCAGATCCGGGCCGGGCAGATCGCCGCGGCCGCGGCTCTCCCCGGCACCGCCTACGTGCCGACCGCGCTCGACCTCGACACGGTCGACAGCCTCCACCTCGAAGGGGCGTCGCGCGAGTGGCAGGCGATCGACATCGAGCGGGTGGCGGCCGCGGCGCTGGGCGGAACCGACACGGGGCCGCCCGACACCACCGGCACCGCCGGTGACGATGTCCTGCAGGGCGACGATGCCGGCAGTCGCATCGTGGGCCTGGCCGGCGACGACGTTCTCATGGGCGGCAGCGGCCACGATCTGCTGCGCGGCAGCGCCGGCGACGACCTCGTGGCGGGCAACGACG
>CAXTEP010000011.1:6878-12085 GCA_964243125.1 uncultured Lichenihabitans sp. | reverse complement strand
GGCCACGATCTGCTGCGCGGCAGCGCCGGCGACGACCTCGTGGCGGGCAACGACGGCGACGACCTGCTGTCGGGCGGAACCGGCAGCGACACGGTCCGCGGCGGGTCGGGAACCGACGAGATCTACGGCGACGACGGCGACGACCTCCTGTTCGGCAACAACGGCACCGACCTGCTCTACGGCGGCGAGGGCGCCGACCTGCTCTACGGCGGGGCCGGCAAGGACACGATGTTCGGCGGCAACTGCGCCGACTACCTGGACGGCGGCCTGGGCAGCGACCACATCGAGGGCGGGGCGGGCAACGACGTCCTGCGGGGCGGAGCCGGCGACGACCTGCTCGTGGGCGGCCCGGGCGTCGACGTCCTGAGCGGGGGCAACGGCAGCGACCACTTCATCTTCCGCCCCGGCGACCTCGAACCAGGGAGCTACGACGGCGTCCTCGATTTCGCCTCGGGCCAGGACAGCATCGACCTGCGCGGGTTCTCGTCGAGCCTCGTGGTCAGCGCGGCCGCCTTCGATCCCAAGGTCCTGCTGATCGACCCGACCGGCGCGGGCCAGCCCGAGCAGGGCATCCGCGTGCTCACGACCGGCGATCCGCTCGTTGCGGCCGACATCCTGATGCCGGTAGGCGCGATCCTCAACCTGGGCTGAGGGAGGCATCCCGACCCCGGCGCTCTGCCGGGGTTTGCGGATTGTGCCGCCGGGGCTGGCCGCGATCACCGGCCGTGCCCATGTGTGGAACTGCGGCTCAAGGGCCAAACCAGCGGTGGTGATCAAGCAAGCCGCACCGGGCCGCAATCCCTGACCTCGACGTGACGGCACCGCGGGACGTTTCCCCGCCGTGTCGGTTCTCGTCCAAGAAAGCCAACGCGCCATGAACCCATTGACCAGGATCGACATGGGCGAGGTCACCCGCCTGACCCGGGCGGGCCGGCTGACCGATGCCGTGGCGCTCCTGCAGGGCCGTTCGCCCACCGAAGGTCTGGCGAACCCGGGCGCGGAGGAAGCTGGGCAACGGTTTCTTCCTGCCGCGGTGCCGAGCGACGCGTCCGCCACCACACCGCAGCGAAGCGGCGCGGGCCGGGCCGCCGACCGGCCATCGGTGCCGGACACGGCCCTGCCCAGGATCGCGCGCGCGATCGGTTCCGTGCTCGGGCGCCTGGGTTCGGCCGGGTTGCCGGGCGGCAAGGACCTGCCCGGCGCGGAGCCCCCGGCGTCGACGGCTGATATTCCGGCCGGCGCCCGCTTCGAAGACCGCGTCTTCGCCGACGCGGCGGGCACCCGATCCTACAAGCTCTACGTGCCGAGCCGCTACGCGGGCGCGCCGATCCCCCTCGTCGTCATGCTGCACGGCTGCAAGCAGTCGCCCGACGATTTCGCGGCTGGGACGGGCATGAACGCGCTGGCCGAGGCTCAGACCGTGATGGTGGCCTACCCGGCCCAGGCGCAATCCGCGAACCCGCAGCGGTGCTGGAACTGGTTCAACGCGGCCGACCAGCGGCGCGACGCGGGCGAACCCTCGCTGCTGGCCGGCATCACGCGCCAGATCGCGCAGGAATTTCAAGTCGACCGCGACCGGATCTACGTGGCGGGCCTGTCGGCGGGCGGCGCCGCGGCCGCCGTGATGGCCTCGGTTTATCCAGACCTATACTCCGCCGTGGGCATCCACTCCGGCTTGGCCTGCGGGGCCGCCAAGGACGTGTCCTCGGCGTTCGCGGCCATGGGAGGCCATGGAACCGTGCGGGCCAGGGGCTCGCGCCGGGCCGTGCCCACCATCGTGTTCCACGGCGACGCAGACCGCACCGTGCACCCCGTCAACGCCGACCAGGTGGCGGCGCAGGCGCGGCCCGACGGAGCCGGCGCGCCAGCCGTCACGCAAGGACAGTCGGCCGGCGGGGTGCGCTACACCCGGACCGTCCAGGCCGACGCGGACGGACGTCCGGTCCTGGAACAATGGCTGCTGCACGGGGCCGGCCACGCCTGGGCGGGCGGCAACCCGCGCGGCTCCTACACCGACCCGCGCGGACCCGACGCCAGCCGCGAAATGCTGCGCTTCTTCCTGGAGCACGCGCGGCCGGCGGGCTGAGCCGCCGACAGGGAGCGCCTACCCCAGGGGTCCCTTTGGCAGGCGCGCAAGGTCGAAGGCCAGGACGTCGTCGAGCAGCTCGATGAACGCACGCGCCCCGAACGCGGCGCTGGCCTCGCCCTTGTGGGTCGTGGCGGCCGCGGCATTGCCCATCGCGCCCGACGCGGCATTGTCCTGCGCCATCCAGCCGAACCCGACCGGCTGGGTGACGCGCAACTGCTTGAACGTGTCGGCGACCGCCACGCTCTCGGGCACGAAGTCGCGCGCCTCCGCCATGGCTACGAGGTCGGGGCGGAAGCTCAGCATCAGCGACGTCTCGACCTCGCCCGCGTGGATGCCGTGCAGCCGTTCGCCGGGCGAGAAGAGACCGTCGGGGTAGCCGAACCGGTGCCAGGACGCGGTCACGACCAGCATGCCAAGCTTCACCCGCAGGTCGCGCGCCACGATGTCGATGGGAGATACGTTGCCGCCGTGCGCGTTGACGATGACGAGCTTGCGGACGCCCGCCCGATGCACGCTCTCGCCGATCTCGGTCCAGGCCCGGATCACGGTCTCGGCCGAAAGCGACAGCGTGCCCGGATAGGCGATGTGCTCGTTCGACTTGCCGATCGCCTGGACGGGCAGGAACAGCACCGGCATGGCGGCCGGCACGGCGGCCACGACGCGCGCCAGATAGCCTTCCATGATGAAGCTGTCGACGCCGACCGGCAGGTGCGGGCCGTGCTGCTCGACCGCCGCGACCGGCAGCACCGCCACGGCTCCGCCCATGTCGGCGGCCTGGAACTCGGTCCAGCTCAGCTCGGTCCAGAACCGGGTCCTGAAGGCGTTCATGGGGCGGGCCTGTTCCTTCACCGGGCCGCGACGGCCTCGACCTCGACCAGGAACTCCGGCCGCGCGAAACCCGACACGATCATCAGGGTGGAGGCGGGTGGCGGGCCGGACAGCAGGCTGTCGCGCGCCGCCATGTAGCCCGCCAGGTGCTCGCGTCCCGTCACGTAGGCGTTCAGCCTCAAGAGGTCGGGGAAACCCATGCCGGCCTCTCCCAGGATCGCCTCGATGGCCCGGAAGCACAGGAGCGCCTGCCCGTAGGCGTCGGCCGGCACGGCGCCCCCCGGGTCGATGCCGAGCTGGCCCGAGCAGAACACCAGCCGGGCGCCGGGCGGCACCGCGATCCCGTGCGCGTAGCGGGCGAAGGGCGGGTGGATGCCGGCTGGGGCGAGGCGGTCGAGCATGGGACGGACGATAGTGCGTTTTGCGCCGCGAAGGAACCTTGCCGTTGCGGCGCGGGAAAGGCATGCTGCACCGCCGCAGCCCGAAGGAGCCCCCGATGCCCGCCACCCTGCCCCGCACCCTCGCCGTCGCGGCGTTCCTGGGAGCGCTGGCGCCCGGCACGGCCTCGGCGCTCGACAAGGTGACGTTCGGCACCAACTGGCTGGCCGAGGCCGAGCACGGCGGCTTCTACCAGGCCGTGGTGGACGGCACCTACGCCAAATACGGGCTCGACGTGACCATCCTGCCGGGCGGGCCTCAGGCCAACAACGGCATCCTGCTGCCCGTCGGCAAGATCGACTTCTACATGGGCGGCAACATGCTGCAGGCCTACGAGGCCGTGGCCCAGAACATCCCGACGATCGTGGTGGCGGGCATGTTCCAGAAGGACCCGCAGTGCGTGCTGTCGCATCCGGGGGTCGGGCATGACACGTTCGCGAGTCTCAAGGGTGCGCCGATCTTCGTCGGCAAGGAGGGCGTCGCGTCCTTCTACCGGTGGATGGTCTCAGCCTACGGCTTCTCCGAGGACGACGTGAAACCCTACACCTACAACACGGGGCCCTTCATCGCCGATCCCAAATCCGCTCAGCAGGGCTACGCGACCTCCGAGCCCTTCGCGGTCGAGCAGCAGGCGCATATCAAGCCCAACGTCTTCCTGCTGGCCGACCAGGGCTTCAGCACCTACTCGACCACCATCGAGGCCCGCACCGAGATGGTGGAAAAGAACCCCGATCTGGTGCAGCGCTTCGTCGATGCCTCGGCGGTCGGCTGGTACCACTACCTGTACGGCGATCACGCAGCCGCCAATGCGGCCATCAAGAAGGACAATCCCGACATCACCGACGCGGAGCTCGACTTCGCGCTCGACACGATGAAGACGAGCGGCATCGTCGACTCGGGCGACACGCTGGCGGGCGGGATCGGCGCCATGACGGACGCGCGGCAGAAGGACTTCTTCGACAAGATGGCCAAGGCCGGGGTGGTGTCCAAGGACATCGACTACGCCAAGGCCTACACGCTGCGGTTCGTGAACCACAAGGTCGGCCTCGACCTGCGGCCCAGGAACTGAGGGCCGGGCCTCGGCCGCTGCCCCGCCCATGTCGCTCCTGCTCGACGCGCCGGCCCTCGCGAGTGCCGGCATCGCCCCGCCCGTGGTGCGGATGCGGGGCGTATCGAAGACTTTCGCCAACGGGACCGTGGCGCTGAGCCGCCTCGACCTCGACGTGCGCGAAGGCGAGTTCCTGTCGCTCATCGGCCCGTCGGGCTGCGGCAAGTCGACGGCGCTGCGCATCATGGCGGGCCTCGCGACAGCCTCCGCGGGCTCGGTCGAGGCAGGGGGCGAGGGCGCCATCGGCTTCGTGTTCCAGGAACCGACCCTGATGCCCTGGGCCAGCGTGTTCGACAACGTGTGGCTGCCGCTACGGCTGCGCGGCGTGCCGCGGGCCAGGGCCGGCGCACCGGTCGCGGACGCGCTGCGGCTGGTCGGCCTGGAGCGGTTCGCGCGCGCCTACCCGCGCGAGCTTTCGGGCGGCATGAAGATGCGGGTGTCGATCGCCCGGGCCCTGGTGATCCGGCCGCGCCTGCTGCTGATGGACGAGCCCTTCGCGGCACTCGACGAGATCACGCGGTTCCGGCTCAACAACGACCTGATCCGGCTCAAGAACGAGCTCGGCACCACGGTCGTGTTCGTGACCCATTCGGTTTACGAGAGCGTGTACCTGTCGGGCCGCATCGTGGTGATGGCGGCCCGGCCCGGACGCGCCGTGGCCGACATCGCGGTGCCGGCCCCGCCCGAGCGGAGCGAGGCGTTCCGCTCCACCGCCGCCTACGTGGACACGTGCCGGGCCGCCTC
>CAXTEP010000011.1:0-6778 GCA_964243125.1 uncultured Lichenihabitans sp. | reverse complement strand
CTGGTCAAGGACTGGGGCATCCTGTCGGGCTCGCTGCTGGTCACGCTGAAGACCACCCTGCTGGCACTCGGCCTCGCGGTCGTGGGCAGCGTGGCGCTGGCCACCCTGTTCGCCCAGTCGACCTGGATCGAGCGATCCTTCTTCCCCTTCGCGGTGGTGATGCAGGTGACCCCGATCGTGGCGATCGCGCCGCTGCTGCTGATCTACCTCCAGCCTGCCACGGCCGTGCTGGTCTGCGCGTTCCTGGTCGCCTTCTTCCCCATCCTGTCCAACACCGCCCTGGGGCTAGCCTCGGCCGACCACAACCTGATCGAGCTGATGGAGCTTTACCGTGCGTCGCGCTGGCAGCAGTTGGTCCGGCTCCGGCTGCCCGCCGCCCTGCCCTACTTCCTGGGCGGCCTGCGCATCGGCGGCGGCCTCGCGCTGATCGGCGCCATCGTGGCCGAGATCGCGGCGGGGTCGGCCGGCGCGGGCTCGGGCCTCGCGTTCCGCATCGTGGAGGCGGGGTTCCGGCTCAACATCCCGCGCATGTTCGCGGCCCTGGCGCTCATCTCTTTCACGGGCATCGCCATCTACATGGGCTTCACGCTGCTGAGCTACCTGCTGCTGCACCGCTGGCACGACAGCGCCCGCCGGCGGGGCGCCTGAGGTGAGGCTCGACGTTCCGGCCGACGCCTCGGCGCCCTGGACCCTCGCGGGCATTCGCGTCCCGGCCTGCCTGGTCGAGGGCTTTTCGGGGGCGCCGGACCCGGAGGATCTCGTCACGATCGACCTCACGGTCGCGGGCGGCCGTATTGCCGGGATCGCGCCTGTCTTGGAATCGGCCGCGGGCGCGGTCGCGGGCCTCGTCGTGCCCTGTTTCGTGGACGCCCACACCCACCTCGACAAGGGCCACATCGCGCCCCGTGCCCCCAATCCATCCGGCACCTTCGCGGGCGCGCTCGAGGCCGTGGCGCGGGACCGGGCTGCGCACTGGACCGCCGCCGACGTCGGGGCCCGGATGGATTTCGCGCTCCGCTCGGCCTACGCGCACGGCACGCGGGCGATCCGCACCCACATCGACAGCCTCGGCCCGCAGACCCGCATCTCCTGGCCGGTCTTCGCGGCCGCCCGCGACGCGTGGGCCGGCCGGATCGAGCTCCAGGCCTCGCCGCTGTTCGGCATCGAGCACGCGCTCGACGACGCCCACATGCGCGACGTGACCGACATGGTGGGGGCGTTCGGCCGCTGCCTGGGCGCCGTCACCTATCCGGGACCGGCGCTGCGCCCCGGCCTCGACCGCCTGTTCCGGCTCGCGGCCGACCGGGGCTGGGAGCTCGACTTCCACGCCGACGAGACGGGCGACCCCGCGGTCAACACGCTGGCCGCCATCGCCGAGACGGCGCTGCGTCACGGCTTCACCGACCGCATCCTGGTGGGCCACTGCTGCTCGCTGGCCCGCATGGAGCCCGGCGAGGCCCGGCGCACGATCGACCTCGTGGCGCGCGCGGGTCTCTCGATCGTATCGCTGCCGCTGTGCAACCTGTACCTGCAGGACCGCTCCGACGATCCCGCCCGCACGCCGCGCTGGCGCGGCATCACGGCCCTCAAGGAGCTGCGGGCCGTGGGCGTGTCCGTGACGGTGGCGAGCGACAACACCCGCGACCCGTTCTACGCCTACGGCGACCTCGACATGGCCGAGGTGTGGCGCGAGAGCACCCGCATCGGCCAGCTCGACCACCCGTTCGGCACCTGGGCCGAGACCGTGGCGGCCGCGCCCGCCCGGGCGCTCGGCCTCGCCGAGCCCGGGCACCTGCGGGTCGGCGGCCCCGCCGACTTCTTGATCCTGCCGGCCCGCAGCCTGTCGGAACTCCTGTCCCGGCCCGTCGCCGGCCGGACCGTGGTGCGGGCCGGACGGCCCATCGACGCCGCCCCGCCGCCCTACGGCGACCTCGACCACCTGGAAGGGCTCGGCCCGTGAGCTACGACCTCGCCGCCTTCAAGCGCCAACTCGGCCCCATCCGCTGGGACGACAACCCGGCGCTGGTGAAGCAGAAGAGCCGCGACTTCTTCTGGTACTCGCCCGTGCTGAAGCGCCAGCTCGACGCGGTCACAGGCGACATCGTGGTCAGCCCGCGGTCCACCGCCGAGGTGGTCGAGACCCTGAAGGCCGCCCACGCGCTCGGCATCCCCGTGACGCCGCGAGGCTCGGGCACGGGCAATTACGGCCAGGCCATGCCGCTGGCGGGCGGGATCGTGCTGAACCTCGCCGACATGCGAGCCGTCACCGCGATCGCACCCGGCCGCGTGGTGGCCGAGCCCGGCGCCGTGCTGGCCGCGATCGACGCCGCCGCGATCGCGCATTCGGGCCAGGAGCTGCGGATGCACCCTTCCACCTACAACACGGCGTCCATCGGCGGCTTCGTGGCGGGCGGGTCGAGCGGGGTGGGCTCGATCAACTGGGGGGGCTTGCGGGATCTGGGCAACATCCGCCGCCTCCAGGTCGTCACGGTGGAGGCCGCGCCGCGCGTGCTGGAGCTCACGGGAGAGGACCTCACCAAGGTGGCGCACGCCTACGGCACCAACGGCGTGATCACGGAGGTCGAGATGCCGCTGACCGCGGCCTACGACTGGGTCGACCTCATGGTGGGCTTCGACGATTTCGCGGCCGCGGCCCGCTTCGGCAACGTGCTGGGCGAGCAGGACGGCATCCTGACCAAGCTGATCACCCCGATCGCGGCCCCCGTGCCGCAAAGCTACTTCCTGCGCCACGCGCGCTTCTTCCAACCCAGCCAGAGCGTCGTGCTGGTCATGGTGGCGGCCCACGCGCTCGACGCCTTCCGCACCTTCGTGCGCCGCTTCGCCGGGGCCGAGGTCATCTACGACGCGTCCGTTCTGCCGGCTGAGGCGCGCCATGGCCTGCCCGCCAACTACGAACTGTCCTGGAACCACACCACGCTCAGGGCCTTGCGGGTCGACCCCGCCATTACCTACCTGCAGGTGCTGTTTCCCTTCCCCGACCAGCTCGCCACGGTGGCGAAGGTCCACGCCCTGTTCGGCGACGAGGTGATGGCCCACCTCGAATTCGTGCGGTTCAACGGGGTGGTCACCTGCTTCGGCCTGTCGCTGGTGCGCTTCACGACGGAGGAGCGGCTGGACGAGATCATCCGGATCCACGAGGACATGGGGGCGCCGGTGTTCAACCCGCACCGCTACACGCTTGAAGAGGGCGGCATGAAGCAGACCGACGCGGCCCAGCTCGCCTTCAAGCGCGAGGCCGACCCGCGAGGGCTCCTCAACCCCGGCAAGATGATCGCCTGGGACGACCCGCACTTCGACTTCGCGGGCCGGCAAACCTACCTGTTCCCGAGCCTCGCGGCCCTGGGGGTCGCGTGAGGATCAGGTTTTTCCCCTGCCCTGAAGGCAGCCCGCTTCGTCCCGGATATTGCCGCCCCCATCCTGAGCTTGTCGAAGGATGATCGCGGTAAAAGACCTCACCGCGCTTCGTGTCCGACCCGTCCTTCGACAGGCTGAGGACGAGGAGGTGGAAGCATCGCGATCGCGTCGATCCAAGCCGGCATCCCAATGAACGTATTGGTCATCTACGCCCATCCGGTCGAAACGAGCTTCGTGGCGGCCCTGCACGGCCGCGTGGTCGACACGCTGCGCCGGGGCGGCCACGCGGTGGACGATTGCGACCTTTACGCCGAAGGTTTCGATCCGGTCATGTCGCGGCAGGACCGGATCGACTACCACGACGTCGCGGTCAACCGGTGCCGCATCGCCGTTGACGCGGACCGGCTCGCCGCCGCCGAGGCGCTGGTGCTGGTCTTTCCGGTCTGGAACTTCGGCTTTCCGGCCATGCTGAAAGGCTATCTCGACCGCGTCTGGGCCCCGGGCGTCGCCTTCGAGATCGGCGCCGACGGCAACCTGCGCTACCTGCTCCGTCACATCCGCAAGCTCGCGGCCGTGTGCACCTACGGGGGCGAGCGATGGCGCGCGGTGCTGACCGGCGACCCCCCGCGCCGCTCGGTCAAGCGCATGATCCGCGCCCAGATCGCGCGGGGCGGCAGCTGCGACTACCTCGCGTGCTACGACATGAACCACACGACCGCGCCGCGCCGCGCGGCCTTCCTCGAGACCGTGGAGCGGCGGTTCACGGGCTGGCGGTGACGGGTTCGGTGTCCTCGGGAACGAACAGCCGGTACAAGCGGTCGGCCGCGAAGGGCGTCGCGTAGAGCCGCGCGCCCGTGGCATCCCGGATTGCGTTGCCGAGCGCCGGCGCCACGGGATTGAAGGGGCTCTCGCTCATCGACTTGGCCCCGAGCGGCCCCACGCTGTCGTAGGTGTCGGCGAAATGGACCTCGGTGCGCGGCACGTCCGCAAAGGCCGGGATGTGGTAGCCGCGGAACACCGGGTTGGCGACCCGGCCCTCGCGATCGATCCGCATCTCCTCGTAGAGCGCCGCCCCGATGGCCTGGGCGACCCCGCCCTCCACCTGGCCGCGGCACTGCATCGGGTTGATCACCGTGCCGGCATCGGCGGCGTGGATGCTGCGCAGGATCTTGAGCGTGCCATAGCGGCGGTGCACCGCCACCTCGAAGGCCTGGACGTTGAACGCGACCGAGCGGGGCGAGCCGTTCGAGCGGCCGTCCGCCTCCAGCCGCACCCCCGCCGCTGCCGCGGCCTCGGCCAGGGCCGGCAACGCTATCCTGCGATCCCCGGCCGTCACGCGGTCCTGCTCCAGGACGCAGGCGTCCCGCGGCGCGTCGAGGTGCCGGGCCGCGAAATCGAGGATGACGCCGGCGAGCTTGCGGGCCGCCGCCTGGGTCGCGGCGCCCGCCACCACCGTGCCGGTGCTCCCGTAGGCGCCCGTGTCGTGGCCCACGTGGTCGGTGTCGGACTGGCGGATGCGGATGCGCGACACGTCGGTGTTGAGCCCGGACGCGGCGATCTGCCCGTGCACCGTGGTGGTGCCGTTGCCGAACTCCGCCGTGCCGACCGCGAGGTCGAACGACCCGTCGGCGCCAAGCGCGATGCGGCAGTCGGCAAAATGGCCGCGGGGCGGGATGGTGTCGATCATGGTTGAGGCCACGCCCCGGCCGACGCACCAGTCCGGCCCGAGGTCGGGCCGCGGCTCGGCGGCGAGCGCGGCCTCAACCGTGTCGAGGCACTGGTCGAGCCCGTAGCTGCCGTAAACGACGTCGTGCGCCCCGTCGGCGTAGGACACCATGAGGTCGCCCGGCACCACCGCGTTCAAGCGCCGGAACGCGAAGGGATCGAGGCCGACGAGCCGGGCCACCTCGTCGATGGCGGATTCGATCGCGAAGCTGGTCTGGCTGAGCCCGTAACCCCGGAAGGCGCCGCTGGGCAGCGTGTTGGTGTAGACCGCGAAGGCGTCGACCCGCTTGTTGGGGCAGCGATACAGCGCCACCGACTCGCCCACGCCGTGGAACATCACGCCGGGACCGTGATTGCCGCAGGCGCCGGTATCGGACAGCAGCCCGAGCTTGATGGCGGTCAGCCGGCCGTCGCGGCGCGCCCCGATCTTCACCGTCACCCGCATGGGGTGGCGGCTGGTGGTGGCCTCGAACTGCTCCTGCCGCGTCAGCTCCAGCCGCACGGGCCGGCCGGTCCTGAGTACCGCGAGCGCCACGATGTCCTCGGTCAGCATTTCCTGCTTGCCGCCAAAACCGCCGCCGACGCGCTCGCTGAACACCCGCACCCGGTCGCGAGGCAGGTCATAAAGGTCACAGAGCGCCAGCCGGACGAGGAACGGAACCTGCGAGCTGGTGCGCAGCACCAAGCGCCCCGCCTCGTCCAGCCAGCCGATCGCCCCGTGGGTTTCCAGCGCCGCGTGCTGCACGCGCTGGGTCAGGTAAGTGCCCTCGTGCACCACGTGGGCCTCCGCGAAGCCCGCCTCCACGTCGCCGACCTCGCCGTGCAACTCGGCCACGACGTTGCGCCCCGGATCGGCGATGCGGCAGGCCGCGCCGGGCTTGTCGTGGATCACGGGCGCGCCCGGTCGCATGGCCGCCTCGGGATCGAGCACGGCGGGCCGCAGCTCGTAGTCGACCCGGACGAGGTCGCGCCCGGCCTCGGCCGCCGCCTCCGTGTCGGCCACAACGGCCGCGACGCGCTGGCCCGCGAAGCGCACCACGGGATCGAGCACCATCGTGTCATCGGGGTCGTCGGTGGCGAGCTCGTGCCGCCCCGTCGAGAAGAGCTTTTGCGGCGCGTCCGCGTGGGTCAGCACCGCCACGACGCCCGGCACCGCGAGCGCCGCGGCCGCGTCGATGCTCCGGATGAGGGCGGACGCGTGCGGCGAGCGCAGGATCTTCATGTGCAGGTGACCCGCGGCCGGCACGTCCATGGTGTAGCGCGCCCGGCCCGTGACGATCGCGGGGCCCGCGGGCGCGGGCAGGTTGCGACCAACCGCCCGGCCCGGCCCGGGCTGTTCCACGTGGGCACGCCCGTCCACCGCGTCCGCGACCGCGCGATAACCGGTGCAGCGGCACAAATTCCCCTTGAGCGCCGCCGGCAGGTCCCGGCGCTGCGCCTGGTCGAGGGCTGCGGCGGTCATCACCATGCCGGCCGTGCAGAAGCCGCACTGGAACCCTTGCGCGTCCAGGAAGGCCTGCTGGGTCGGGTGCAGCCCGTCCTGCCCGGCGAGTCCTTCGATCGTGGTGACGCCGCACCCTTCGGCCCGGAACGCCGGGACGATGCAGCTGTGCACGGGCCGACCGTCGAGATGCACCGTGCAGGCGCCGCAATCGCCCGCGTCGCAGCCCTTCTTGAC
>CAXTEP010000010.1:38382-45507 GCA_964243125.1 uncultured Lichenihabitans sp. | reverse complement strand
AGGGCGCCGTCCGAGCAGCGGCCGGGGGGCGCCACGGCGCGCTCGCTCGGCTCCGGCGTCATCGTCGACGCTTCGGGACTGGTGGTCACGAACTATCACGTCATCGACCAGATGACCGAGGTCAAGGTCGCGCTGTCCAACAAGCGCGAGGTCGAGGCCGAGATCGTGCTGCGCGACAAGCGGACCGACCTCGCGGTGCTGAAGCTCAAGGGCGACGGTCCGTTCCCCGTGATGGAACTGGGCGAGTCGGACGGGCTGGAGGTGGGTGACCTCGTGCTGGCGATCGGCGACCCGTTCGGGGTCGGCCAGACGGTCACGCAGGGCATCGTGTCGGGCCTGGCCCGGACGCAGGTGGGCGGCAGCGACTACCAGTTCTTCATCCAGACCGACGCGGCCATCAACCCGGGCAATTCGGGCGGCGCCCTGGTCGACATGCACGCGCGGCTGATCGGCATCAATTCCGCGATCTACTCGCAGTCGGGCGGCAGCGTCGGCATCGGGTTCGCGATCCCCGTCGACCTCGTGAAGACGGTCATCCAGGCCGCCAAGGCCGGTCGCCCCGATGTGCGCCGGCCGTGGCTCGGCGCGACCCTGCAACCCCTGTCGCCGGACCTTGCGCCCACGCTGGGGCTGGACCGGTCGGCGGGGGCGCTGGTGGCCAGCGTGCTCGACAGCGGTCCGGCCGCCGATGCGGGGCTCAAGGGCGGCGACACGATCGTGGCCGTCGATGGCCAGTCGGTCGACGATCCCGACGGGTTCGGATACCGCTTCGCCACGAAGCCGATCGGATCCGTCACGTCCCTGACCGTGGCGCGGGGCGGCAAGACCATCACGGTGCCGGTCAAGCTCGCGGTCGCGCCGGAACTTCCGCCCCGCAGTCCGGTGAAGATCCGCAACCGTTCGCCCTTCTCGGGCGCTACCGCGGTCAACTTCTCGCCCGCCGTCGCCGAGGAGATGGGCCTCGCGCCCGATCACCAGGGCGTTGTCCTGACCGAGGTCGAGCCCGGATCCAACGCGGCCGAGGCCGGCCTGCAGAAGGGCGACATCATCATGGGCATCGACGACACGCACATGACCACCACGGCCCAGTTCGCGCGCGCCGCCGGCAGCAATCGCGACTGGTATCGGGTGATCCTGGCCCGCGATGGCCAGGTGGTGCGGACCGAGATCGGCGGCTGAGGACGGGGTCGGGCGCTTCTCTACGAACCAAACGTGTCCGCTCACGACCCCCTCATCCTGAGCCTGTTGAAGGATGATCCAGGATTTTGCGACCGGGCCGTCCTTCGACAGGCTCGGGACGAGGGAGGTTGGTCAGCGAGCTCAGGCGAAATCGTGTAAGGATCCCGGGGTCGGCGCGCCGCGGAGGCGGAAACCTATGACTGACCTGTTCGGAGCCGCCGGCCTGGAAGGCGACGCCCCCCGTCCGCTCGCCGACCGCCTGCGGCCGTCGCGCCTGGCCGAGGTCGCGGGCCAGGACCACCTGCTCGGGCCCGACGGGGCGCTGACCCGGCTGATCGGGTCCGGGTCGCTGGGCTCGCTGGTGTTCTGGGGGCCGCCGGGCACCGGCAAGACCACCGTGGGCCGCCTGCTGGCGCGCGAAACGCGGCTGAGCTTCGTGCAGGTGTCGGCCGTGTTTTCCGGCGTCGCCGACCTCAAGAAGCTGTTCGACGACGCGCGCGCCCGGCGGCGGACCGGGCAGGGCACGCTGCTGTTCGTGGACGAGATTCACCGCTTCAACCGCGCCCAGCAGGACAGTTTCCTGCCCGTCATGGAAGATGGCACGGTCACGCTGATTGGCGCCACCACGGAAAATCCTTCGTTCGAGCTGAACGCGGCGCTCCTGTCCCGCGCGCGGCTGCTCGTCTTCCGGGCGCTCGACGCGGATGCGCTTGGCAGGCTGCTCGATCGGGCGGAGGCGGTCGGGAAGCGGACGCTGCCCGTCACCCCCGAGGCCCGCGCCGCCCTGGTGCGCCTCGCCGACGGTGATGGGCGGGCGCTGCTGACCCTCGCCGAGGAACTTTGGCGCGCCGCGCGGCCGGGCGAGATACTCGACGCCGCGACCCTGCTCGACGTCGTGCAGCGCCGCGCGCCCCTCTACGACAAGGGCCAGGACGGCCATTACAACCTGATCTCGGCGCTGCACAAGGCCGTGCGGGGCTCCGACCCGGATGCGGCTCTGTACTACCTGGCCCGCATGCTGGACGCCGGTGAGGACCGGCTGTTCATCGCCCGTCGCGTGGTGCGAATGTCGGTCGAGGATATCGGGCTCGCGGACCCGCAGGCGCTGGTCGTGGCCAACGCCGCCAAGGAGGCGTTCGACTTCCTGGGCAGTCCCGAAGGTGAACTCGCCCTCGCCCAGGCGGTGATCTACGTCGCGACCGCGCCCAAGTCCAACGCCGTCTACCTGGCCCACAAGGCGGCCGTCGCGCTGGCGCGCCAGGGTGGCTCGGCCATGCCGCCCAAGGTGATCCTGAACGGGTCCACCAGGGTGATGCGCCGCGAGGGCTATGGAACCGGCTACGCCTACGACCACGACGAGCCCGACGCCTTCTCGGGCCAGAACTACTGGCCGGACGCGATCGGGCGCCAGGTCCTCTACAACCCCACCGAACGCGGCTTCGAGCGCGAGTTGGGCAAGCGGCTCGAACGATGGGCCCGGTTGAGAGGGGAGCGGGAGGCAGAGTAATCGCGGGCACGCGCCCGACCTTCGCCTCGCGACCGACTCAGCCGTCCCGGTTCCACGAGACCGACCCCTCACCCCCGACCTCGCAGGTGACCTGCACGCCGTCACCGTCCGCGATGCCCTCGATCGAGCAGACGATGATGGGCAGGTACAGGCCGTACAGAATCTGCGGCACCAGGCAGCCGACCACCATGATCGGGTCCGGTCGGGCCAGCACGATGGCCAGCGGCGCGGTCCGCAGCCGGATCGCTTCCGCGAGAACCGAGGACGACGACGACGAACCCCGGCCGCCCGGCATGACGAGGACGTGTCCCGTCACGGTTCTGCCGAGATCCGGATGGGACCGGTCGATGATCTGGCCGGTCTGGGCCGCCAAGCCGCCGTAGAAGCTCAGCGGCTCTCGGAGCACCAGGGCCGGTCCTTCGGCCCTGCCGGCCGCGTAGGGGCGTCCCGTCCGTCGCACGTCAGACCCGCACGACGTGGCCGGCCGCCGCCGAGGCGACGCAATCCTCGATGGCCCCGAACGCGACCTCGCACCCGAGGTTGCCCGGAGCGTAAAGCGCCCACTTGCCGGAATTGGTCATCGTGGCGGCCTCGAGCCGTTTCAGGATCGTCGTGACGTAGGTGCATGTGTCCACGACCGGGATCAAGCCGTAGGCTTCGAGCCCCTCGACGAGGCCTTCGGCGCGCACGGCTTCCAGGGTGGCGCGGCCGGAGTTGACGTAGATCGGCAGTCCCCGGTCCGGCCGGACCCGCCGCAGCAGGTTGGCGAGCCGGTGCCATTCGTCCCGCGAGAAGTGCGGGGTCCCCAGGCACACCGCCGCGATGGGCGATCCGTCCGGCACGGTCGACAGCCGTGCCAGGGCGTCGTGAACGTCGGCGGGCCGCAGATCCACGGTCGCGATCGGCTCCTTGCCCCCGAACGCGACCGCCCGGGTCGGCGCCTCGGGCGTGATGCCGACCGCGTGGAACAACCCGACCGCGCCGGCGGACGCGGACGCGGCACCGAGCGCCTTGAGCTGGTCCTCATCCCTGGGCGGCGGCAGTCCCTCGATCACGGGGACGTGGTCTCCCGTCCGTCGACCGACCAGGATGCCGACCGCGACGAACAGCGCGTCCGTCGGCTCGATCGAGTCGGGGAAACCCACCAGCCTGAACAGGATCTCTCCGCGACGGTTCGCATCCAGGTGCAGCCCCCAGGCCGGCACCCGCGCCGTCATGGCGCAGCAAAGGTCGAGGAAATCCCCGTAGCGGTTCGTGCGCGCGCCGATCACCGAATTGGCGAAAACGATCGCGTTGGATTCGCCCCACGCGACCTGGTCGCCGAACGACGGCCTGAACAGCGTCTGGTACGGCGCGCAGGTGAACGACGGCAGGCAGCCCAGACCCTCGTGCGCGGTCATGAGCCGCCGGGGCTTGGATTGCTGATCCGCGTCCATCCGCATCAGGTCGGGATGCATGAGGTCGATGGACCCGACGTTCAGGGTCGTGGGCACGGCAACCCGACCGCCGCGTTGCAACAGCGCTTCGACGAAATCCAGGCCCGCGTCGCCGTGGAACAGGCAGCCGTCGACGTGTGCGCCCTTGATCGGCAGCAGTGTCTCGGCCCCGATCGCGTCGCCATAGGAGGCGATAACCTGCATGGCCATCGCGGTCGCGGGCCCGTTCTCGCCGCTCAGCATCGCCCGTTCGATGTCGTCCAGGGCGAGCGTCACGCGAATGCCCCGTCGGAGCGGCCGAGCTTACAAAAACCGCCCATGCAACCTGGGCGATGGTGCGACCTGGTCACGCCAGGTCACGCCCGGCCGCGGCGGCGTTGTGGATCATGGTCGTCCTGAACACGGTCAACTCCCTGAATCACCCGACAACCGTTCTCCCCGCCTAAGCCGCTTTATCCGACACCGTCAATCGATAGCTCGGACGGCAGGTCGAGAAAGGTGTTGCCCCAGCCGATGCCCGACTTGCCGCAGCGCGACATCGTCGGGGCCGTGCCCAGGTCGCACGTCCGGGTGCCGGCCGCGGTGCTCGTATCGACCAGGGACCGGCGGCGGGAACTCGGGTTGCCACTCCCGTTCGTCGAGCGCGACATGGACCTCGTGTTCGACCTGGCCGACGCCGTCGTCGTGCAGATCCGGCGGGCACGTGGGCGAGAGCGGGCCGATCGCCCACGTGCTCGATGCGTCGCAGGCAGTTTGTCGCCGGCCCTTGATCCAGGTCTTTCCGGTTCTGGAGCCTCCGCGGTCCGACATGAGAGAATGCGGCTCCTCGCGTCGACCCCCGGTTCACGGGCGGAGATCTCGGCGTTTCAAGACGATCAGGAACGGGCAACATGACTGAGGTTGACATCGGTTTGTTGCAAACATGGGTCGGGCGCCGTCAGGACGCCGAGGAGGTGTTGGCCCGCGGTCCGGCCGCGGCGCTCGCCGCCACCCTCGACCACGCTCGCTTGCCCGAACTGGGCGACACTCTTCCACCCCTCTGGCACTGGGTCTACTTCACGCCGCTCGCACCTCGATCGGAACTCGGGTCCGACGGGCATCCGCGCCTGGGAGGGTTCATGCCTCCCGTCCCGCTGCCGCGGCGGATGTGGGCCGGTGGACGGCTGCGATTCCTTGCGCCTCTTCGTCTGGGCGAGACGGTCCGGCGAGAAACCGAGATCCTGAAGGTCTCGCTCAAGACGGGCCGGCAGGGTGCGCTGGTCGTCGTCACGCTCCGCCACACGCTGAGCGGGAAGCGCGGCGTCGCGATCGAGGAGGAGCAGGACCTGGTCTACCGCGAGTCCGGCGGGGAAGCGCCGCCCGCACCGCCCCCGGCCTCCCCGCAGGTGGCGTCCTGGCGCGACGAGGCGATTCCCGATCCCGCTCTGCTGTTCCGCTACTCGGCCCTGACCTTCAACGCGCACCGGATCCACTACGATGCAGCCTATGCGACGGGGGTCGAGGGTTATCCCGGGCTGGTCGTGCACGGACCCTTGACCGCCACCTTGCTGGCCGACCGCCTCGCGGCGCACTTCGAGGGCCCGCTGACGGCCTTCAGCTTCCGGGGCGTCCGCCCCCTGTTCGTCGGAGCACCGGTCGCGCTGTGCGGGCGGCCTCAGAACGGTGGGCCCGGCGTTTTCGAGCTTTGGGCCGAAACCCCGGAGGGTGCCGTCGCGATGTCGGCAACGGCCTCCGTGACGCAAGCGACCGGGTAGCGGCGCTGGACACCGGTGTGACGGGGCTGATCGTCGTCATGGTTTTTCCGGCTGACGCCCCGGCCTCGGCCAAACACCCGCCCGTCGTCGAGCGCGGGCCCTGCCGGACACTTCAGTCCGTCGCCCCGCGCAAGAATGTGCGGTAGTGTTGGAAGGGCCCGCGTCGTGGTGTGGAACGCGCGAGCGATCGGGTCGCGCGCGGAGAGACTTCGAAAATCGATGGATTCAGCCCAGCCCTACAGGTTCTCGATTGCCCCCATGATGGACTGGACGGACCGGCACTGCCGTTTCTTCCATCGCCTCATGACGCGCCGGGTGCGGCTCTATTCCGAGATGGTGACGACGGGAGCCATCCTGTTCGGGCCGCGCGCGCGGCTGCTGGCCTTCGATCCCGCCGAGCAGCCCGTCGCGCTGCAGCTCGGCGGCTCGGACCCGCAGGACCTCGCCCGTGCGGCCCGTATCGCCGCCGACCACGGCTACGCGGAAGTGAACCTCAACGTCGGCTGCCCGTCCGACCGCGTCCAGAACGGCCGGTTCGGCGCCTGCCTGATGCGGGAGCCGTCCCTCGTCGCGGCCTGCGTGGCTGCCATGAAGGGCGCGGCGGCGCTGCCGGTCACGGTCAAGTGCCGCATCGGCGTGGACGACCAGGAGCCCCGCGACGCGCTCTACGCCATGGCGGAGGCGGTCCGGCGCGCGGGCGCGGACGCGCTGATCGTGCATGCCCGCAAGGCGTGGCTGCAGGGCCTGTCGCCCAAGCAGAACCGCGACGTCCCGCCGCTCGACTACGGCCTCGTCCATGCCCTGCGGGCCGATCATCCCGGCTGGCCCGTGGTGCTCAACGGGGGCATCGCGACGCTTCAAGCCGCGAGGGAGCACCTCGACCACGTCGACGGCGTGATGCTCGGCCGCGCCGCCTACCACAATCCCGACCTGCTGCTCGCCGTCGACCCGCTGCTGTTCGGCCAGACGGGCCCGGTCGCGAGCAGCGTGGAGGCCGTCGAGCTCTTCATGCCCTACATGGCCCGGCAGCTCGCCGCCGGGGTCCGGCTGCACGACATGACCCGCCACCTGCTGGGCCTGTTCGCCGGACGGCCCGGCGCGCGCCAGTGGCGCCGGCATCTCGCCACCGAGGCCCCGAAGCCGGGAGCCGGCCTCGACGTGGTCAAGACCGCCCTCGCGGCCCTGCAGGCCCAGGCCGAAGCCTTCCAAACAGCGGCTTGACCGGATCGGGGCGGCGGAACGGCGCTCG
>CAXTEP010000010.1:32371-38282 GCA_964243125.1 uncultured Lichenihabitans sp. | reverse complement strand
GCCGAAGCCTTCCAAACAGCGGCTTGACCGGATCGGGGCGGCGGAACGGCGCTCGTGCATTCTGTCGCATCGCGGCATCTGCGGCCAAGCTCGTGCAACGACGGGGCTGACCGGGCGTTTATCCCGTGGCCCCCGCGGCGGACGGCCGCGAGCCGTCCGGGGTGATGGGATGGGTCTGGTCCTTTACGCGCTCAGGTACCGGGTGTCGTTCTACGTCCTGGCGATCCTGATGACCCTGGCCGGCATCGGCGCCAGCGTGGTCATGCCCAAGGACGTGCTTCCCAACGTCAACATCCCCGTGGTCGTGATCGTCTGGACCTACAACGGTCTGAACGCGACCGACATGACGCAGCGCATCACCACCTACAGTGAGTTCTCGCTGTCCAACAACGTCAACAACATCCAGCGGATGGAAAGCACCACGCTGCCCGGGACCGCGATCGAGCGGGTGTTCTTCGATCAGAACGTGAGCATCGACCTCGCCATCGCCCAGGTGGTGTCGGCCATGAACTCGATCCGCGCCGTCATGCCGCCCGGCGTGCAGCCGCCCGTCATCATGCGCTTCTCGGCGTCCTCGGTGCCGGTGATCCAGCTGTCGCTGTCGTCCACGACCCTGAGCGCCGCCAAGATCTACGACTACGCCCAGTATCGGATCCGGCAGACCCTGACGCAGGTGCCAGGCTCGACGCTGCCCTCGCCCTACGGGGGCGCGCCCCGGCAGATCATGGTCGACCTCGACCTCAACGCGCTCCAGGCCTACGGCCTGACCCCGCAGGACGTGACCACCGCCATCACGTCGCAGAACATCGTCGTCCCCTCGGGGCTGTCGAAGATCGGGGAAACGCAATATCCGGTGAAGCTCAACGCCTCGCCGGAGGCGGTCGAGGATCTCAACCTGATCCCCGTCAAGGTGGTCAACAACTCACCCGTGCTGGTGCGCGACGTGGCCAACGTGCGCGACGGCGCGCCGCCGCAGCTCAACGTCGTGCGGACCGACGGCAACCACTCGGTGCTGACCACCATCCTCAAGAACGGCGAGGCCTCGACGCTGTCCGTGGTCGACACGGTCCGGGCCTACCTCCCCCAGATCCGGGCCGCGGCCCCCAAGGGGCTGAAGATCGAGCCGCTGGCCGACCAGTCGGTCTTCGTGTCGGGCGCCATCAAGGACGTGGTGCGCGAGGCCGTGATCGCGGCCGGCCTGACGGGCGGCATGATCCTGCTGTTCCTCGGCTCCTGGCGCTCGACCCTGGTGGTGCTGGTATCGATCCCGCTGGCGATCCTGACCTCCCTCACGGTCCTGGCGGCCCTGGGCGAAACCATCAACATCATGACGCTGGGCGGCCTCGCGCTCGCGGTCGGCATCCTGGTCGACGACGCCACGGTGGCGGTCGAGAACACCTACCGCCTCATGGAAGGCGGCAGAAGCTTCCGCGACTCGGTCGTGGAAGGTGCGTCCGGCATCGCCAAGCCGGCACTCATCTCGACCCTGTCGATCTGCACGGCCTTCGTGTCGGTCCTGTTCCTGAAGGACGCGCCGAAATACATCTTCACCCCGCAGGCGCTCGCGGTGGTGTTCGCGATGCTGGCCTCCTACCTGCTGTCGCGGACCCTGGTGCCGATCCTGATCGACGTGCTGGTGCGCGCCGAATACCGCGTCAAATACGGCAGGAACGACGGCGAGGAGACCGGGGGGAACCGGGACGAGGCCGCGCGGGCCGACAAGCCGGGGAAGGCCCGCCGCCTTTGGCAGGGGGCGCTGCGCCTCGCGGCAGGGCCCTTCCGGTGGCTGGGCGGCGTTCTGGCCCCGACGGGCCGCTGGGTCGGCTACCAGCTCGGGCGCTTCCACGCGGCCTTCGAGCGCGGCTTCGCGCGGTTCCAGCGCGGCTACCTGGGCCTGCTGCACGCCAGCATCGCGCATCGTTTCGCGACCCTGGTGGTCGTGGGTTGCGTCCTGGTCATGGGCGGCGCGCTGTTCGTCTTCGTCGGGCGCGACTACTTCCCGCAGGTCGACGCGGGCGCCATGACGCTGCACATCCGCACCCGGGCCGGCATGCGGATCGAGACCGCCGAGCAGACCTTCGCGAAGGTGGAACGCACCGTGAAGGCCATCATCCCGCCGGGCGAGCTCGACCTGATCCTCGACAACATCGGCCTGCCGTCGAGCAACTACAATTTCGCCTTCGGGGACGGCTCGTTCGTGGCCTACAACGACGGGCAGATGATCATCTCGTTGAAGGAGGGCCATGCTCCCACGGCGGGCTACATCAAGCGGCTCCGCGAGGAACTGCCGCGGCGGTTCCCCGACACGACCTTCTACTTCCAGCCCGCCGACATCATCACCCAGATCCTTGATTTCGGCATCATCACGCCCATCGACATCCAGGTGAACGGACGCAACGTCGACAAGGACATCGAGGTCGCCCGGGAGATCGAGGCGAAGCTCCGCCAGGTGCGCGGCACAGCCGACGTCCACATCCACCAGATCATCGACGCGCCCGAGTATTTCGTCGACATCGATCGGCGCATGGCCTCCGAGATGGGCCTCACCGAGCAGCAGATCGCCAATTCCATGAACGTCTCGCTGTCTGGCAGCTACCAGGTCCAGCCCAACTTCTGGGCCGACCCGAAGTCCGGCATCCCCTACCAGCTCTGGGTCCAGACCCCGGAATACCGCAACGGCAGCCTGACCGACCTCAGGAACACGCCGCTGTTCGTCTCCTCCGACACGACCGCGGCCGGGATGACGACCGGCAACGGCGGAACGGCGCAGCCCGGCATTCTGACCATGCTGTCGAGCGTCGCGAGCTTCAAGCGCCGGTCCGAGCAGACGGTGGTCAACCACGTCAACACGCAGCCGACCTTCGACATCCTGGCGAGCGCGCAGGACCGCGACCTCGGCGGCATCCAGAACGACATCGCCAAGATCGTGCAGGACGAACAGAAGAAGTTGCCGGCGCCCGACAAGATCACGGTGCGGGGCCAGATCGAGAGCATGAACGCCGCCTTCGGCAACATCAGCCTGGGCCTCGCCATCGCGATCGTGGCGGTCTACCTGCTCATGGCCATCAACTTCCAGAGCTGGGGCGACCCGTTCGTCATCATCGCGGCCCTGCCGATCGCGTTCTGCGGCATCCTGTTCAGCCTGTTCCTGACCCAGACCACGCTGTCGATCCCCTCGCTGTTCGGCGCCATCATGAGCGTGGGCGTCGCGAGCGCGAACTCGATCCTGCTGGTGACCTTCGCGCGCGAGCATCGCGAGAGCGAGGGCAGCAGCGCCATCGAGGCCGCGATCGCGGCCGGCGAAACGCGGCTCCGTCCCGTGCTGATGACCGCGGGCGCGATGTTCGTGGGCCTGATCCCGATGGCGATCGGCATCGGCGAAGGGTCGGAACAGAACGCGGCCCTGGCCCGCGCCGTGCTGGGGGGCGTCGCGTTCGGGACCTGTTCGACGCTTCTGTTCGTTCCGTTCCTGTATGCCATGCTGCGGGGCGGCCGGTTCGAGCCGGTGAAGGATTACCGATGAACGAGATCGTATCGCCCTCGCGCCTCGCGGCCGACCGGCCGTCCGACGACCTCGGGTCCTACGGCACGCGCCTCGACGTGCCGCTCGAAGCCGAGCAGCAGCGGGGCGCGGCCGTGCTCGACGATCAGGGGGCCGGCCATGGATCGGCGCCCGACCGGGACGCGCCCGCGACCGACCGCGGCGACCCGCCCGCGGAGGCCCACGACCGCGAGCCGTCGCCTGAAGGCAGGCCCGACGGCGCCGACAAGCACGCCGAGCCACCCCCTCCACCGCCCTCGCCCTGGATCTTCGCGGCCGTGGGACTCCTGCTCGCGGCGCTGCTGGCCCTGGGGATTTACCGGCATTGGAGTCAGAGCAGGGACGCCAAGGCCACCCAGGAGAAGACCGCGGCGGCTGTTCCCGAGGTGCGGGTGGCCGAGGCCAAGCTGCAGGACAAGACGGTCGCGCTGACCCTGCCCGGCCAGACGGCCGCTTTCGCGACCGCCAACATCTACCCGCGGGCGACAGGCTACATCACCGAGCGCCGGGTCGACATCGGGTCGCGGGTGAAAAAGGGCGACCTGCTGATCCACATCACGGCACCCGACCTCGACCAGCAGCTGGCTCAGGCGGTCGCCCAGCTCGGTCAGGTCCAGGCGGCCGAAACGCAGGCCCAGGCCCAGGTCGACCAAGCCGAGGCCAACCTCAATCTCGCCAAGGTGACGCTGGCCCGCACCAACGCATTGACCCAGCAGGGTTACGAGACGCTGCAGAACCGCGACAACCAGGTGGCCAACCAGTCCTCCCAGCAGGCCACCGTCGAAACCGCCCGGGCGGGGGTCAAGGTGGCGGACGCCAACACGAAGGCCCAGCAGGCCACGATCGACCGGCTGAAGGCTCTCACGGCCTTCGAGGACGTGAGGGCGCCGTTCGACGGGGTCGTGACGGTGCGCAACGTCGACCTCGGCGACCTCGTCAACGCGGATTCGGCCGCCGCGACGCCGATGTTCACGGTGGCCCAGGACAACGTCATCCGCGTGACCGTGCAGGTGCCGCAGAACTCGGCCGTCGGGGTCCGCGACGGGCTGGACGCCCGGGTCGAGGTGCCGCAGATGCCCGGTGAAACGTTCAAGGGCAAGGTCGCGCGCAGTTCGGTGGCGCTGGTATCCTCGGCCCGCACCCTGACCACCGAGGTCGACATTCCCAACCCGGACGGTCGCCTGCGGGCCGGCCTCTACGTCTACGTCACGACCGACATCCCGCGCGAGCACCCCGCCATCGTGATCCCGGCCGAAACGCTGATCTTCGACCAGCACGGGATGCGCGTCGCCGCGGTCGAAGGCGAGATCGTCAAGCTGCGCCCGATCAAGATCGAACGCGACTTCGGCACCACGATCGAACTCAGGGATGGGTTGAAGGGAGGCGAGAAGCTCGTCCTCAATCCGCCTACGGGCCTGCGGGACGGCGCCAAGGTGACGATCGACACCGAGGAGGACAAGAACGGCGGCGACAAGGGTGGCGCCAACGCCGCGGACAGCAAGTCCACGGGTGGGCAGGACAGCGGCGGCGCCGGCGGGGGCGGTGGTCAGGCCAAGCAGGGCCAGAGCGATCCATCGAAGCCGGGCGACAAGGGATAAGGTCAGGCGGGGGAGTCACGGCCCGGGCGCGGCCACCCGACCGAGGCTCAACCGCCTCGCATGGTGAGCCTGTTGCCGGCGATCGAGAAGCTCGCAAGCCTGTCGAGGAAAGTCATCCCGAGCAGGTTCTCGTGCAGGGCTCCCGGCTTGGCCACCAGGGCCGGCACGTCGCGTTCCACCAGCGTGCCGATCGTCAGTTCGGGGATGGTGGTCTCGGCCGTGAGCGTGTGGCCGTTCGCGGTCGAGACGTCCACGTCGTAGTCGAGCTTACGGATGCGAAGGCCGAGACGGGCCGCATCCTCGGCGCGCAGCACCACGGCGGACGCGCCCGTGTCCAGGATGAACTGCAGCCGCACCGTTCCGGCCGTGCCCCGCACGAGGAATTCCCCATTGCCGGCGCGGAGGATGGCCACCTCCCCGGCGGCCGTCCGGATCGGCATGCCGGGCACCACCGTGGCGATTACCCGCTGCGCCACGCCATCCAACTCGTCGCGGTAGCTGTACCCCGTGACCGCGACCAGGAAGGCCGCGACCCAGAACGCCAGCGCCGCCAGACCGCTGAGCATGCGGCCGCGGAACAGCCGTGGGATCGCCAGCGCCAGCCACAGCGCCAGGGCACCGTAGAACAGCAGGCTGAACAGGTCGGACGTGGACAGGTAGTTCATCGGACGCCAGGAGGCCCGCGCGTGGATCGATGGAGCGGACGCAACGTCCAACATGGGAACGCGGGTCGGTGCCGTCGAGGGATCACGGCTTCGGCTCCGTGTCGCGG
>CAXTEP010000010.1:25952-32271 GCA_964243125.1 uncultured Lichenihabitans sp. | reverse complement strand
ATGGGAACGCGGGTCGGTGCCGTCGAGGGATCACGGCTTCGGCTCCGTGTCGCGGACCGGTGACAGGGCGCCGAGCCGGGCCGGAAGGCTCGCCATGATGCGGCGGCGCTCCTTCTCGTCGAAGCGGCTCCAGGCCGCGATCTCGGCCAGCGTGCGGCCGCAGGCCAGGCACTGCGCCCCGGCGCCGTCGAGCACGCACCGTTTCACGCAGGGTGACGGATCCGTCATGGCCCGGGCGGAAACGCCAGCAGGCCGAGCAGGAACCCCACCTCGGCGGCCTGCTGGCAGGCGCCCGCGACGTCGCCGGTCTGGCCCCCGATCTGGCGGAACGCCACGAAGGTGACCAGCGCCGCCCCCGCGGTCGCGACGAGGCAGGCCAGCACCGCGTGGGCCGGATCGAAGCCGGCCAGGACCGGCAGGCCCAGGCCGATCGCGCTGGCCAGCACCAGCCCGATCAGGCTGGCGGCCCGCGTCGGCACGCCGGCCGAGCGTCCCAGCCCGTCGCTGCGGACCGGCCGCAGCGCCAGCAGCGGCAGCAGTACCAGGCTGCGCGACACGGAGGCCGCCGCCAGCGCGGCCCCGGTCGCCTCAAGCAGCCCCGCCCGGCCGAGCAGGCCGGCTAGGCACGACGCGCGAAGCAGGAGCGCGATCGCGACGGCCAGCAGCCCGTAGGTGCCGACGCGGCTGTCCCGCATGATGGCGAGCTTGCGCTCCCGCGTGGCGCCCCCGCCAAACCCGTCGGCCAGATCGGCGAGCCCGTCCTCGTGCAGCCCGCCGGTCGCCAGGGCGGACCCCGCGAGCGCCGCCACGGCCGCCACCAGGTCGGGCAGCCCCACCGCGGCCGCGAAGATCATGGGAACGAGGCCGCAGCCGCCGATGATCAGCCCCGCCAGCGGCAGCATCCGCATGGCCACGGCCAGCCGCCGCCCTCCGGACGGTGCCGGCGGCGGAAGCGGCAGGCGCGAGAAGAAGCGCAGGCAGGCCGCGAAGTCGCCCGCGACCCCGCCCACGGCGGTGCGCCAACCAGACCCACCGGGTGCCCGTTCCGTCATGCGACCGTGTTGTGACCGGCGAGGCTTGATTTGTCGAGGGCGGGGCCGCATAGGCGGTCGGGGCCGAGCCTTCCGCCAGCGATCCGATCCCCGCGCCGCCCTTCTCAGCCGAGCAGCAGGCCTTCATGCAATCCGGGCTCCCGTTCGACGACATCCGCGACCTGTTCACCCGCCTGCCGCCCATCGACGCCGCCGCGGTCGCGGCCGTGCGCGAGCGGGACGCGCAGCTCACCAAGCCGGCCGGGTCGCTGGGGCGTCTTGAAGGATTGGCCGAATGGCTGGCGGGCGTGCAGGGCACGCCACAGCCCACGATGGATCGGCCCCTCGTGGCGGTGTTCGCGGGCAATCACGGCGTCGTGGCCCAGGGCGTGTCGCCGTTCCCGGCCTCCGTGACGCAGGCCATGGTGGCGAACTTCGCGGCCGGGGGCGCGGCCGTCAATCAGATCTGCGCCACCTATGGGCTGGGCTTAAAGATCTTCGAACTGGCGCTGGAGATCCCGACGGGCGACATCACGGCCGGGCCCGCCATGGACGAGGCGGGCTGCGCCGCCACCATGGCGTTCGGCATGGAGGCCTTGGCGGGCGGCACGGACCTCTTGGCCCTGGGCGAGATGGGCATTGGCAACACCACGGTGGCGGCCGCGCTCTTCCACGCGCTCTACGGCGGTGCCGCGACCGACTGGGTCGGCCGCGGCACGGGGGTGGACGACGACGGCCTCCGACGCAAGGTCGCGGCCGTCGAGAAGGCCGTGGCGCTGCACGCCGACCATCGGTCCGACCCGCTCGAATTGCTGCGGCGCCTCGGCGGCCGGGAGGTCGCCGCCATGGCGGGGGCGATCCTGGCGGCGCGGATGCAGCGCGTGCCCGTGATCCTCGACGGCTACGTGGTTTGCGCCGCCGCGGCGGTGCTGCACGCCCTGCAGCCCGCCTCCATCGACCATTGTGTAGCGGGCCATCGTTCGGCCGAAGGCGCCCACGCGGCCGTGCTGGATAGGCTCGGCAAGCCGCCGCTGCTCGACCTCGGCATGCGGCTCGGGGAAGGGAGCGGCGCCGCGCTGGCGGCCGGGCTCGTCAAGGCCGCGCTCGCCTGCCACATCGGCATGGCGACCTTCGCCCAGGCGGGCGTCGCCAACCGCGACTGAGTTCAGGCGGCCGCGGACCGCATCGAGCGTTGCCGCTTCGGCCCCTGGTCGGGCCGCGCCTCCTCGGACCGGATCTGCGGCAGCGCGTCGATCACGCGTTCGGGCGGCAGGATCACGATCACCTCCGTGCCTTCCCGGATCTTGGACTTCAGCGTGAAGGTGCCGCCGTGCAGCTCCACGAGGCCCTTGACGATCGGCAGGCCGAGCCCGGACCCTTCCTCGGCGTTCTTCTGGGCCAGCGTGCCGCGGCCGAAGGAGGACATCACGACCGGGATCTCGGCTTCGGGAATG
Organism: uncultured Lichenihabitans sp.; assembly: GCA_964243125.1. Lineage (GTDB taxonomy): Bacteria > Pseudomonadota > Alphaproteobacteria > Rhizobiales > Beijerinckiaceae > Lichenihabitans. Next base: position 29,786 of record CAXTEP010000010.1, on the reverse strand, counting down.
CCCGGTCCCGTATCCCGGATGGACACGTACTGGCCGCCCTGCGCGGTCCAGCCGACCTTGATGGTCACGGTGCCGCCCTGGGGCGTGAACTTGATGGCGTTGGACAGAAGGTTGATCACCACCTGCCGGATGGCGCGCTCGTCGACCCAGATCCGCGGCAGGCTGGTTTCCACCATGTCCACGATGGTGATGCCGCGCTTGGTGGCCCGCAGCAGCAGCAGGTGCTTGCAATCCTCCACGATGTGGGCGAGCGCCATGGGCTCCTCCTTGAGCTCGTAGCGGCCCGCTTCCACCCGCGACAGGTCCAGGATCTCGTTGATCAGCATCAGCAGGTGCTGGCCGCTTGAATGGATGTCGTTGGCGTAGTCGCGATAGGCCGGAACCGCGTGGGGTCCGAACAGCTCGCCCTTCATCACCTCGGAGAAGCCCAGGATGGCGTTGAGCGGCGTCCGCAGCTCGTGGCTCATGGTGGCCAGGAACCGCGACTTGGCGAGGCTCGCCTCCTCGGCGCGCCGGCGCGCCTCGTCGGAGTTCAGCCGCGCCTGTTCGAGTTCGACGATGAGGGCGTCCTTCTCGGCCTGGACCGACAGGGTGACGATGGCCGAACTGTAAAGCCGCCGGGCCAGGACGATGAAGAAGACCTGCGCGGCCCCGGCCAGCACCATGAGGGGCACGCCTTCGTACCCCGCGACGGGCCGCGCGAACAGCAGCCCCGCCACCGTGAGCGGAGCCAAGCAGGCATAGACGGCCGCCGGGATGCTGGCCGACAGCATGGCGGTGCTGGCCGCCACGAGCAGGAGGAGGAACAGCGCGAAGGTCTGGGCCGAGGACTCGTGGACGTGGAGCAGGAGCACGACGATGGGCGACCAGGTGACGCCGCGCGCTGCCTCGCCGATCACGAAGCGGCGCTGCCACTGGCCGAGGCGCGCCACCCCCGTGCTCCGAGCCAGGAACTTGCCGCACCAGTGCGACAGCAGCAGGGTCGCCGAACCGAGCAGCGACAGCCAGACCAGCACGTCGCCGACCGGCACCCAGACCGTGGCGATGGCGGCCACCACCACGGCCAGGGCCGACATGGCCGGGGTGGTGCCGCGATGGCGCTCGGCGAACATCCTCAACAGTTCGACGTCGAAGGCCCGCAGCCCGCTGCCCGTCGAGGTCAGCTTCTCGCGCGCCTCCTTCATGCGGCCTGCCAAGCGCCGGCGGTCGGCCGATATCCCGAGACCGCCGCGGGCGGCGCTCTCGGTCAAATCTGAGGTGACTTCGCCCATCAACGCAAGACGCCCGGGGTTCAAGCGAACTCTTCGGGGTCGACGGTCGCAAAGAAACCTTAAAGAGCGGCTGTGCAATTGTGCCGAAGACCGGGAGCCGTGCCCCGTTCGCGGCCGGAACCCCGACCAATTCCTCAGACCCCTAATGCTTCGTTGCGGCCCGCCGCCGCCGATCTCGCGGCCACCATCCGGGCCTGCCGCATCTGCCGCGACGCCCCGCGCGGGTCACCGCTGCCGCACGAGCCGCGGCCGATCCTGCGGCTCGCCAACGCGGCACGGCTGGCCATCGCGAGCCAGGCGCCCGGCTGGCGCGCGCACGAGAGCGGCGTCCCGTTCAACGATCCCTCGGGTGACCGTCTGCGCGCCTGGATGGGGATCGGGCCCGACCTGTTCCACGATCCGGCGCGCGTCGTGATCGCCCCCATGGGGTTCTGCTTCCCCGGCCACGACGCCGCCAAGGGCGACCTGCCGCCCCGGCCGGAATGCCGGACCGCCTGGCACGACCAGGTGTTCGCGGCCATGCCGGATCTCGAGGTCATCCTCGCCATCGGGTTGCACGCGATCCGCTACCACCTGGGACGCCTCCACCCGGACCGGCCGCGCGACCTCGGCCTCACCGAGCACGTGCGGGCCTGGCGCCTGGTCTACGAGCGCCCGGTCCGGCCACGCCTCGTGCCGCTGCCCCATCCGTCGTGGCGCAACAGCGCCTGGCTGAAGCGCCATCCGTGGTTCGAAACCGAGCTGCTCCCGGTGGTGCGGGACGAAGTGCGGCGCTGGGTCGGATGAGTTGCATCCGTCCCTCTCCGCCGCGCGGCTACCGACGGACTCGGCCGGATCGCGTCGCGGGCCGGCGTCCGTCCGCGGACCTCGATCAGCGCCTGAGCCGCGCGATGAGGCTCGACGTGTCCCAGCGCCCGCCGCCCATGGCCTGGACGTCGCTGTAGAACTGGTCGACCAGCGCGGTCACCGGCAACTGCGCGCCGTTGCGGCGGGCCTCGTCCAGGCAGATGCCGAGGTCCTTGCGCATCCAATCGACCGCGAAGCCGAAGTCGAACCGGTTCTCGCCCATGGTGCCGGCCCTGTTCTCCATCTGCCAGGACTGGGCCGCGCCCTTGGCGATGACCTCGACCACCGCGCCCGGGTCCAGGCCCGCCCGGGCCGCGAAGCCCAGGCCCTCGGCCAGAGCCTGCACGAGCCCGGCGATGCAGATCTGGTTGACCATCTTGGTGAGCTGCCCGGCGCCGGACGGCCCCATCAGCCGGCAGGCCCGCGCGTAGGCGCCGATGACTGGCTCGACCGCCTCGTAGTGGGGACCGTCGCCGCCGCACATCACCGTGAGCGCGCCGTTCTCGGCGCCCGCCTGCCCGCCCGACACGGGCGCGTCGACGAAACCCAGGTCCCGTTCCGCCGCGACCGCGTGAAGTTCGCGCGCCACGTCGGCCGAGGCCGTGGTGTGGTCCACGAACACCGCCCCGGCCGTCATGCCCGCCAGGGCGCCCTCGGGGCCGAGCACCACGGAGCGCAGATCGGCGTCGTTGCCGACGCAGCAGAACACGGCGGCGCAGTCGCGCGCCGCCTCGGCCGGGGTCGGGGCCGCGCCGCCGCCGTGCCGCTCCGTCCATTGCCGGGCCTTGTCGGCCGTGCGGTTGTAGACCGTGACGTCGTGCCGTCCCCGACCCGCAAGGTGGCCCGCCATGGGCGAACCCATGACCCCCAACCCCAGGAATGCCACCTTCATGGCCGCTCTCCCCTCAAAGCGCGGCCCGGATCAGGGCGGCCTGTTCGGCCAGCACGGGTCCGTCCGCCACCGGTCCGCCTTCCGGCCGCATGGCTTGGCCGGGCTGGCGCGGCAGCAGGTGGAAATGGAGGTGGAACACCGACTGGCCTCCGGCGGCCTCGTTGAACTGCTGCAACGTCAGCCCCGGCGCCGCCATGGCGCGCTGCGCCGCCGCCCCCACCCGCTGCACGCGAACCATCAGGGCGCCGAGCACGTCGGGCGGAACGTCGAACAGGGTGCGGGCCCGGACCTTGGGAAGCACCAGCACGTGGCCGGGGACCCGCGGCATGACATCCATGAACGCCAGCGCGACCTCGTCCTCGAACACGCGATGGCAGGGCACCGTTCCGCGCAGGATCTTCGCGAACAGGTTGTCGTCGTCGTAGGCCTGCATGACCGACCTCGTGGATGGCCGCCCTCCGTTGCAAGCCGCGCCGCGTCCGTCAAGCGCGGGTCGGGTCCGTCGGGCTGGCGCGTTAACCGCCTCGGGCGGAGCCACGGAAATTAATGTTCCGGAAACGCATGGCAGCCTTGCAATGCGGAAGGGTCTGTGATTTATCACACCCGAAGACGAAAGAGGCCGTTGTCATCGGTCCAAGTCTAGGGAAGGCGCTGTCCTGTAGGGCGTGGTCGCGGAAGCCGGGATAGACCAGCTGAACATAGGGTTCAGCTGGTCTATTCTTGGGAGCTCACCTTACCAGCCGCGGCGATGATGCGCTGTCTCGTATCTAACCCTCAGCGACGCGCTAGACTATTCGGATCTCCTCCGCGCGCAAGCTGGGTTCC
>CAXTEP010000010.1:24686-25852 GCA_964243125.1 uncultured Lichenihabitans sp. | reverse complement strand
TTCTGGCGGTCCACCACGCCCGCCATGCGGCGCAGCGTCGCCTCGACCTGGTCGGGCGTGACGATCCCGTGCTGCAGCCAATTGGCGACGTGCTGACTTGAGATCCGCAGGGTGGCGCGATCCTCCATCAGGCCCACGTCGTGAACGTCCGGGACCTTGGAACAGCCGACGCCCTGGTCGATCCAGCGCACCACGTAGCCGAGGATACCCTGCAGGTTGTTGTCGAGCTCCCCCTGCACGTCGTCGGGCGCCCAATTGGAGCCCGACACGGGGATGGCCAGGATGGCCTCGCGCGCCGTGCGGGGCCGCCGCGCGATCTCGGCCTGCCGGCCCGCCACGTCGACCTCGTGGTAGTGGAGCGCGTGCAGGGTGGCGGCCGTGGGGGATGGCACCCAGGCGGTGCTGGCGCCCGAGCGCGGGTGCCCGGCCTTCTGGGCCAGCATGTCGGCCATGCGGTCGGGGGCGGCCCACATGCCTTTGCCGATCTGGGCGCGCCCGACGAGCCCCATGGCGATGCCGCCGTCGACGTTCGAGTCCTCGTAGGCCTTGATCCAGCCCGTGTTCTTCATGTCGTTCTTGCGGACCACGGGCCCGGCCAGCATGGACGTGTGGATCTCGTCGCCGGTACGGTCCAGGAATCCCGTGTTGATGAAGACCACGCGGTGGCGCGCCCGCGCGATGCAGGCCTTGAGATTGACCGAGGTGCGGCGCTCCTCGTCCATGATGCCGATCTTGACGGTGTGGGGCGGCAGGCCCAGCAGGGCCTCGACCCGGCCGAACAGCGCGTCCGCGAACGCCACCTCGTCGGGCCCGTGCATCTTGGGCTTGACGATGTAGATCGAGCCGTGGCGGCTGTTGCGGACGTCGGGCAGCGCCCCCAGGTTGCGCTTGGCGACCGCCACGCTGACGGCCGCGTCCAGGAATCCTTCCGGGATGTCATGCCCGTCGGCGTCCAGCACCGCGTCGGTCTCCATGTGGTGGCCGACGTTGCGGATCAGCATGAGGCTGCGGCCCGGCAGGCGCAGCTCCCCGCCCGATGCCGCCGTGTAGAGCCGGTCCGTGTTGAGGCGGCGCTCGACCGTGCCGCCGCCCTTGGGGAAGCTGGCGCTCAGCGTGCCGTCCATCAGCCCGAGCCAGTTGCGGTAGATGGCGGTCTTGTCGTCCGC
>CAXTEP010000010.1:0-24586 GCA_964243125.1 uncultured Lichenihabitans sp. | reverse complement strand
ATCACCAGCGCGTGCGATCCCGCGTCGAGCGGCGCGACCTCGTCGAGGAAGGTCTTGGCCCGGGCCACGACGGCTTCGGCGCGCTCGGTGTTGAACTCCTTGCGGCGGACGAGGGCACCCTTGTCCGGGATCGCGTCCGTGCCGTACAGCGCATCGTACAGGCTGCCCCAGCGCGCGTTGGCGGCGTTCAGCGCGTAGCGGGCGTTCGACATGGGGACGACCAGCTGCGGTCCCGCCGTGAGCGCGATCTCGTCGTCGACGTTCGCGGGGTCGATCGCCTCGTCGGGCGCCTCGGGCAGCAGGTAGCCGATCTCGCGGAGGAACCCGACGTAGCGCTCGCCCGCGAGCGGCCCGCCGTCGCGATGGTAGGCGTCGATCCTGGCCTGCAGGGAGTCGCGGACGGCCAGCAGCTCGCGGTTGCGGGGCCCGAGGTCGCGCAGGATGGCCGCGAACCCGCTCCAGAAGGCGTCCCCGCTCAGCCCCGAGCCCGGCAGCACCTCGCGCTCCACGAAGGCGTGCAGGACGCCGGCGACCTGCAGATCGGAAACCCTGACCCTGTCCATGACCGCTCCTGGCCGTCCGGCCGCCGCAAGGGGGATCGGTGTTCCACCGGTTCCGTTCCCGTCGCGGTTCTTGTACACCAAGCATGGGCGCGGCACAGCGGCGCGCCGCATCGAACGCCCGGATATCGACCTTGCCTGCGGCCCTCCCTTCTCGCGTCACGGCGCGTCGCCCATGCTGACCATGAAGGGCAAGTACGGCCTGAAGGCCATGGTGCATCTGGCGGGTTGCAAGCCGGGACAGCCCGAGCTCGTCACCAGCATCGCGACCAACAACGCGATCTCGAAGAAGTTTTTGGACGCGATCCTGGGAGAGCTGCGGGTCGCGGGTCTCGTGGTCTCGAAGAAGGGCAAGGGAGGCGGCTACGCGCTCGCCAAGCCGCCGACGGAGATCAGCGTGGGCGAGATCATCCGGGTGCTGGACGGGCCGCTCGCGCCCATCGACTGCGCCAGCCGCAACTACTACCGCCGCTGCATCGACTGCACCACGGAGGAGCGCTGCACGGTGCGGCGCATGATGCTGGAAGTGCGCGACGCGATCGCGCGCGTGCTCGACCACCGGTCGCTGGCCGAGATGCGGGCGCTCGGCGAGCTCGACGTAGACGAGCTCACCTACCAGATCTGACGCCTCACGACGGGTCCGGCTCGGCGAGGCGGCTCGGCAGCAGCTCGCCCTGCCGTTCCAGCACCGGGTAGGCGGCGGCGGCCACGAGGTGGCTGTTGATGCGCTGCAGGTCGCGCAGGGCGTCGATGTGCAGCGCGCCGGTCTCGCGCCCGTCCGCCTGCCCGGCCCGCAGCCGCTCGAAATGGGCGCGGGTGGCCTGGGCTTCGAGGTCCCGGAACGCGGCCTTCTCCTCGGCCAGGGTCCGGGCCAGCCGAACGTCGTCCACCATCAGCAGCGAGGCGGCGCGCCGCAGGTTGGTGAGCACGCGGCGCAGCATCGCGTCGAGGTCGGCCGCTCCTTCCGGTGAAAAGCGGAGGCCGCGCTTGATCCGCCGCGCCGCCAAGGGAGCCAGGTTGCGGTCCACTACGTCGCCCGCGTGTTCGAGGTTGGTGGAGAACGCGAGGACGTCGCCCAGGCGGCGGTGGTCGTCGCTCGTCATGGCGTCCGGATCGATGGCGGTCAGGTAGGTCTTGATGGCGGCGTTCAGCCGGTCCAGCACGTCGTCGAGGCGCTTGGCCTCGGCGATCGGCCGCCGGTCGGCCTTGAACAGGGCCTCGCCGACGCTCTGGAGCATGGCGTCCAGCACGTCGGCCATGCGCAGGGCTTCGCGGGCCGCGCCGCCCAGCGCTTCCAGCGGCGACTCGAGGGCCGCGTCGTCGAGGTACATCGGGCGGGACGGGTCGGCCGGGTCGACGCGGGTCGGCAGCAGGCGCCGCAGCAGCGTCGCGTAGGGGCCGAGCGCCGGCAGGGCGATCAGCGCGAGGGCGAGGTTGAAGGCCGTGTGGACGTCCGCGACCGCCCGGGCGCCGTCGGGCTGGAGCACCACGACGAGCCGGCCCAGGGGACGGAGGGCCGCGAGCGCCAGCAGGGTCGCGGCGGTCCGGACCAGGAGGTTGCCGACCGGCACGCGGCGCGACGCCGGGTTCTCGCTGCGGACGCCTTCCAGGGCCGGGTTGACGGCCGTGCCGAGGTTGGCGCCGAGCACCATGGCGAGGGCGGCATCGGGCGTCACGACGCCCTTGCCGGCCAGCGACGCCACCACCAGGATCACGGCGACGCTGGAATGGGCCAGCCAGGTCGCGGCTGCCGACAGCACGAAGGCGACGGCCGGCGCGGCCGCGACCGCGCCGAGGAGCAGCCGCAGGCTCGGCGCGTCCTCGTAGGGGGTCAGTCCCGCCACCAGCTGCTGGAGCGCCAGCAGCATGAGCCCGAGGCCGATGAAGGAGCGGCCGATGTCGCGCGCCGTCGAGGCGGTGCTGCGGCGGAACAGCAGCACGCCCAGCAGAACCAGGACCGGCCAGGCGGCCGCCACGTCGAAGGACAGGAGCTGCACCACCAGGGTCGAGCCGACATTGGCGCCCAGCATCACGCCGAGCGCCGGCACGAGATCCACGAAGCCCCCCGCCGCGAAGCCCGACACCATCAGCCCGGTCGCGGTGCTGCTTTGAAGAAGCGCCGTGACGCCCAGGCCGGTCGCGAACGCCCGCCAGCGGTTGCCGAGCGCCAAGCCCAGCACGGCCCGCAGCCGCGCCCCGAAGGCGCGCTGGATGCCGGTCTGCACTATGTGGGTGCCCCGGAGAAGAAGCGCGATGCTGCCGGCCAGGCCGACCAGCGTCACGGAAACGTCCATGCACCGGACCTTTCGAGTGCTGCGCCGCGATATGAGGACGGTCGTGGCCACGGCTGACCGGAAGGGTAGGAGCGGGGGATGGCGGTCGCAAGACGGGGAGCCAATCGGCGCCACGCCCGTTGATCACGGAACCGGGGTCAGGAGGGAATGCGGGATGCCGATGCGACTCGAAGGGTCATGCCGCTGCGGCGCGGTCCGCTTCGGCCTCGACAGCCATACGCCCCATCCTTACCAGCTCTGCTATTGCACGATCTGCCGCAAGACGGCGGGCGGTGGTGGGTTCGCGATCAACATCATGGGGGTGGCGGACAGCCTGCAGGTGCAAGGCCGGGATGCCGTCGCGGTCTACCGCGCCGACATCGTCGGGGACGACGGGTCGACCGAAACGAGCAGCGGCGAGCGGAACTTCTGTTCCCGCTGCGCCACCGCCCTGTGGCTCTGGGACCCGTCCTGGCCGGACCTCATCCACCCTTTCGCGTCGGCGATCGACACGCCGCTGCCGGACGCGTCCGAGCGGGTCCACCTCATGCTGGCCGACAAGCCCGCCTGGGTGAAGGCCGACATCGCCCCCGGCGACCGGACGTTCGATGGTTATCCCGAGCAATCCATTGAGGACTGGCACCGCACCCGCGGGCTGTGGATCGACTGACGCGGTCAGCGAGCCGCCGCGAGCCAGTCCCGCGTCCGCGCGTCCGGGTCGACGGCCGCCACGATGTCGGTCACGACCGCCACGCTGTCAGCCCCGGCCCGCCGCACCGCGGCGGCGCGCTCGGCCGTGATGCCGCCGATGGCGACCAGCGGGCGGGCGCCGATCCGGCGCTTCCACTCGCTCACCCGGTCCAGGCCCTGCGGGGCCCAGGGCATGACCTTCAGTTGCGTGGGGTAGACGGGCCCGAGCGCCACGTAGTCGGGGTCGAGCGCCAGGGCGCGGTCGAGTTCCGCCCCGTCGTGCGTGCTGAGGCCGAGCCGTACGCCCGCCCGCTTCAGCGCCGGCACGTCGGCGCCGTCGAGGTCGCCCTGGCCGAGATGAACGAACCCGATCCCCTCGGCGAGGGCCAGCTCCCAAAAATCGTTGAGCACCAGCGTGGCGCCGACGCGGGCGCAAACCTCGCGCGCGGCTCGCGCCTGCCGCACGCGCTCCTCCGCGTCGGCCTCCTTGAGGCGCAGCTGCACCAGGCGCGCGCCTGCGTTCACCACCCGCGCCACCCAGGCGGCATCGGGCATCACGGGATAGAAGGTGTCGAGCGTCATGCCAGCACGGCCTTGCCGAGCACGGGCGTCGAGGGCGCCGCCATGTCGCGCATCTCCATCGGGTCGGCCTCGTAGGCGACCCGGCCCGCCTCGACGGCCAGCGCGAACGCGCGCGCCATGGCAACGGGGTCGCCCGCCTTGGCGACCGCGGTGTTGAGCAGCACGGCGTCGTAGCCGAGCTCCATGGCGGCCGCGGCGTGCGACGGCAGGCCGACCCCGGCATCGACCACGAGCGGGATGTCGGGGAAATGGGCTCGCATGGTCCGCAGCGCGAAGGGATTATTGAGGCCGCGCCCCGAGCCGATCGGCGCCCCCCAGGGCATCAGCACGCGGCAACCGGCCTCGACCAGCCGCTCGGCCACGATCAGGTCGTCGGTCGTGTAGGGAAACACCTCGAAACCGTCCTCGGCGAGGACGCGCGCCGCCTCCACCAGGCCGAACACGTCGGGCTGCAGCGTGTCGGCCTCGCCGATCACTTCGAGCTTGATCCAGGTCGTGTTGAATACCTCGCGCGCCATGTGGGCCGTGGTGACGGCCTCCTTGACCGAGTGGCACCCCGCCGTATTGGGCAGCACGCGCAGGCCGAGGTCGCGGATCAGCGACCAGAAGGCCTGGCCGGCGCGCCCGGCTCCCGACTCGCGGCGCAGCGACACGGTGACGATGTCCGGGTTCGCGGCCCTGACCGCCCCGGTGAGGATGTCGGGCGAGGGATACTGGGCGGTGCCGAGCAGCAGGCGCGAGCGCGGCTGGTAGCCGTAGAACATGACCTTCAGCCTCCCTGCATCGGGGCGACGATCTCGACCCGGTCGCCCGCGTTCACCACTGTCTCGGCGCGCAGCCGGGCCGGCACGAAATCGCCGTTGACCGCGGTGGCCACGGTGGCGTCGCCGAGGTCGAGCGCGCCCAGCAGTTCGGCCAGCGTGGCGGCCTCGACCACGGTCGGCTCGCCGTTAACCGTGACCTGCATGGACCACCTCCCGCGTGACCGGGCCCGCGGCGAGGTCCGCGGCGCGCGCCGCGAAGGCGGGCGACAGCAGGAAGCCGTGCCTGTACAGGCCGTTGAGGTAAATCGTCCGGCCCTGCCGGCGCACGGCCGGCAGGTTGTCCGGAAAGGCCGGGCGCACATCCGTGCCGATCTCGACCACTTCGGCCTCGCCGAACGCCGGGTGAAGCGCGTAGGCGGCGCTCAGCAGTTCCACGAGGGAGCGGGCCGTGATGCGGCGGCGTTCCGCGCTCTCGATCGAGGTCGCGCCCACCATGAACAGGCCGTCGGGGCGCGGCACGATGTAGAGCGGGATACGCGGGTGGAGCAGGCGGACCGGGCGGCTCAGCGCCACGTCGCGCGTGCGGAGCAGCAGCATCTCGCCCTTGACGCCGCGCAGGTCGGGCAGGTCGCCCGCGGCCGCGAACCCGCGGCAGTCGACGACCCGATCGGCGTCGAGGTTCCGCGCCTCGACGTCCCGGCCGAAGCGGATCGGCACGCCGCGCCGCGCCAGGGCGGCCGCGAGATCGGCCATTGCGGCTCGCGGGTCGAGATGGGCTTCCCGCGGGAAGAAGAGACCCTTGCGGAAGCGGCCAGCGAGATCCGGCTCCAGCGCCGCGATGCGGTCCCCGTCGACCGTCTCGTGGGCTGTCGTGCGCCGGGCGAAGCGCGCCAGTTCGGGCGTGTCACGGGCGGGCGCCACGACGAGCGTTCCGGCCCGCGCGGTTCCGGCGTGGTGGGCCGGCCACCAGTCGAGCGCCCGCTGACCGAGATCGACCACGGGCGGCTCGGCGCTCTCGCCTTCGCACCAGGGCGCCAGCATGCCGCCCGCGAACCACGAACAGGCATCGCTCCCGAGCCCGCCGCCGCGGTCCAGCACCTCGACCGCCACGCCTCGCTCGGCGAGGTGGGTGGCGGTCACGAGGCCCGCCACGCCGGCGCCGATCACGGCCACGCGCGTCACGTGCGGTCCTCGTCGCGGTGCGACTGCCCGGGCAGAACTCGAAACTGGAAAAGAGGCTTGAGCATCGGTCCCGTCCCTTCGCCGGCATGACCCGGATCAGGTTCGAAGGGTTCGGCTTCTACGCCGTCTCAGTCCCGCTCGCGCGACACACCCCTCGGACCGGCAAGAGATAGGAGGTCGCGGCCCAAGGTGCAACCGGCAGCCGCCGCGGACATTCTCCAGGCAACCTTTCCGCGCCGGACGCCCCTCATGCGGCTTGCTTTTCCAAGACTCACGGTGTTCGCCGTCGCGCTGCTCCTCGCCGCAGCCGCGCGTGCGGCACCCCTGCAGCGCTTCGTGCCGACCTTCCCGGCCCCGGCCGTTCCGGCCCAGCCGATTCCTGCTTACGGCTACGAGCCTTACGACAGTGCCAACCCGCGCGGCTTCGTCCATCCGGACGACACGGGATTCGGCCGATACCACAATCCGAGCAAGCCGCATCTGCACCGCTCGCCCGCCCTGTCGTATCGCTATTTCCGCGGCTACTGACGGCCGCTTCGTTCAAGCCCTCAGACCGCGGGGCAGGGGGCGAAGGAACCGGCCGGGATGCCGAGCCGTCAGTTCGCGAGCAGCATCGCCACGCGCTGCAGCGCCAGTCCGTAGCCCTGCGTTCCGCAACCCGCAATCACGCCCGATGCAGCCGCCGACACGTAGGAATGGTGCCGGAAGGGCTCGCGCCGGTGCACGTTGGAGATATGCACCTCGATGATCGGCCCGTCGAAGCTCTTCAGGGCATCGAGGAGGGCCACTGACGTGTGCGTGAAGGCCGCGGGGTTGATCACGATCGCGCCCGCATCCTGCCGGGCCTCGTGGATCCATTCGATGAGCCGATGTTCCGCATTGGTCTGCTCGAAGCGGATGTCCAGCCCAAGCCCGTCCCCGATCGTCCGGCAGTCCTTCTCAACGTCGGCCAGGGTTTCATGTCCGTAGATCGACGGCTCACGCTTGCCGAGAAGGTTGAGGTTCGGACCATTGAGGATGTAAACGCGGCGGCTCATAGGGCTGTTCCGGACGGCGGGCGGCGTCGCGGCCGACCTCCTGCTTCAGCATGGCCCCAATCGCGGCGGTTGTCCTCATCTTTGACGGGGTGCCGTGATCAGTGGGTCAGCCGGCGCTCGGCCAGTCGCCGCCGCTCCGCGGCCAGCACGCCGCTGCGCTCGGCATGGTCGAGGGCGACCCGCAGGGTCGGGTAGGCGGAGAGTTCCCGGCCTGTCGGGCGACTTGCGCCGAGGCCGTGCGTCGATGCCGCGAGGGTCGCGAACGACAGTTCACCGAGGGTCATCAGCCGCCTGATCATGGTCATCACCTTTTCCGGCCATTGAAACGACCGCGTCCCGCCAATGTTTCATCCGAGGCTTCACAAATGATCGCCATGGATATCGGCAAGACTCCGTTCAGCACGGTCCCGTAGAGCAGGGGGCATGTTTCGGAGAGGCATCTTGCGACGGGTAGTCTGCATCGCGGCCCTGGTGGTCCTCGGCCCGTCTGCGGGCCGGGCGGACCCCGCCGGCCCGCCGTCCGTCTACCGGCTGATGCTCAAGCGCGAGGCCGAGAAGACCCATCTGCCGTTCGCGGTAGCCGACGCCGTGATGGCGGTGGAAAGCAGCTACGATCCGGGCAAGGTCGGCGGCGTGGGCGAGGTCGGGCTGATGCAGGTGCGGCCCGCCACGGCCGCGATGCTGGGGTTTGCGGGCACGGCCGCGGCCCTGGCGGATCCGGAAACCAACATCCACTACGGCGTGACCTACCTGGCGAAGGCCTGGCACCTGGCCGACGGCGACCTGTGCCGCGCGCTGATGAAGTACCGCGCCGGCCACGGCGAGGAAACCATGACCCAGCGCTCGGTCGATTATTGCGGGCGGGCGCGGGCCCATCTGGCTTCCCTCGGGTCACCGCTGGCCGGCAGCCCGCTTCCGGCCGCAGCCGCGGGTTCGAGCGTTTCGCGGGCGCACACCGGACGGCCCGCCGCGCGGCTGACCGGCGCGGCCTTCTGGGCCGCCCACGAGGCGCGTATCCGCCTTCTCACGGCCCGCGTGGAGCAGCGGTGGCGGCGGCTGGCGGCGCGCTGACGGCCTTCGGAGATTAGCGATTGACCGGCGCATCCAGAGCCGCTAACCATCAGTTTAGAAAATATCTAATCTGAGATTCCCATGAAGGATCTGGCCGAACTCTCGGAGCGCGAGATCCTCGCGCTGGCGATCAGCAACGAGGAGGAAGATGGGCGCATCCTGGCCGACTTCGCCCACGCGCTCCGCGACGACTACCCCGATACCGCGCGCGTGTTCGCCGACATGGCGGCCGAGGAGGGCGAGCACCGCCGCACGCTGATCGACCTGTTTGCCCGGCGGTTCGGCGACCACATCCCGCTCGTCCGGCGCCAGGACATCCGCGGCAACCCCGTGCGCAAGCCGGTGTGGCAGGTGCGCGCCCGCGGCGTTGAGGCAGTCAGGCGCTACGCGGCCGAGATGGAGCGCGACGCGGAACGCTTCTACCGGGCCGCGGCCGGGCGCTCGACCGACGCCGCGACCCGCAAGCTGCTGGGCGACCTCGCCGAGGCCGAGGCGGCCCACGAGGTCGCGGCCGATGACGCGGAACGGCACCGGCTGCCGGGCGAGGTCCGGCAGCGCGAGAACGACGACGCGGGCCGCCGCTTCGTGCTTCAGGTGGTGCAGCCGGGGCTCGTGGGCCTCATGGACGGGTCGGTGTCGACGCTCGCGCCGGTATTCGCGGCCGCCTTCGCGACCCATCAAACCTGGAACGCCTTCCTGGTCGGCCTCGCGGCCTCGCTCGGCGCCGGCATCTCGATGGGCTTCGCCGAAGCCCTGGCCGACGACGGCAAGCTGTCGGGGCGGGGCACGCCCTTGCTGCGCGGCCTCGTGTGCGGCCTGATGACGACCCTTGGGGGCATCGGCCACACCGTTCCCTACCTGATCCCCTCCTTCGTGACCGCGACCGTCGTGGCCTGCGTCGTGGTGGTGTTCGAGCTCGCCGCCATCGCCTGGATCCAGTGGCGCTTCATGGACACCCCACCGGTTTCGGCCGCCGCCAAGGTCATGCTGGGGGGCGGCCTCGTGCTCGCGACCGGGATCCTGATCGGCAACAGCTGACCGGGCTCCCGGCCTGGACCTTTCCGGCATCCATGCCTATCGCAAGCGCCGGCGCGCCCGACGGTGCCGCGCCCGGGCTTCGAGGGGGCGGGCGGGTGTTGACCGATTGGGAATGGGTGCTGGCCGGCATGGACCGGGTGTGGGCCCCCGTGGCCACGCCGCTCGGGCTGTTCCTGGCGCTGGCCGTGACCGGACACGCGCTGCTTCACAAGCGTGACGTGGCGGCCTGCATCGGCTGGATGGGGCTCGCCTGGCTGGCGCCCGTGTGGGGCGCGCTGCTTTACCTGACGTTCGGCATCAACCGGGTGGTGCGCCGCGCCCGGCAGGTCAGGACGCCGCGCCCGCCGCGCCACCACGCGGCGCGGCTGCCCCCGCATGATTTCGCCGAGCACCTGAAGCCCCTGGAGCGGGCGGTGCGGCGGATCACCAACCGTCCCGCGGCGGACCGCAACACCGTCACGGTGCTGCCGGACGGCGACGCCGCATTCCCCGCCATGCTGGCCGCCATCGGGGAGGCCCGCCGCACGGTGGCGCTGTCCACCTACATCATGCGGAACGACGTGGTCGGGCGGCGCTTCGTGGACGCGCTGGCTGCCGCGCAGGCGCGTGGCGTCGAGGTGCGGGTGCTGCTGGACGGGATCGGCAGCGGATACTTTCCGGCCATCCATCGCGTCCTGCGGCGCAGCGGCGTGCGATCGGCCCTGTTCATGCACTCCGCCCTGCCGTGGCGCATGCCGTTCCTGAACCTGCGCAACCACAAGAAGCTGCTCGTGGTCGACGGGAGCGTGGGGTTCACGGGCGGCATGAACATCACGGCCGAGTCCCTGCTGTCCGGCCGGCCCAGGCAGCCCGTGGCGGACACGCACTTCCGTCTCGTCGGGCCGGTCGTGGCCCAGCTCACCGACGCGTTCGCGCGCGACTGGAGTTTCACCACCGGCGAGGACCTCGAGGGCGGGGGTTGGTTTCCCGAACCCGGCGGCGACGGTCCCGCGGTCGCGCGCGTGATCTCCTCGGGTCCGGACCAGGACCTCGAGAAGATCGAGCTGGTCCTGCTGGAAGCCATCGGCTGCGCCACGACCTCGATCCGGGTGATGACGCCCTATTTCCTTCCCGGCAACCAGCTGGTCACGGCGCTGTCGCTGGCCGCCATGCGGGGCGTCGACGTCGAGCTCGTGGTGCCGCGCCGCAGCAACCACCGTTTCGTCGACCTCGCCATGCGGGCCCATGTGGGCCCATTGCTGGATCACGGCGTGCGCCTGTGGTTCGGGCCGCCGCCCTTCAACCATTCCAAGCTGATGGTCGTCGATCGTCACTGGTGCCTGATCGGCAGCGCCAACTGGGACATGCGCAGCCTGCGGCTCAACTTCGAGCTGGACGTGGAGGTCTACGACCGGACGCTCGCGGGCGAGCTCGAAACCATCATCCTGGCGCACCAGGGAACCCGGCTGCGCCCCGACGACCTGACCCTGCGCCCCCTCCCGGTCAAGCTACGCGATGCCGGCCTGCGATTGCTGCTGCCCTATATCTGAAGCCCGGGCGTCGCCGCGGCGCCGGTCCGTCGGCGAGGCTCAGACTGACGCTGATCGGGCGGTGATCGGAGGTTTGGCGCGGCAGCACGCGCGCCTGCTCGCAGTGGAGGCCGCGCACGAGGCAGCGGTCGATCCGCAGGGGCACGATGTCGCCCATCCGGTGCGTCGGCCAGCGCGGCCCGACGTCCCGGAAGCCGGGCAGCAGGGCGGGGCCGACCAGGTTGAAGTCGCCCAGCACCGCGGCCCGCGGCGGCAGCCGCTCGGCGATCTCGCGCAATTGGCGGCGGTTCAAGCGCTGGCCGTGCGACAGGTGCACGTTGGCGACCCCGAACTCGCCCAGCGTGACGATCTGGCAGATCCGCTCGAACCAGGCGCCGGGGCGCAGCGCGCTGAAGACGGGGGTTTCCCCCCAGGGCACGGCACTCCACATCGCCAGCCCGTGCACCCGGCCGGGCTGCGGCTCCCACGCGTAGGAGCCTCCGAGGACCTCGCACAGCCCATCGAACGGCCGCGTGACCTCCTGCAGGAGCAGCAGGTCGGGTTGTTCGCGCCTCACGAGGTCGATCACGTCGGCGGGCGTCGCCCCGACGGTCCGCAGCAGGTTCCAGCTGATGATCTTCACGGAGGCGACCCGGCGTGATGGAACGCGTCGACGGACATGTCCTGAATCTTGGGCCTTAACAAACGTCAACGGACGGAAATGTCCACCAGGATCGTGGCCCGCGGCTGCAATCTGTCCCCAGGCAAGGGCGTGCGCGACCTGGCACGACCGCCTCGTGGCCGCCCGGCCGTGAAGTCAGCGCTCGCTGGTCGGCACGTAGTCGCGGCGCTCGGCCCCGATGTAGAGCTGCCGCGGCCTGCCGATCCGCTGGCCCGGGTCCTCGATCATCTCCTTCCACTGGGCGATCCAGCCCACGGTGCGGGCGACAGCGAACAGCACGGTGAACATCGACACCGGGAAGCCGAGCGCCTTCAGCGTGATGCCCGAGTAGAAGTCCACGTTGGGGTAGAGCTTCTTCTCGATGAAGTATTCGTCCGACAGCGCGATGCGCTCCAGCTCGATGGCGATGTCGAGCAGCGGATCGTCCTTGATGCCGATCTCGCGCAGCACCTCGTGGCAGGTCTTCTGCATGATCTTGGCGCGGGGATCGTAGTTCTTGTAGACGCGATGGCCGAAGCCCATCAGGCGGAACGGGTCGTTCTTGTCCTTGGCGCGGGCCACGAACTGCGGGATGCGCTCGACGCTGCCGATCTCGGCCAGCATCTTGAGCGCTGCCTCGTTGGCGCCGCCGTGCGCCGGCCCCCACAGGCAGGCGATGCCGGCCGCCACGCAGGCGAAGGGGTTGGCGCCCGACGACCCGGCCAGTCGCACCGTGGAGGTCGACGCGTTCTGCTCGTGGTCGGCGTGCAGCGTGAAGATCTTGTCCAGCGCCCGCGCCAGCACGGGGTTGACCTTGTAGTCCTCGCACGGGACCGCGAAACACATGCGCAGGAAGTTCGACGTGTAGTCGAGGTCGTTCTTGGGGTACACGAAAGGCTGCCCGATCGTGTACTTGTACGCCATGGCGGCGAGCGTCGGCATCTTGGCGATCATGCGCATGGAGGCGACCATGCGCTGGGTCGGGTCGCTGATGTCGGTGGAGTCGTGGTAGAAGGCCGACAGCGCCCCCACGCTGCCCACCATGATGGCCATGGGATGGGCGTCGCGCCGGAACCCGTGGAAGAACCGCGACATCTGCTCGTGCACCATGGTGTGGCGCGTCACGCGGAAGTCGAAGTCCGCCTTCTGGGCCTTGGTGGGCAGTTCCCCGTAGAGCAGGAGGTAGCAGGTTTCCAGGAAGTCGCCGTGCTCGGCCAGCTGCTCGATCGGATAGCCGCGATAGAGCAGCACACCCTCGTCGCCGTCGATGAAGGTGATCTTGGATTCGCAGCTCGCCGTCGACGTGAAGCCCGGATCGTAGGTGAACACGCCCGACTGGCCGTAGAGCTTGGAAATGTCGAGCACGTCGGGGCCGATGGACCCCGACCTGATCGGCAGGTCGATCGACTTGTTGTCGACGATGATCGTGCCGGAATTGACTGACATGGAACTGCCCTGGGGCTCGTGAACGCCAAGGCCCCGCCGGCCGGCACGCGGGCGTCGGGGCGTTGTGCAATGCAAGAAGCTAGTGGAAGCGAGGGGCCCGTCAAGCCGGGGCGGGCGCCGCGGTCTGGTCGTCGAGCCGGGCGAGGCTTTCGTCCCGGCCGAGCACGTCGAGCACGTCGAAGATGCCCGGCGAGGTCGTACGCCCCGTGAGCGCGGCCCGCAGCGGCTGGGCGATCTGGCCGAGCTTGGCGCCTGCCGTCTCGGCATAGGTCCGCACCGCGGCCTCGATCGTGCCCGCGGCCCAGATGTCCAGCCCGGCGAGCAGCGGGCGCAGCGCGCGGAGGTGATCCCGGCCGCCCTTGGCCAGGACCTCGGCGGCCTTGTCGTCCACCGCGAGAGGCCGTGCCGCGTAAAGGAACGCGGCACCGTCTAGCAGGTCGACCAGCGTCTTGGCCCTGTCCTTCAGGCCCGGCATGGCGGCCATGAGCTTGGCCCGCAGGGTCGGGTCGAGCCGGGCCGCCAGCGCGCCGCCGCCGGGCAGGTAGGGCAGGGTGTCGACGAGCTGCGTCGCCAGCGCCGCATCGTCGGTGCTTCGCATGTGGTGGCCGTTGAGGTTCTCGAGCTTGGCGAAATCGAAACGGGCGGGCGAGCGGCCGATCCCGTCCAGCGAAAAGGCCGCGGTCATCTCCTCGGCCGAGAAGAATTCCTTGTCGCCCTGGCTCCAGCCGAGCCGCACCAGGTAGTTGCGGAGCGCGTCGGGCAGGTAGCCCAGGGCCCGGTAGGCATCCACGCCAAGGGCGCCGTGCCGCTTCGACAGCTTGGCCCCATCAGGACCGTGAATGAGCGGCACGTGCGCCATGGCGGGCACGGGCCAGCCGAGCGCCGCGTAGATCTGGGTCTGGCGGGCCGCGTTGGTGAGGTGGTCGTCGCCCCGGATGATCTGGGTGACGCCCATGTCGTGGTCGTCCACCACCACGGCCAGCATGTAGGTGGGCGTGCCGTCCGAACGCAGCAGCACGAGGTCGTCGAGGTCGCGGTTGGCCCAGGTCACCGGGCCCTGCACGCGGTCGTCGACCGTGGTGTGCCCGGTCTGGGGCGCGCGGAGGCGGATCACCGGCCTGGCGCCGGCGGGCGCGTCGGACGGGTCGCGGTCGCGCCAGCGCCCGTCGTAGCGCGGCGGCCGGCCCTCGGCCCGGGCCTGCTCGCGCATGGCGTCGAGCTCCTCCGGGGTCGCGTAGCAGCGGTAGGCCAGCCCCCTGTCGAGCAGGCTTTCGGCCGCCTCGCGATGACGCGCCGCGCGGGCCGCCTGGTACACGACGTCGCCGTGCCAGCTCAGCCCGAGCCAGTTCAGCCCGTCCACGATCGCCTCGATGGCGGCCGCGGTGGAGCGTTCGCGGTCCGTGTCCTCGATGCGCAGCAGCATGGTGCCGCCGTGGCGGCGGGCGTAAAGCCAGTTGAACAGCGCCGTGCGCGCCCCGCCGATATGCAGGAAGCCGGTCGGCGAGGGGGCGAAACGGGTCACGACGGGGTCGGGCATGCGCGGGGCGTCTCGGGATTTCAGCGGGGTGGGGGGAAAGCGCCGAGGCGGTTCGGCCGGCCTTTCGCATCGCCGCGGTTCGTCTAACATGGCTGGGCCGGCCCGCAAGCCGTTCCGGCGCAGGCCTGTCATCGTGAGCGGGCCCGGGGGAGACGCCCTGCCGGCATGAACGCATCGCAGCGCATCGCCGCGGCCGCGCGGGGCTGGGTTCCGGGCCGGTCGCGGTCGGCCGCATCCGGGGCCGACCTCGCGTTCGGCCGGCGGTTCGCGGCCGCCTTCGCGATCGAATGGGAGGAGCGCCGCTTTTTCCTGTGGAGCCCCGTGCTGGCCGGCACGGGCGTGCTCCTGTTCCTGGCCGCCGACCGGGATCCCGTCCTGGCCTATGCCTGGGCGCTGACGCTCGCCTGCGCGATCCTGGCCTTCGCGCTGCGCCGCCGCCGGACGGGATTCATGCTCGCGGTAGCGGCGGCGCTCGTGCTGGGCGGCTTCTCGGGCGCGGGCTGGCGGGCCGCGCGGGTCGGCGGGGCGATGCTCGACCGCATCCGCATCGCCAAGCTGAGCGGCGTCGTCGAGCAGGTCGACCGGCGGCGGGAAGGCAGCCGCTTCATTCTCTCGGTGGGCGGGGCCGACCTCGCGCCCCGCCCCGACCGGGTCCGCCTGACCACCCGGCGTGACGAGCCGATCGCGGCCGGCGACGCCGTGACCCTGACCGCACGGCTGTTGCCGCCCGCCCAGGCGTCCTTGCCGGGCGGCTACGGGTTCGCGCGAGACGCGTACTTTGCTGGCATCGGGGCCGTCGGGTCGGTGCTGGGCCGCGTTCAGGCGGCCCCACCGGGTCCGCGCCCGTCCTGGATCGCGAGCCTTCGCGCTTCCATCGACCGCACCCGCAATCGCCTGGCCGACCGGATCGACGGCGTGCTGGGCGGCGACACGGGGGCGATCGCGGCCGCCATGGTGACGGGCAAGCGCGACCTCCTGTCGGAGGACGCCCGCACCGTGATCCGCGAAGCCGGCATCTTCCACATCATCACGATCGCGGGCGTGCAGATGACGCTGGTGGCGGGCCTGCTGTTCGGCGGCACCCGCCGGCTGCTCGCCTTGAGCCCAGCCCTGGCGCTGCACCACCCCATCAAGAAATGGGCCGCCGCCACCGCCATCGCAGGCGCGCTCGGCTACGACGTGCTGACGGGATCGCGCGTCGGCACGGAACGCGCCCTGATCATGACGCTGATCATGTTGGGCGCCGTGCTGGTGGACCGCCGCGGTTTCACCATGCGCAACCTCGCGCTCTCGGCCCTGGCCGTGATCCTGTGCGAGCCCGAGGCCATCACGGGCGCGAGCTTCCAGCTGTCCTTCGCGGCCGTGGCGGCCCTGGTGGCGGTTTACGAGGCCCGCGAGCGGCGCCGGGAAGCGGGCGAGCCCGGCGGTCGCGCGAGCGTGCCGGCCGTGCCGTCGGGCCGCCTGAGCCGGCTGCTCGGCCACGGCCGCGACCTGCTGGTCGCGACCTTCTGCGCCACCTTGGCGACCGCGAGCTTCATGGCCGCCAACTTCCACGAACTCAGCCCCTACGTGCTCGTGGGCAATCCGCTGACCCTCGCGGTGATCGAGTTTTTCGCGGTGCCGGGCGCGTTGCTGGGCACCGCGCTTTATCCGCTCGGGCTTGACGGGCCGGTGTGGTCCTGGGTGGGCCTGGGCATCCGGCTGGTGCTGTGGGCCGCCCGCCTGATCGGCTCCGCGCCGGGCTCCACCGTCAACCTTCCGGCCTTCGCGCCGTGGGCGCTGCCGTTCCTGGCCCTGGCGGTCCTATCGGCCGTGATCTGGCGCACGCCGCTGTTCCGGGCCACGGCCGTCCCGCTGGCCCTGGTCGGCCTCGCCGGAACGGCGCTCGGCCCCTCCTACGACGTGATCGTGGCGGGCGACGGCGCCGCGGTCGCGGTGCGCGGGCCCGACCGCCGCCTCCACGTCGTGGGCCGCGCCAGCGACTTCACCGCCGAGCAATGGCTGCGCGCCGACGCCGACGGCCGCGACCCCGCGGTGCGGCCCGATGGAGCCGTGTTCGGCCGTTGCGACCCGGCCGCCTGCGTGACGCCGCTGCCGGGCGACCAGACGCTGTCGCTCGTGTCCGACCCGCGCGCCTTCGAGGAGGATTGCGACCGCGCCGACGTGGTCGTCACGCCCCTCTACGCTCCGGCCAGCTGCGCCGCGCCCCTGGTGATCGACAGGGGGACGCTGCAAAGTTCGGGCGCCCTCGGCCTGAGCTTGCGGAACGGCGGCTGGGTGCCGGACGCCACCCGCGGTCCCACCCAGGACCGCCCATGGTCGCCCCGACCACCGCCCCCGCGTTTCCGGCCCCCGCGGCGCCGTCCGGCGCTGGCCGACCCGGCTTTCCCCGACAATCCTGACGCCGCGACCCCCTGACGCCGCGGTCCCGCGAGTTGACACTCGCCCACCCGCCTCCCTATATCCGCGCTGCCCGCGTGGACACCCGCGGACGGACGGCGGGGTAGCTCAGCTGGTTAGAGCAGCGGAATCATAATCCGCGTGTCGGGGGTTCGAGTCCCTCCTCCGCTACCAACATGTCATCAAGCTTCTCCCTGCTTCGCGCGGCGCCGTTTCACGGGTTCCATCCCACCTCGCCCGATCGGCGCTGGTCACTCAGCAGTGCGATAGGCTCACCGTTCCAGAGGTACCGCGTCGTCGGGCCTGACGTCCTGGAAAAGGGGCGCGGGTGTTCGAGCCGACTTTCCGAAATCCCGCCAACGCTTTCGCAACGGATTGCGATCACGGTCGCGGGTGTGGTCGGTTCAGTGTCCCCCCCAACATCAGATCCCGCTCGACAGGGTCGACCCGCGGCCTTGGCGCGGCGCAGCTTCATGCGCGATCGGCAGGGTGCGACCGCGGTCGAGTTCGGCCTCGTGAGCGTGCCGTTCCTGACGCTGCTGGGCGGCATCATCCAGCTCGGCTTCATGATCTGGGCGCAGCAGAACCTCGACTTCTTCCTGCAAAGAACCGTGCGGTCCCTGTTCACGGGACAGTTCCAGGCCGCCAACAAGGGCACCGGCGATGCCGCGACGCTGCTGGCCGCCTTGAAGACCAACATGTGCGGCTCCGGCACGGCGCCGAACGCCATCGTGTTCGACTGCTCGGGCGTCAAGATCGACGTGACACTCGGAACGTCCTTCGCGACCAGTGCGCCGATCTCACCGGTCAATCCCGGCACGAAGGATTGGGCCGCGGGGTTCGGCACCCACTACGCCTGCGCGGCGCCCGGATCGATCGTGATCGCGACCGCAGCGGTCAAGTTCCCCGTCTTCTTCGGATCGCTGCTTCCGGCCTTCTCCAACTTCAGCGACGGTTCCAAGCTCCTGCAGTCCACGGTCGTGTTCCGCACCGAACCCTATGGGACGTCCACGTGCTGAGGACCACGAGGACGCTCCGTGCTTCGGCGGGTGACCGCAAACTGCGGGCGTTGTGGCGCAGCCGGAGCGGCACCTCGGCGATCGAGTTCGCGCTGGTGCTTCCCTTCATGCTGGCCCTGATGGTCGGGGCGGCCGAGATGGCCCACGCGGTCGACAACTGGCGCAAGGTGACGCTGCTGGCCCGCACGGTCGCGGACCTGACCTCGCAGGGCGACAAGCAGAACCCGATCAGTTCAGCCACGATGAGCGACATCCTGGCCTCGTCGGCCGCGGTCCTGCGACCGTTCAACGCCGCCGACGCCAGGATCGTGGTCAGCGCCCTCTCGGTCGACGCCGCGGCCCTGGCCGTCAACCATCCCCGGGTTTGTTCGAGCACCGCGACCGGCAACGCGAGCCCCCGCAGCACCGGGATCGCCACCGCGCTGACGATCCCGGCTGGTCTCGGCCAGCTCGGCAGCCGCTACGTGCTGGCCGAGGTCCGCATGTCCTACGCGCCCGTGATGGGCGGCAGCTTGGTGGCGCTGGTCGGGGGCAGCAACGGGGCGATCAGCCTGGATGTCAGCCTTCCCTGGCCGACCCGCGGCGGTCAGGCTTACGGCAGCAAGGCCACGGAAGTGATCCTGCCGGGCGGTGCACAATGCCCCTGAGGCTTCGCGATCAATCCCCGACGACCCGCAATCCAAGGTCACGCCCATGACCCGCCTGCTGAAAAGGTTCCTGCGCGAGAAGCGCGGAAACGTGGCGATCCTTTTCGCGCTGGCGAGCCTGCCGCTGATCGCCTTCGCGGGGGCCGCGATCGATTACGGGTTCGGATCGCGTCTGCAGGTCAAGCTTCAGGCCGCCAACGACGCCACGGCCCTGTCGCTCTGCCAAACCCCCATCGCCGCCACCAAGGCGACGCTGCAGCTGCAGGCGCAGGTCACGATGGCGGGCTACATGGGTGCGGGTGCCACCCTCGTGGTCGACCCTGTGACGGTGACCAGCAACCCGCGCAAGATCATGCTGAACAGCCACGCGAGCCTGCTGACCTTCTTCAGCGGCCTCCTGGGCCCGAAGAACCTGCAGGTGACGGCCAGTTCGGAATGCGGCACGCCGATGCCGAAGACGTTCGAAATCGCGCTGGTGCTCGACAACACCGGATCCATGGCGGGATCGAGCGGGTCGCAGTCCAAGATCCAGGCCCTGCAGTCAGCCGCCACGAGCTTCGTCGACTACGTCGCCGCCAACGCGGCTTTCGCGTCCAACACCCGCCTGTCGATCGTGCCCTTCGCGGCCGCGGTTGCGGTCAACCCGGCCACGATCGCGGGTGCGCCGTGGATCGACAGCACCGGCCTGTCCCCCTACCATTGGACCAACGTCGACAAGGCGCAGGCCAAGGCGGCCGGGTTCGCGAGCCGGCTGTCGATCTTCGCGGCTCTGAAAGCCGTCAACCCCGGCTGGGGATGGGCCGGATGTTTCGAGTCGCTGCCCTATCCCAAGAACGTCCAGGACGGCGCGCCGACCAGCGCCGAAACGCTCTACGTGCCGCTGTTCGCGCCCGACGAACCGGGACTTGGCAGCAAGGACGAGGTGCAATGGGGCCCGAACAAGTATTCGAGCTACAACAGCTACATCGACGACTCGAACGGGTTGGCGGGCTGCACCGAACCAAGCTCCTTCGCCGCGGCCGAGAACCAGGCTTGCAAGTACGTGTCGCCCAAGAACGTCCAGGTGACGAGCAAGGGGCCCCACACCGGTCTTCCCAACGGGCCCAATCTCCAATGCGTGAGCAAGCCGCTCCAGCGCTTGACCACGGACACGACCATCCTGAAATCCCTGATCAGCAGCTTGACCGCGGCTGGGTCGACCAACATCCACGAGGGTCTGATGTGGGGGTGGCGGACCCTGTCGCCCCTCAGCGTCTTCGCCGACGGCGCTCCCTACAATTCCGCGACCAACAAGGTGCTCATCCTGATGACCGACGGGGCCAACGCCTGGCCGGCCAATTACAACAGCCCCAACGGCTCGCAGTACTTCACCCAGGGCTACGTCCAGAACGCCGACGGCTCGACTCCGAGCCCTCATTTTCCGCCCGCGCAAGCGTTCTCGTCCTCGTACGACCAGCGCAAGGCGCTGGACGCGGTAACGCAGGCCGCGTGCACCAATGCCAAGGCGGCCGGTATCTCCATCTACACGATCGGATTCAGCGTTCCATCCGACCCGATCGATAACCAGGGCATCGGCCTGCTCAAGGGCTGCGCCAGCGCTCCGTCCCAGGCCTTCGTGGCCAACGATTCGAGCAGCCTGATCAGCGCCTTCAACCAGATCGCCCAGAGCATCGGGGCGCTCCGCTTGACGCAATAGGGGGCGGCGCCTTCAGCCCGGGCGCCGCCCCACGAACGTTTCGGGGGTCCCCTCGGCCGGATCGACGAAGATGACGTCGCGCGGGTCGCGCCGCGGGGTGTCGACCGACAGGAACACGACCGGCTCCTCGGCGATGGCGGGGATCGCGTGCACGATGCCGCGGCGGAAGAACAGCAGGTGCCCAGGGGCGAATGCGGCCGCGTCGGCGGGCGTGCCCATCCAGAAGGTGCCGCGCCCGGACAGGACGTATAGGTACTCGTCAGAGGTCGCGTGATAGTGCGGCGGGGTCGGGCGGTAAACGCGGAACACGCGCGCGCTCGCGGCGTCCTCGTCGGTGAGATAGGTGTCGAGCAGGATCGTGTCGGCCGTCGCCGGGAACGACCGGGCGATCGCGGCGATGTCGAAGCGGGAATACGCGGAGGTCACGGGCACGGTTCTCCGTCGAGTACTCGGACATGCGCGGAGCTGATCCCGGTCCGGGTGCCGCCGAGGTCCTGCCGACCACCGCGGTCGCGGGCCATCACCGGCCATCGCGCCGCGTCAGTTGCGTTCCCACATCATGATGCTGCCGAGATCGCCCATGCTGTTCCATTCCGGCTTGCCGACGTCGCTGGTGGTTTCGAGCGCCATGATGGCCGCGATGGCGGTGCGGGCCCGGTTGACCCGGCTCTTCAGCGTGCCGAGCGCGCAGCCACAGATCTGCGCCGCTTCCTCGTAGGCGAAGCCCGACCCGCCCACGAGGATCAGCGCCTCGCGCTGCTCCGCGGGCAGCTTCTTCAGGGCCGACCGCAGGTCCTGCAGGTCCATGTGGCCGTTCTGCTCGGGCACGGACACGAGCCGCGCCGCCAGGGTTCCCTCGGCGTCCTCGACCTCGCGCCGCCGCTTGCGGTATTCGGAGTAGAAGACGTTGCGCAGGATGGTGAACAGCCAAGCCGACATGCTGGTACCCTGCGTGAAGGAGTTCTGGTTGATCCAGGCCTTCATCAGGGTTTCCTGCACGAGGTCGTCGGCCCTGTCAGCGTTGCCGCATAGCGAGAATGCGAAGGCGCGCAGGCTCGGGATGGTCCGCAGCATGTCGTCCTTCATCGACCCGGGCTGGGGAGGCGCGGGTGCGGCGGCGGGTTCGGCCGTGTCTTGCGGGCCAGCCTCGTTCACACTCATTGTCACTGATCCCACCCCAGCCGACGAGCCTGACGCGATCGTGGCCGAGCCACCACCGACGCCTCGGGACAGCCGCGCCGACGCTTCGCCGTGCCTCGCGAAAGGTTGGCGACGCCACAGGTTCGCGTCCCGTTCCCGGCACGGCATATCGGTGGCGAGCCGGGGAAAATCAAGCGATCAGGGCGCGGTGCTGAGCAGGTGGCCGAAGAAAACCGGCGCGCTCGTGGGAGCGCCGGTCGCCGATCCCCCTGGGGCCTCGACCGTGACCGCGTAGGTGGCCCGTGTCAGCACCTCGACCGGTAGGTGGGGCAGGGTCGGCCGGGACGAACCGGCAGCGTCGATCAGCCCGAGCGCCTTCGGGGCCGGCAGGCTCGGGTCGATCATCCACAACTCGTACGACTTGCCGGGCACCGCGGGCGCCGCGACGCCCCTGACCGCCACGTCGTCGCCCCGGAGATCCGCCCGCATCAGAAATGCCGGAGCCTGGTCGGAGGTTTGCAGCACGGCCACCAGCGCGGTGTTCGACCGCGCGCGCGTGCCCGTCTCGGCCACCGCCACCCAGATCGCCAGGCACGCCGCGATCGCCGACGACAGGATCGCGGCCCCGCGCCAGAACGCCACCCGTCGCCGCATCCGCAGCACCACCGCACCGGCGGCCGCACCGTCCCGTCCGGCCGCGCCATGCTGCCGCTCGATCTCGGCCAGGATGGCGGCCCACACGGCGTCGGGCGGCTCGACGTCGAGGGCCAAATCATTCAACGGTGCCAGCCGCGCTTCCCAGTCGGCCACGGCCCGGTCGAAGTCGTCGTCGCTCTCCCGCCGCGCCACGGCCGCGGCGCGTTCGGCCGGGGCCAGGGTGCCGAGCGCGAACTCCGCCGCCAGCATGTCGTCTTCGGGCGCGGTCATGAGGCGAGACAGGTCTTGAGTTGGGTCAGGCTGCGGTGCAGCCAGGTCTTGATCGTGGCGGTGGGATGGTTGAAGCGCTCCGCGAGCGCGTCGCGGCTCCACCCGCGATAATAGGCCAGCAGGACGATCGCCCGCCGTTCCGGGTCGAGCCCGTTGAGGCACCGCAGAAGCGCCTTGAACCGGTCGCTTCGCTCCATCCCGTCAAGCGGATGGTCGACGTCGGCCGGCACGTCCGCGACCTCGTCGAGGTCACCCACCAGCGGCGCCGCGTGAGCGGGCCGCCTGGCTTCGTCGAGGGCGCGGTTGCGCGCGATCACGGCCATCCAGGTGATGGGGGACGCGCGGGCGTCGTCGAAATCGGCGGCCTTCTGCCAGATCTTCACGTAGACCTCCTGCAGGATCTCGTCCGCGAGACTCCTGCTGACGAGGATGCGGACCACGATGCCGTAGAGCTTGCGGTTCGTCGCCCGGTAGAGTGTTTCGAACGCGTCCCGGTCACCTTGCCCCACGCGGCGCAAAACAGCCGCGAGTTCTTCGGAAGAACCCAGCATTCCCAGCCCCAGTTGATCGGTCGCGGCGGAAACGGGCCGCCGGCAGACCCTCGGGCAGGACTTGTATGCGAACTGACGACGCTCTCCAAATCATGCGGGAGAGGGGGCTTGCGACGACGTGGAGCCTATCGTCCGCGGATCACGCCCGCGATCCCCGTCGCGCCCACGGCCAGCCAAGCCACGATCAGAACCGTTCCGCCGATCGGGGCGGCCTGCGGCCACGGACGCCAGTCCACGAGGCCCGCCAGTGCGAGCTCCCCCGAAAACAGCGCAGTGCCGCAGGTCATCGCCACGGCGGCCCCCAGCAGCCCCGCGGCGAACTCGGGTTTCACGGTCGCCACGCCCGTCAAGGCCAGGATCGCCACTGCGTGCAGGAGCGCAAAGGTCGCCGCGATCGCGGTGACGTCGCCGCCGCCGTGGTGGGCGGAAGCGGCCGCGAGCCCGACCCCGGCGGCGCCGAGCAGGCCCGCCGCGATCACCAACGCGAAACCGGTGCGGCCCCCGGCGTCGAACCGCCGGGAAGGCCGCGGCCCGTCATCCACCCGGCCGGGCAAGCCGATCAGCCCGGGATCAGGACCGTGTCAATCACGTGGATGACGCCGTTCGACTGGTTGACGTCCGAGATGGTCACGTGGGCCACATCACCCTTCTCGTCGGTGATGTCGAGCGCCTTGCCCTTCTGGGTCACTGTGAGCGTGCCGCCCTGGACGGTCTTGAGCTCGGCCTTGCCGCCGCCCGCCTTGATCTCCGACTTCAGCTCCGCGGCGCTCAGTTTGCCCGGCACCACGTGGTAGGTCAGGATGGCGGTCAGCTTGTCCTTGTTCTCGGGCTGGACGAGGCTCTCGACGGTGCCCTTGGGCAGCTTCGCGAAGGCCTTGTTGGTCGGCGCGAAGACCGTGAACGGTCCAGGGCCCGCCAGCGTGTCGACCAGGCCGGCGGCCTTGACGGCGGCCACCAGGGTCGTGTGGTCCTTGGAATTGACGGCGTTCTCGACGATGTTCTTGGTGGGGTACATGGGCGCGCCGCCCACCATCTTGACGGCCGCGTAAACCGGGGCGGCGGCCAGACCGACCGAGAGCACGATTCCCGCGACGGCGCCGCCATTCTTCAATGAAAACATAATAACCTCCGAAGTGCCGGTCATCTCATGAGCGACAGGTAAGTTACGGGCTTATCCTTTGCTGGTTTCAGCGCACCGGTAACATTTCCAGATTCGGCCCTCGAACAACGCCGCACCCCGGCCCGCGCGCCCGGGCCGATCTTAAGGGGGCGACAAGCACTTCCTGCAAGGCTTCGCCCAGGGCTCTCCACCTTGGATGCGCGCATGGCCAGAAGCAGCGACCCCCTCACCGTCGTCATCGTGCTGGACCATGCCTCGATCACCGGCGGGCAGGCCAAGGTCGCCTTCGACAGCGCGGTCGGGCTCAGCCGGGACGGTCACCGCCCGATCGTCTTCGCGGCCGCCGGGCCCGTGTCGCCCGACCTCGAACAGGCGGGCATCGAGGTGGTCTGCCTCGGGCAGGACGACCTCGTGGGCAACCCGTCCCGGGTCGCGGCCGCCGCGCAGGGCATCTGGAATCGCGCGGCCGCCCGGGCGCTCGCGGTCTTGCTCGACACGCTGCCGCGCGGACGGACGATCGTTCACGTGCACGGCTGGGCCAAGGCGCTGTCGCCCGCCATCGCGGTGCCGATCCGCGCCTCGGGCCTGCCGGCCGTCTACACGATGCACGAGTATTTCCTGCTGTGCCCCAACGGCGGCTTCTACAACTACCAGCGCGGGCATGCCTGCGGGCTGCAGCCCCTGTCGGCCGCGTGCTGGTCCACCCACTGCGACTCGCGCAACTACGGCCGCAAGCT
>CAXTEP010000009.1:35834-45812 GCA_964243125.1 uncultured Lichenihabitans sp. | reverse complement strand
CCCAGCCGCGCCAGGTGGCGCATCAGGTGGCTCGCCCCGTAGGTCCAGGGCGCGCAGTCCTCGGCATGGCGAATGCGGTTGGTCAGGCGGCCCAGCGCCGGGGTCGCGACCGTGACGACGTCGCCGACCTTGTGGGTAAATCCCTTGCCGGGCTCGTCGCGGTCCTCCACGGGGGCGAACAGCGTGCCCAGGAACAGCACGGCCCCGTCCGGGTACCGGTGGTGGGGGCCGATCATCTGGGCCACGAGGTCGGCGGGGTCGCGGCTGATCCGGGCCATGGAGCTCGATCCTTCGAGCCGGTAGCCGTCCTCGCCTTCGACCGTCAGGGTGACGTGCATGTCCCGCACGGTGTCGAGCGAGAAGTCGCCGTCGAACAGGCGCAGGAACGGCCCCACCGCGCAGCTCGCGTTATTGTCCTTGGCCTTGCCGAGCAGCAGCGCCGAGCGGCCCTCGACGTCGCGCAGGTTCACGTCGTTGCCGAGCATGGCGCCCACGATGCGGCCCGTGGACGCCACGGCCAGCACCACTTCGGGCTCCGGGTTGTTCCAGGCCGATTTGGAATGGATGCCGGCGTCGGCCCCGGTGCCCACGGACGCCATCGGGGGCGCCTTGGTGAAGATCTCGGCGTCCGGCCCGATGCCGACCTCCAGGTACTGCGACCAGGCATTCTGCGCGAGCAGCACCTCCTTGAGGCGCATGGCCTCCGGCGAAGCCGGCTTCAGCTTGGAAAAATCCTCACCGACCAGACGCGTGATCTCGGCCCGGATGCCCGCCGCGGCCGCCATGTCGCCCCTGGCCCGCTCCTCGATCACCCGCTCCAGCATGGACACCGCGAAGGTGACGCCCGCGGCCTTGACGGCCTGCAGGTCGATCGGGGCCAGCAGCCAGGGCCGGCTCTCGTCGCGGGTGTCCTCGACCGAATTGGCGAGCAGGTCGTCGGGCGAGGCGAACAGCTCGCCCGTGGCGGCCCGCAGGGCGTCGGCGGGCGTGTCGTGCTCGCACAGGTCGCGCACGGTCGGAAACGTGGCCGAAACGTCCAGCACGCCCTCGGGCCGCAGGGTCACCACGGCGGGTCCGCCCCGGTCGGGTCGCCACGCCCGGCCCACCAGGACCGCGGCGCCGGCATTTTCGGGCAGGGTGGCGGCGGATGTCAGGGTCAGCATGCGGCTGCTCACGGTTTCGGCACCTGGGCGCCAATGTGCACGAAAGCGTTGACCCGTGCCAACCCCGCGCCTAGCGTCGAAGCCTGTTGGCGCGAGGGCAGGGTCGCCCGCGGCGCCGCGCCCCCGCACCCTGGCAGCCCCATGACGCTTTCGACACAGCCCGCCCGCACGCTTCGACTGCAGCCGCAGGACAACGTCGTGGTCGCGGTCGACACGCTCGTGCCCGGCCGCCACAACGGCGCCGGGATCGCGCCGCGGGTCCGCGTGCCCAAGGGCCACAAGATGGCGGTTGCGCCCCTGCCCAAGGGCGCGCCGATCCTGAAGTTCGGCCAGATCATCGGTTTCGCCACGCAGGACATCGCGCCCGGCGATTGGGTGCACGAGCACAACGTCGCGATGCAGGATTTCGCCCGCGACTACCATTTTGCCGAGGGCGCCAAGCCCGAGCCCGTCCTGCCGATCGAGCAGCGGGCGACGTTCCAGGGCTTCCGGCGCCCGAGCGGCAAGGTGGGGACCCGCAACTACCTGGCGATCCTGACGAGCGTGAACTGCTCGGCCTCCGTGGCGCGCTTCATGGCGCGCGAGATCGAGCGCTCGGGCGTGCTGGACGACCATCCGGCCATCGACGGCGTGATCGCGCTGGTGCACGGCACGGGCTGCGGCATCGCGGCCAAGGGCGAGGGGTTCGAGGCGCTCAAGCGCACCCAGTGGGGCTACGCCGGCAACCCGAACATCGCCGGGGTGCTGCTGGTCGGGCTCGGCTGCGAGGTGTTCCAGATCGGCCGCATGAAGGCGGAATACGGCCTCAGCGAGAGCGACACGTTCCGCACCATGACGATCCAGGACACGGGCGGCACGCGCAAGACCGTGGAGGCGGGCGTCGCGGTTCTGCGCGACATGATTCCGGTCGCGGCCGCCGCGCGCCGCGAAACGCTGCCGGCCTCCGACCTTGTGCTGGCGCTGCAGTGCGGCGGGTCGGACGGCTATTCGGGCATCACCGCAAACCCCGCGCTCGGAGCCGCGGCCGACACGCTGGTGCGTCACGGCGGCACCGCGATCCTGTCCGAGACGCCGGAAATCTACGGGGCCGAGCACCTGCTGACCCGGCGCGCCGCCACCCGCGAGGTGGGCGAGAAGCTCGTGGGGATGATCCACTGGTGGGAAGACTACACGGCGCGCGCGGGTGGGGCCATGAACAACAACCCTTCGCCCGGCAACAAGGCGGGCGGGCTCACCACCATCCTGGAAAAGTCGCTCGGAGCCGCCGCCAAGGGCGGCACCACGACGCTCACCGGCGTGTACGGCTATGCCGAGCCCGTGACCGCCAAGGGGTTCGTGTTCATGGACACGCCGGGCTACGATCCCGTGTCGGCGACCGGCCAGGTGGCGGGGGGCGCCAACATGCTGTGCTTCACCACGGGGCGCGGCTCCGCCTACGGCAACAAGCCCGTCCCCTCGATCAAGCTCGCGACCAACTCGGACGTCTACGCCCGCATGAGCGACGACATGGACATGAACTGCGGCGACATCCTGGACGGCGTGACCATCGAGGCCAAGGGCGCCGAGATCTTCGCCCGGATCCTCGCGGTCGCGTCGGGCGAGCGCACCAAGTCGGAGGCGCTCGGCTACGGCGACGCCGAATTCGTGCCCTGGCAGATCGGCGCCACCATGTAGGTCCCGCGTAGCCGGTCAGATTGGGGTAAACATTCTGCCCTAGGGTGGTGGCGTGACCAACCGGACGCGCCGATGACATCGACCTTTCTCGGCTACCAGTTCTACGCCAGGGACCTGACCAGGAGCCTGGGCCGCGTCGCGGCCGAGCCCGTCAACCAGCGCGACAAGGCCTACTACGACGCCAACATCGGCAAGGTGACGTCGATCGACGATTTCGTGAAGAATTACCGGCTGTTCTCCTACGCCATGAAAGCCTTCGGGCTGGACGACCTGACCTACGCCAAGGGCCTGATCAAGAAGGTGCTGGCGAGCGACCTGACCGACCCGAGCAGCCTCGCCAACCGGCTGACCGACCCGCGCTTCAAGACCTTCGCGCAGAACTTCAACTTCACGACGACCGGCAAGGTGGCGGTGACGTCGATCCAGTCGGCGGCCCAGCAGGACGCGACCGTGGCACAGTTCGCGGCCCGGACTACGGACCTGGACGCCGACACCGAGAAGGCAGCGACCACCTATTACAAGGACCATATCGGCGAGGTCACGTCCTTCGCGGCGCTCGCCAAGGACCAGAAGCTCTACTCCTACGTGCTGACCGCGTACGGCATCGATCCCACCACGTCCCAGGCGACCGTGGCGGCCCTGGCCGAAAGCAGCCTCGCGGATCCGAAGAGCACGCTGAACACCGCCTCAGGCGCGGGTTATCTCGCGCTGCACCAAGCGTTCAACGTGAGCGCCACCGGCAGTGCTGCCGCGCCGACGCCCGCGGCCCAAACCAACGGCGCGATCGCGGCCACGGTGCGGGCCTACGCCGCCACCGTCGCGTCCACCGCGGCGGCCCAGACCGCCGCCAAGGGGGAAACCACCTACTACGGGTCGACCATCACGGGCATCACCACCGTGAACGGGCTGCTGGGCGACAAGCGCCTAAAGGCCTACGTGATCAAGGCCTTCAACCTGCCGGCCGGGATCGACGACCTGACGCTGCGGTCCATCCTGACCAGCGACGCGGCCGATCCCGCAAGCTTCGCGAACCGGTCCAGAAACCCCGCCTACGCCGACATGGCCAAGGCCTTCGGGTTCGCGGCGGACGGCACGCTGAAGGCCGCGCCGCTGTTGCAGACCGCCGACCAGCGCCAGGCGACGGTCAGCCTTTTCGAGGCCCGCCAGACCGCCGACACGCCGGAAGCCGCGGCCGCGACCAGCTACTACGAGGCCCACATCGGTGCGGTAGGCTCGATCGCGGATCTCGAGCAGGACAAGCAGCTCTACAACTACGTCCTGACCGCCTACGGCATCGATCCGGCCACCCCGCAGGCCACGGTCGAGAACGTCCTCGAGGCAAGCCCGTCCGACGCGGCGAGCGTCCTCGACGGCACGCCGCTCGCCAACGGCCTCGCGTTCGCCCGCGCCTTCGACGTCGACGCCAAGGGCGCCGCCACCGACGCGCTTCAGGCGCAGAGCCCCGACGGTGTGGCGGCCGCCACGAAGGCTTATCTCCGCGCCGCCAAGACCGACGCGGCCTCGCAGGCCGCGGCGCGGACCGAGACGAGCCACTACAAGGCCGCGATCGCGACCGTGACCACGGTGAGCGACCTGCTCGCCGATCCGCGGCTGGTCGCTTACGTGAAGACCGCCTACGGCCTGCCGGCCTCGACCACCGCGAGCCAGTTGCGGTCGGCCCTGACCAGCGACCCGACGGCGGCCAAGAGCGCGGCCGGCAAGCTCGGCGGGAGCTTTCCCGCGGTGGCGGCCGCGTTCAACTTCACGGCCGCGGGACTTGCCGGACACCAAGTGGTGCAGCAGGCGCAGACGCGCTTCCAGCGCAACACAACCGAAGCCGGATACGTCCAGCAGAGCCTGGAAACCGAGGCCGGCCAGCAGAACGAGGGCATCAGGCTCGCGCTCTACCTGCGCAACAAGGGTCCCGACATCACCAACGCCTACGACATCCTGGCCGACAAGGCCCTGACGCAGGTGTTCCAGACCATCCTGGGCTTGTCGACCTTCGGGTCGAAGGCCGACATCGAGGTGCAGGCCAAGTACATCAGCAGCAAGGTCAACTTCGGCGACCTGCGGGACCCGAAGAAGCTCAGCACCATGGTGCAGCGCTTTGCGGCCCTTTACGACATCGCCAACCCTGACACAACGAACAGCGACACGATCGCGCTCCTGTTCGGCTCGGGCGCGGGCAATACAACCTCGTCCACGCCTTCGATCACGCCCCATACCGTCTGACGCAGGGTTCCGGCGAACCCCGCCTGGGACTGTCGAAGCCGAGGGTTCGCCCAACCGCCCGACCCGCGGCGGAACAGCCCTGACTTCACGCGTGGCTGCGCTCAGTCGAGCACGCTCCGCGGCTGGTAGGGGTGCTCGTCGCGCATGGTCCGCGCAAGGTCCTGCAACGCTTCGCCGCCGGTGTCGGGCAGGACGATCCGGGGGGTCACCAGAAGGTCGCCCGCGGGCTGGGTGGCGGAGGCCGGAAAGCCTTTGCCGCGCAACCGCAGCGTCCGGCCGGAGCGCCCGCCGGCCGGCAGGTTGAGTTCCACCGTGCCGTCGAGCGTCGGCACGTTGACCTTGGCGCCGAGCACGGCCTCGTACAGCGTGACCGGCAGGTCCAGCCGCAAGTCGCGGCCGCTCACCTCGAAATACCTGTGCTTGGCGATCCGGATGGTGATCAGGGCGTCGCCCGGACCGCCGCTGCGCCCGCCGGGCTGGCCCTGGCCCTTGAGCCGGATCTGCTTGCCGTCCTCGATACCGGCCGGGATGTTGATCTCAAGGGTCCGGCCGGTGGGCAGGCTGACGCGGGCCTGGGTGCCCTGAACGGCCTCGTTCAGGCTTACGCTCACGGAGCCGACCACGTCCTCGCCCTTGGCGGTCGCCGAGGCGCCGCGCTTGCCAGCCCCGAACAACTCCGAGAACAGGTCAGTCGGATCGATGCCCGGGGCCGCGCCTCGGAACCCGCGCGAAAACGGCGATCCCCCGCTGAAATCAAAGGACTCGTGCACGTTGCCGGGTCCCGCGCGCCCGCTCATGCCGGCCCCAAAACCGTCGGCACCCTGGTAGCGCGGCTTGCCGTCGGCATCGATCTCGCCGCGGTCGAAGGACGCCCGCTTGGCTTCCTCGCCCAGGATCTCGTAGGCCTGATTGGCTTCGGCGAAGCGCTCCTTCGACTTGGGATCCTTGCTCTGGTCCGGGTGGTGCCTCTTCGCGAGCTTCCGGAATGCCTTCTTGATCTCTGTGGCGTCGGCGGTCTTGGCGACGCCCAGCACGTCGTAGGGATTGCGCATCGAGGAGGAGCCCATGGCATGCGGCCGCCCGTGTCGGCACGGCCGCCTTGTCTCCGCCCAAAGATGGGCTTTGCGCGGCCGAACCGCAACCCGGGCTCAGGCAGGCGACGCCGTACCGGCGCGTGATCAGCCGCCCAGCGAGGCGGCTTCGCGGGCTTCGGCCACCAGCCAGTCGCCGTCGCGGCCGCGGCAGGCGGAGCCGCGCACGTGCCGCGTCGCGCCCTTCGCGGCGGTGACCTCGGCCGCGAAGGCCCGGCACAGGGCGTCGGCCTTGGCAACGGGGGGCGCCGCGGCCGCGAACGTTCCTCGCGCCCCGGTGGCCGGATTGGACCACGCCACGCTGGCACCGCTACCCTGCGGGTCGAGCGCCACCGCGAGCGCGGCCTTAGCGCGCCGCCAGTCTTCCTGGTCGAGTTCGCGGTTGAGCAGCGCGGACGACCGGGTGATCGAGCCGGTAGCGGTCGGATCGCTCACGAAGCCCGCGATGGGAAAAGAAAGCGAGCAGCCACTGGCCGCCAGGGCGACCCCGCCGCAGATAAGAAGCCTGACCGCCGCGCGCCCGGACCGGCGTCCGGCCATGGCCCCGAGGCTGACTGCTTGTTGTCGGATCGCGTTCAGCATCGGTCGGGCCGTTTCCACGCTTACGGGTGCGATCTGGACCAACAAACCGCAGGACAGGACAGTAGTTTGGAACCCTTAACCGCTGGTGACTTCACCGAAAGCACCGACCCGTGGGAGCTGTTCGGCTCGTGGTTCGCGGAAGCCAAGGCGAGCGAGCCGCGCGACCCCAATGCCATGTCGCTCGCCACCGTCGACCCGCAGGGCCTGCCGGACGTGCGGCTCGTGCTCCTCAAAGGCTACGACCCGCGCGGTTTCGTGTTCTATTCCAATTCCGAGAGCGCCAAGGGCCGCGAGATGGACGGCAATCCGCAGGCCGCCCTGGTGCTGTACTGGAAGTCGCTGAACCGTCAGGTCCGGGCCCGCGGCGCGGTCGAGGAGGTGGCTCCCGCCGAAGCCGACGCTTATTTCGCGAGCCGGCACCGCGGCAGCCAGATCGGCGCCTGGGCGAGCCGGCAGTCGCGGCCGCTCGATACCCGCGCCACCTTCGACCGGGAGGTCGAGGCCGCGACCCGGCGCTTCGAGGGCGAGGACGTGCCGCGCCCGCCCCACTGGAAGGGCTACCGGATCAGGCCAGCCGCGATCGAGTTCTGGCAGGACCGGCCCTCGCGCCTGCACGACCGCGTCGTGTTCCGGCGACCGGCCGACACGGCACCCTGGAGCCGGGAGCGGCTTTACCCGTGAGGCCCGGCGCTGGCTTCGCGGCGCGGCGGCTGGCATAAGCTCGGCATGTTCCGCCGCCGCCGCCCCACAGGCCACCCATGACCTCCACGACACCGCAGCCCGGCGGGCCCAAGCGCACCATGCTGCTCACGGGGGCGTCGCGCGGCATCGGCCACGCGACCGTGAAGCGGTTCTCCTCGGCGGGATGGCGCGTGATCACCTGCTCGCGGCACGGGTTCCCGGAAAACTGCCCCTGGGAGGCCGGACCGGACGACCACCTGCAACTCGACCTGGCGGATCCGGCCAGCACCACCCAGGCGATCGCCGACGTGCGCCGGCGGCTGACCGGAGGCCGGCTCGAAGCGCTGGTCAACAACGCCGCGATCTCGCCCAAGCTGCCGGGAGGCGGCCGCATGGGCACGATCGAGACCGACCTGAAGGCGTGGATGACGGTGTTCCAAGTCAACTTCTTCGCGCCCGTCATGCTGGCGCGCGGCCTGATCGCCGAGTTGCAGGAAGCGCGGGGGTCCGTGGTCAACGTGACGTCGATCGCGGGCTCGCGCGTCCACCCCTTCGCGGGCGCTGCCTACGCGACCTCCAAGGCCGCGCTGGCAGCCCTCACGCGCGAGATGGCCTCCGACTTCGGCCCCCGCGGCATCCGGGTGAACGCCATTTCGCCCGGCGAGATCGACACCGCCATCCTGTCGCCCGGCACCGACAGGATCGTCGAGCACCTGCCGCTGCGCCGGCTCGGCACGCCCGAGGAGGTCGCCAAGGCCATCTACTTTCTGTGCACCGACCAGTCGAGCTACGTGCACGGGGCCGAGATCCACATCAACGGCGGCCAGCACGTGTGACGCTCGCCCCGTCGCGCTCCTACCCGGCACGGCCGATCCTCGCCGCCAGCGTGGCGGTGTTCCGTGACGGCCGCGTCCTGCTGGCCGAGCGGGTCAACCCGCCCGCGGCGGACTGCTTCTCCCTGCCGGGCGGCCTCGTCGAGGTCGGCGAATCCCTGGAGGACGCGGCCTTGCGCGAGCTGTTGGAAGAAACGGGAGTGCGGGCGCACATCATCGGGTTCAACGGTCACGTCGAGGTGATCGCGCGCGACGCGGACGATCGCGTGGAACGGCATTTCGTCGTGGCGTCGTTCGTGGGCGAGTGGATCGCGGGCGAGGGCCAAGCGAGCGACGAGGTCCGGTCCGTGCTGTGGGCCGACCCGCTCCGGCTGGACGGATTGCGGCTCACGCCGGGGCTCGCGCCGCTGCTGGGGCGCGCGGCCCTGCGCCTCGGCTGGCCGGACTGACATGCGGCTGGCAGTCGCGGCGATGGTCGCCGCGCTGGCGCCCTTGCAGGCCGGCCCCGCGCGGGCCGAAACCGCGCGGGCCGCAACACCGCCCCTGCCCCCCGTTCCCCCCGCGGTCGTGGCGCCCGCGATCGGCCCCAAGCCCGGACCACCCTACGAGTCTGAACTGACCCGGCTGGCCGAACTGCTCGGCACATTGACCTTCCTGCGCGACCTGTGCGGGGCGGGCGACGGCGCCGCGTGGCGCGGCAAGATGACGGCCCTGATGGAGGCCGAGGGAGACGGTGGCGACCGCACCGCGCGCCTTGCGGGCAGCTACAACCGGGGCCTTCGCGACTACCGGCTGACCTACCGGACCTGCACGCCCGCCGCGCAGGCCGCGATCGACCGCGCGCTGGCGGAAGGCGCGCGGATAAGCCAGGACCTTTCGGCGCGCTTCGGCCTGGATTGAAACCCGGGTTATGGCATTGAGGCCACGCCATTAACCGTTCCGCCTCGTGCAGGATGGCGGTTCGCGTAAACGCACGTTAAACCTACCCGCATGACACCCGACCAGCTTTCGACACAAGCCCGGCTCGACGCCACGGACGATCGGCGCGCCGCCCTGGCCTATTTGGCCGAGGCTTTCGCGGAAGCGACGCTGGACGGCATCGAGGAGGACTGCTTCGTCCAGGCGGCCCTGTTCACGGCTTTCCAGACGCTCGTCGACGTTTACGGCGAGGATGCGGCCGCAACCTTCGCGGAACGGCTGCCCGAGCGCATCCGCCACGGCGAGTTCTCGATCGTGGCGCGCCAATAGCGCGATCGTGGCGCGCCAGTAGCGGGCTCGTGGCGCGCCGATGGCGCGGGCCCAGCGCCGGCGTCGGGCAGCATCCCGCAAACCGAACGAAGCGCCGCCGCACGGCGTTGGGGGTCGAACGTTACCGGTGCCCGCCATGATCGATACGCCCTTCCTGCCCCTCAACGACGGCCGGCAGATCCCGCAACTGGGCCTGGGGGTCTGGCGAACCCCGGTCCAGGACACGGAAGCGGTGGTGAGCGAAGCGCTGCGGCTCGGCTACCGCGCGGTGGACACGGCGTCGCTTTACGGCAACGAGGCGGGCGTGGGCGCCGCGGTCCGCGCGGCCCCGGGCGGCCGGAACGGCGTGTTCGTCACCACCAAGCTGTGGAACGACCGCCAGGGCTTTGCCGAAGCCGACCGCGCCATGGACGAGAGCCTGGAGCGCCTGGGCCTCGATGCGGTCGACCTTTACCTGATCCACTGGCCGGC
>CAXTEP010000009.1:33727-35734 GCA_964243125.1 uncultured Lichenihabitans sp. | reverse complement strand
AAGGGCGCGCTGCTCGACGACCCGGTGCTGGGCGGGATCGCGCGCAAGCACGGCAGGACGCCAGCCCAGGTCGTGATCCGCTGGCACGTCGACAACGGCCTGCTGACGATCCCCAAATCGGTTCACGCCGACCGCCTGCGCGAGAACCTGGACGTGTTCGGCTTCGCGCTCGACGGGGACGACCTCGCGGCCGTGGCGGCCATGGACAGCCGGGACGGCCGCATGGGATCAGACCCGCTCACCTTCGCGTGACCCGCGCGTTCGCGGACCCGATCACACCCAACACACGAGGCACCATGCCCGGACTTTTCGAGCCGCTGACCCTCGGCGACCTCACACTGCCCAACCGCGTCCTCATGGCCCCGCTGACCCGGTGCCGCGCCACGGGCGGCGGGCGGGTGCCGAACGCCCTGATGCGCGACTATTACGTGCAGCGGGCCTCGGCCGGGCTGATCCTGTCGGAAGCGACCGCGGTGACGCCCCAGGGCGTCGGCTACCCCGACACGCCCGGCATCTGGTCCGACGCCCAGGTGGCGGGATGGCGCGTGGTCACGGACGCGGTGCGCGCGGCGGGCGGGCGCATGATGCTGCAATTGTGGCACGTCGGCCGCATCTCCGACCCGGTCTACCTCGACGGGGCCGCGCCCGTGGCGCCGAGCGCCGTCCGCCCGGCCGGTCACGTCAGCCTCGTGCGGCCCACCAAGAGTTTCGAGGTGCCCCGCGCCCTCGATACCGACGAGATCCCCGGCGTGGTGGCGGCCTATCGCGAGGGGGCCGAGAACGCCAAGCGCGCCGGCTTCGACGGCGTCGAGGTGCACGGCGCGAATGGCTACCTGCTCGACCAGTTCCTGCAGGACGGCACCAACCGGCGGACCGACCGCTACGGCGGTTCGATCGAGAACCGGGCGCGCCTGATGCTGGAAGTGACCGACGCCTGCATCGCGGTCTGGGGCGCGGGCCGCGTCGGCATGCATCTCGCGCCGCGACGCGACGCCCACGACATGAGCGATTCGGACCCGGCCCGGACCTTCGGCTACGTGGCGGGCGAGCTCGGGCGGAGGCGGATCGCCTTCATCTGCGCCCGGGAAAAGCTCGGCGACGACCGCCTCGGCCCGCAGATCAAGGCGGCGTTCGGCGGCCCCTACGTGGTGAACGAGGATTTCTCGAAGGCGAAGGCCCAGACGGTTCTCGACTCCGGGGACGCGGACGCGGTCGCGTTCGGGAAGATGTTCATCGCCAACCCCGATCTTCCCGAGCGTCTGGCCGGTGACGCTCCCCTGAACCCGCCGCGGCCCGAGCTGTTCTACGGCTCCGGCCCGGAAGGCTACGTGGACTATCCGGCGCTCGCCGCCGACGCGTGAAGCGGCCGTTAACCCCAGGGTGCGAAGAAGCGGAACAGCGGGCACCGTGGCCATGGTCGGGCGTCGGCGCGCCCGGGTCGCGCGTCGCCGCGAATGCCGCCGCCCATGACCGCCAAGCTGTCCTCCTACCGGGCCAAGCGCGACTTCGGCAGGACCACCGAGCCGCGGGGCGACGCGGCGGTCGGGCCGGCGGCGGCCGGGCGTTTCGTGATCCAGAAGCACGACGCGACGCGCCTCCACTACGACCTGCGGCTCGAGATCGACGGCGTGTTCAAGTCATGGGCCGTGACGCGCGGCCCCTCGCTCGACCCGCATGAGAAGCGGCTGGCCGTGGAGGTCGAGGACCATCCGCTGGACTACGGCGACTTCGAGGGCACGATTCCCAAGGGCCAGTACGGCGGCGGCACCGTCATGGTCTGGGACCGCGGGACCTGGGCACCCGAGGGCATGACGGCCGGGGACGGCCTTGCAGGCGGCGACCTGAAGTTCATGCTGCAGGGCGAAAAGCTCGCAGGTTCCTGGGTCCTGGTACGGATGAAGCGCGACCGCGCCGGCGGCAAGCGGACCAACTGGCTGCTCGTGAAGCACCGCGACGCGCGGGCCAGGGAGGGTGACGGCGAGGGCGTCCTGATGCTGGACCGGTCGG
>CAXTEP010000009.1:26678-33627 GCA_964243125.1 uncultured Lichenihabitans sp. | reverse complement strand
CGGCCCTGCCCGACAGCGTGCTGGACGGCGAGGTCGTGGCCCTGGACGCCCAGGGGTCGCCCGATTTCGCGGCCCTCCAGGCCGCGCTCGCCGAGGAAAGAACCGAGCGCCTGGTGTTCTTCGCCTTCGACCTGCTCGGCGCGGGCGACCAGGACCTGCGCGAGAACCCGCTCGCGGCCCGCAAGGAACGGCTGAAGGCCTTGCTGGAGGAGGCCGCGGCCGACCACGCCGTGCTGCGCTACGTCGACCATTTCGCGACCGGGGGCGCCGCGGTGCTGGAGGCCGCCTGCCGCATCTCGCTCGAAGGCATCGTGTCCAAGCGCCTCGACGCTCCCTACCGGTCGGGCCGCTCGGACGATTGGACCAAGGCCAAGTGCCGCGGCGGGCACGAGGTCGTGATCGGCGGCTGGACCGACACGGGCGGCCGGTTCCGCTCCCTGCTGGCCGGTGTGCACCGCGACGGGCACCTGGTCTACGTGGGGCGGATCGGCACGGGCTACGGCGCCGCCGTCCTCCACCGTCTCATGCCCGCCCTCAAGGCCCACGCGGCCGAGCGGAGCCCCTTCTCGGGCCGTGATGCGCCGGGGCGGGGCGACGGCCTGCATTGGCTGAAACCCGATCTCGTGGCCGAGATCCAATATGCCGGCTGGACCGAGGACGGGCTGGTGCGGCAGGCCTCCTTCAAAGGCCTGCGCGACGACAAGCCGGCTGCCGAAGTCGAGGCCGAAACGCCGGCCCGCCCGGACGAGGTCGCGTTGCGGACGCCGGCCCCGGGCTCCGGGCCCGTGCCGAAAGCCGCCGCCGACGCGACCGTCATGGGCGTGGTCGTCACCCATCCCGGCAAGGCGCTGTGGCCCGAGGCGGACGGCGGTGGGCCCGTGACCAAGCTCGACCTCGCGCGCTTCTTCGAGGCGGTCGGCGCCTGGATGATGCCCCATCTCCGGGGCCGCCCGTGCTCGCTGCTGCGCGCGCCGGACGGGATCGGGGGCGCGCACTTCTTCCAGCGCCACGCGGGGGCGGGCACGTCGAGCCTGCTGGACCTGATCGCGGTCGGTGACGACGACAAACCCTACCTGGAGGTCGGTCGCGTCGAGGGCTTGGCGGCCCTGGCCCAGACCGGCGCGATCGAGCTCCATCCCGGCAACGGGCGGCCGGGCGAGCCGGACATGCCGGGGCGGCTGGTGTTTGACCTCGATCCCGGCCCCGGGGTGACGTTCGACACCGTCGTCGAGGCGGCGCGCCGCATCAAGGACAGGCTCGACGAGCTGGGTCTCGCGTCCTTCTGCAAGACCACGGGCGGCAAGGGCCTGCACGTGGTGGCGCCGCTGGCGCGGCCCCGCCGCGGCACGGGCCCGGACTGGGCCGCCGCCAAGGCCTTCGCGCGCGCGCTCTGCGCGTCCGTGATGGCCGACGAGCCCGGCACATTCGTGATCACCTCGGCCAAGAAGGCGCGCGCCGGTCGGATCTACCTCGACTACCTGCGCAACGACCGGCTCGCCACGGCCGTGGCGCCCCTGTCGCCCCGGGCCCGGCCGGGCGCCCCGGTGTCCATGCCGCTCGCCTGGACGCAGGTCAGGCGCGGCCTCGATCCGTCCCGCTACACGCTCCGCAGCGTGCCGGGCCTGCTGCGCGGCTCACGCGCCTGGGCGGATTACGACGAAGCCGAGGGGCCCCTCGAGCGCGCGGTCAAGCGCCTCGGGCCCGTCACTTGAGGAGATCGTAATATCGCGAACACTCGGGGCTGACCTTGCTGCGCTTGGTGCTCATGCAGTCCGTGATCTTGTCCTCGTCGGGCATGAACGTGCCGCAGAGCCGTTGCACGTCCCCGTAGCAGGCGGCCTGCGCCTTGTCGCGAAGCGTCACCGTGCTGTTGGCCGACGCGACGCCGCCGAACGCGCCGACAAGCAGGGCAATGGTGCAGAACCGTATCATGGCATCCTCATGGGCGGGCGACCGGCGCCGCTTCGCGGGCCGCCGGCCTTCGGCCGTGTCTGGGGATCGAGCGACCGGCACGCAAGTTCACAGCGCGTCCAGGAAGCGCACGGGCTCGCCGGTGGCGCTTCCGAGCAACACACCGTCCCACATCACCCGCCGGCCGCGCAGAACCGTGCCCACGGGCCAGCCCGTGACCGCGCGCCCGTCGTGGGGCGTCCAGCGCGAGCGCGAGGCGATCCAGTCGTCCGTGATGGTCACGCGGCGCTTGAGGTCCACCACGGTCAAGTCGGCGTCGTAGCCCACCGCCATCCGTCCCTTGCGGGCGATGCCGAACAGGCGCGCCGGACCCGCGCTCGTCATGTCCACGAGCCGGGGCAGCGTGAGCCGGCCCGCCGCCACGTGGTCGAGCATGACGGGCACGAGCGTTTGCACGCCCGTCATGCCCGACGGGCTCTGCGGGTAGGGCTTCGCCTTCTCGTCCAGGGTATGGGGCGCGTGGTCCGACCCCAGGATGTCGGCGACCCCGTTGGCCACCCCGGCCCACAGGGCGTCGCGGTGGCGGGCGTCGCGCACCGGCGGGTTCATCTGCAGCCTGGTGCCGAGCCGGGGATAGTCGTCGGCGCTCAGCGTCAGGTGGTGGGGCGTGACCTCGACGCTGGCCACGTCCTTGTGATCGGCCAGGAACGCCATCTCGTCGGCGGTCGAGACGTGCAGCACGTGGATGCGGGCGCGCTCGGCCCGGGCGATGCGCACCAGCCGCTCGGTGCAACGCAGGGCCGTCAGCGCGTCGCGCCAGACGGGATGAGAAGCCGGATCGCCCGGCACGCGCTCGCCGAGCCGCTCGCGCAGGCGGAACTCGTCCTCGCTGTGGAAGGCGGCGCGTCGGCGCGTGTGCCGCAGGATCGCGGCCACGCCCTCGTCGTCCTCGACCAGCAGCGCGCCGGTCGACGAGCCCATGAACACCTTGATGCCGGCCGCCCCGGGCAGCCGTTCGAGGGCGGGGATGTCGGCCGCGTTCTCGCGCGTGCCGCCGACCCAGAACGCGAAGTCGCAGGTCATGCGGTGGTGCGCCCGCGCGATCTTGTCGGCGAGCGTCTGCGGGTCGGTGGTCAGCGGGGTGGTGTTGGGCATCTCGAACACCGCCGTGACGCCGCCGAGCGCCGCGGCCCGCGATCCCGTTTCGAGGTCCTCCTTGTGGGTGGCGCCGGGCTCGCGGAAATGCACCTGCGTATCGATGACGCCGGGCAGCACGTGCAGCCCGGTGCAGTCCACTTCGGCCCCCGCCGACCCGGGCGGGACCGACCCGATCGCGGCGATGCGACCGTCGCGCATCCCGACGTCGCCCGG
The DNA here is from genome assembly GCA_964243125.1 of uncultured Lichenihabitans sp. Classification (GTDB taxonomy): domain Bacteria; phylum Pseudomonadota; class Alphaproteobacteria; order Rhizobiales; family Beijerinckiaceae; genus Lichenihabitans. The sequence continues at coordinate 30,345 of CAXTEP010000009.1, read as the reverse complement.
CCCGATGCCGGACTGGTTGACCAACGTGCCGCCCCGCAGCACCAGATCGTAGGTTTCGCCCAACGCGCCGACCTCGCCCGTTCCCCGCCGCCCGGGCCCTTGCACGAGAGCCCGTCGGACGTATCTCAACATTCATGAACAACTGATGGCGCGAGGATGCAATGAACGTCGGGCTGGCGGTTCTGGGTGATCGGGGCGTGGTGGAGGTGTCGGGTTTGGACGCGCGCGCCTTCCTGCAGCGGCTCGTGACCAACGACGTCGAGAACCTCGCTGGGGGAGAGGCGCGCTACGCGGCGCTTTTGAGCCCGCAGGGCAAGATCCTGGCCGACTTCTTTATCCTCGCAGACCGGGCCGACCCGAACCGTTTCCTTCTCGACGTTCCAGGAAGCCTCGCGGCCGAACTGGTCAAGCGCCTGACCCAGTACCGCCTGCGCGCCAAGGTCGCCATCCGCGACCGCAGCGAGGACCTGGGCGTCTTCGCGCTCGACGACGGGACGGCCGTGCCCGTCGACACCGCCCTGGTCTTCGCCGATCCCCGCGCGCCCGGCCTGTGGCGACGGGCGATCGCGAGCCGGCCCGCCCTCGACCATCTGGGCGACGACGCGGCCCGCTGGGCCTATCGGGAGCAACGCATCCGCGCCGGCGTGCCGGACGGCGGGATCGACTTCGCCTACGGGGAAACGTTCCCGCACGAGGCCAACCTCGACCGGCTGCACGGGGTCGACTTCCGCAAAGGCTGCTACGTGGGCCAGGAGGTCGTGTCCCGGGTCGAGCATCGCGGCACCGCGCGCAAGCGGGTCGTGGGCGTGCGCTTCGAGGGGGAGCCGCCCTCGGTCGGGGCCGAGATCACGGCCGGCGGCGTCGAGCTCGGCACCATGGGCTCGACCGTGGACGGGCTCGGGCTCGGCCTGATCCGGCTCGACCGCGCCGAGGATGTCCGGCGCCGGCACGGCATCGTGCTGGCCGGCAGCGTGCCGGTGGAGCTCGAAGGACCCGGCTGGGCGTGAGCCGGTCACGATCGTCGGGTTGCGGCGCCGACGCTTGTCTGGACGGCCCCGTTCTGGCCTAGTGGTCCCGCGGCGCGGACACGGTCCGTGATCGAGGAACGATAGGGCACGATGGCAGCGGACAGGACCGAGCTGGAAGCCGAGGTGGTCCGCCTCAAGGGACTGCTGGACGCGAGCGAGGCCGAGCGGGCCGTCGAGCGCCGCACTGCGGCCGACGAGCATGCGCGACTGACATTCGAGCTCGGACACCGGGTCAAGAACACGCTGAGCGTCGTGCAAGCGCTGGCGAACCAGAGCCTGCGCGAGCCGGCCACGCGCGACGAGGGCCTGGAGGCGTTTGGCGGACGCATCCTGGCGCTGTCGCGCGCCAACGATTCCATCCTCAAGCATAGCTGGACCACCGCGACCCTGCGTGCGGTCACCGAAAGCGTGCTGCTGCCGTTCGGCGGCGCGGGCGCGCCGCGGCTCACGATCGACGGGCCGGAGCAGCACCTGCCCGCCAGCGGAGCGCTGGCCTTCGCCATGGCGCTGCATGAGATGGCCGTGAATGCGACGCGGTTCGGAGCCTGGTCGACCCCGGACGGGCGCGTGGCGCTGTCCTGGGGGGCCGAGACAGGCGTCGACGGCGCCGAGCGCCTGGTCGTGACGTGGCGCGAGACCGGAGGGCCGGCCACAGCGCAACCCGAGCGGAAGGGGTTCGGCCTGCGGCTCATCGAGCAGTCGCTGCGCAGCGCGTTCGGACGTGACGTCGCGCTGGCGTTCAAACCAGCGGGACTCGTTTGCACCGCGCGGACACCGCTGTCGAAGCTGGATGGCTGACGCGGTCGTGCCGCGCGCGTGGCAGCGCATGCTGTCGGGACGCCGCCTCGACCTCCTGCAGCCCCGGCCGGCCGACATCGAGATCGCCGACATCGCGCACGGCCTCGCGCGCGTGGCGCGCTGGAACGGCCAGACCGCAGGGTCCGCGATCCTTTCGGTGGCGCAGCACTCGGTGCTGGTGGAAGCGCTCGCGTGCCGCCTCGATCCGGGCCTGAGCGCGGCCGACCGGCTCGCGGCCCTGCTGCACGACGGGCCCGAATACGTCATCGGCGACCTGATCTCGCCCTTCAAGGCCGTGCTGAGCGGCAATTACAAGGCCGTCGAGAACCGCCTGCTCGACGCGATCCACACGCGCTTCGACCTGCCGCCCTGCCGTCCCGCCCTGGCCGAGTTGATCAAGGCGGCGGACCGGATCGCGGCCCATTTCGAGGCCACGCAGCTCGCGGGTTTCGATGGCGCGGAGGCCGACGCCGTTTTCGGCCCTCCGCCCGCCTCCTGCACGGCGGCGCTGCCCGCGCTGGCGCCGGCCGGATCGACCGCTGCCGAGGCGGCTTTCCTGGACCGGTTCGACGCCCTGCAGCGGCAAAGGACAGCGGCGGGTGGCTGAGATCCACGTCTGTTCCCTGGCCCGGCTCGCGGAAACAGCCCGCGCCTCGGAAGCCGGCTGGCTGGTGACGCTGTTGTCGCCGGGCGGCGTGGTGGCGGTCCGGCCGTCGGGGATCGCGCCCGACCGCCACCTCGTCCTGGCGGTCTCGGATATCGTGGAGCCGCGGGACGGGCACACGCATCCGGCCGAGGCCCACGTGGCCGACCTGCTGGCCTTCTTCCGCGCCTGGGACCGCGCGACCCCGATGCTGGTCCACTGCTACGCGGGGGTGAGCCGGTCGACGGCCGCGGCCTTCATCGGGGCTTGCGCGCTCGACCCGGACCGGTCCGAACGCGGGGTCGCGGCGGCCTTGCGCGAGGCTTCGCCGACCGCCACCCCGAACGCCCGGCTCGTGGCCCTGGCCGACGCCGCGCTGGCACGGTCGGGTCGCATGGTGGCGGCCGTGGAGGGCATCGGCAGGGGAGCGGATTGCTTCGAGGGCCTGCCGTTCAGGCTCCAAGTCGCGGGCTAGCGCGGCCGGTCAGATGCCGGCGTACCACTGGTAGCCGTTGTCCTCCCAGTAGCCGCCCTTCCCTGCCCCGAGGTCGGCGAAGCTTTCCCTGAGTTCGATCCGCTTGATGTACTTCGTCATCTTGTAGCCGAGCTGCCGCTCGACCCGCACCCGCAGCGGCGCTCCGTAAGCAACCTCCAAGGGCTTGTCGTTCATGTCATAGGCCAGGATGGTCTGCGGATGGCGGGCGGCCTGCAGGTCGATGCTGCCGTAGAAGTCTGTGGGGCCATCGAGCGAGTCGGCGTCCATCTTGTCGAAGCAGGAGAACACCACGTACCTGGCGTTCGGCTTGACGCCCGCCTGGTCGAGCAAGTGGGCCAGCGGCACGCCCGACCACTTGCCGATGCAGCTCCAGCCCTCGACGCAGTCATGCCGGGTGATCTGCGTGCGCGACGGCATGGCGCGCAGGTCCTTGAGCGACAGCGACAGCGGCCGCTCCACGAGGCCGTCGACCACCAATTTGTACGTATCGAAGCCCTGCTCCGCCATGGCCTTGTAGTCGGGGTCGTCGGGGTCGGTGCTGCCGTTGGCGTAGAATTTCGGCGACAGGTCGGCCTCGGTATATTCGGGCGCGAGCTGCTGCCCGCTGAGGATCGCCTCCTGCAGGCGGCGCGTAAGACCCTCGACCCCCTGGTAGGTGGCCTGGGCACCGTCGCTGGTGATCGCCTTGTCGCAGCCCGCCAG
>CAXTEP010000009.1:23890-26578 GCA_964243125.1 uncultured Lichenihabitans sp. | reverse complement strand
CGGAAAGGCCGCGTCGAGGCCGGGCGACATGGTCCAGCCGGCCAGCACCAGGACGGGCAGGAGAATGAAGATCACCAGGAAATAGGTGATCTTCTGGATCGCGTTGTACTGCCGCGCTTCCTCGCCCTTGGGAAAGCGCAGGAGGAGGTGCTCGCGGACCGCAGTGCCGAAGTGGCGCATCTGCGGACCCGTGGGGATGAAGTCGCGCCGGAAATGCCGAGTCGCGAAGCCCCAGACGAGGTACAGGAGCCCGTTCAGCAGGAAGATCCACGCGAACAGGAAATGGACCGAGCGGCCGGCGCCCAGGTCCTGGTAGGACGGCAGCGTGGCCCAGGAGGGAAAAGCGCGGTCGGTGGGTTGCCCATCCACGTTCGACAGCCCCAGCACGCCCGTGGTGTCGAACCGGTGCGACCCGACCTGGACGAAGCCGCGCGCCCTGCCGTCGACCTCGTCGGACTGGATCGACACGGGCGGGTGCTCGAAATCGGTCTTGATGCCGAAATCGAGCTGCGGCCGGGCGTTGAAGATCTGCAGGCCGCTCATCAGCAGCACCGTCAGGCAGAGCACGTTGACCCAGTGGGTCAGGCGCACCACGACGCTATGGCGCTTGACCAGCGTCCCTTCGCGTCCGGCCGGCACGGCCTCGTGGTTGGAAACAGGGTCAGCTCTTGACATCGCTCGCCGTGCAGGAATGGTCTTCGGGGTAGATACGTGGAGCCGTGAGGAAAGGTTACCCCTTGAACGACACGACCGGCAGGCCTTCCGTGCCGAGCGACATCGCGGCCCTACCCTTCGAGAAGGCGCTGGCGCAGCTGGAGGAGATCATCGGCCGGCTGGAAAAGGGCTCCGTTCCGCTGGAAGAGTCAATCGCCATCTACGAGCGCGGCGAAGCGCTGAAGACCCATTGCGCGGCCCTGCTGCACGGCGCCGAGATGCGGATCGAGAAGATCACGCTCGGCCCCGACGGCGCCCCCACGGGCGTGGTGCCGCTGGACGTCGACTGATATGGGCTCACGCGCGGCCGGGAAGCGTCGCGCCGTATCCCACGGGAGCCTGGAATGCCCAAAGCCTATCTGGTGACCACCTACCGGTCCATCACGGACGCCGACAAGCTGGCCGCCTACGCCAAACTGGCCGCGCCGGCCATCGCGGCCGCGGGCGGGCGCTTCCTGGTGCGCGGAACGCCCGCCAGGGTCATGGAGAACGGCGTGAAGGAGCGCACCGTGGTGGTCGAGTTCGGAACCCTCGCGGCCGCGCTCGGGTTCTACGAGGACCCGGCCTATCAGGCGGCCATGCAGGCGCTCGACGGGGGCGCCGACCGCGACATGCGGATCGTCGAAGGCCTCGACTGACGCTCACGGCCGCGCGGCAGACCCCCACAGCACGCCCCAGACCCGCAGCGACGCGAGGCCTCCGGCGAGGAGCAGCGCAGCCAGCAGGAACGTCTGGCCGACGCTGCCGATTTGCGAGGGAATGACGGGCGGCGCGCAGGCGTCGGCGCGGGGCACGACCGTGAGGCTCTGGCCGGGCACCATCCCGGCCGCATCGGGACCGACCCGCACGGTCACGCGGCACGGGTCGGCGGCCGGACCGGCCGGAAACGCCAGGACGAGGTCGCGGCTGGCGCCCGTGCTCCGGCCGGTCGAAACCGGCGCCGCCGACACGACCGTGGCGGTGACGGCGGGGTTGCGGGACGCGACCCGCAGGTCGCCCAGTTGCGACAGGCCGATCCCGACCTCCCAGGCCGCGAGCAGCGGCCCCACGACGCCGAAGCCCGAGGTCAGGCTGAGCGCGAAACTCTCGGCCTGCGTGCGCCCGGGACGGCCGAGGCGCACGCGCGGCCAAGCCGACTGCTCACCCAGGGGTTGCCCGTATTCTTGGATCATGCTGCGACGGCTCAGAAATCGAGACGGAGCGTGGTCTCGGCCATCTCCACCGCTTCAGGTCGCCTGCTCGTCTCGATGTCGAGAAAATGGAGGGCGTCGCGGCGGGTCCTGAACAGGGCCCCCATGCGACGGTGGCTCTCGACCACGAGCCAGCGGCCCTGAGCGTCTTGCCCGACCAGGAAGTGGTCGGGCGCGGAAGTGATCGGATCAAACTCGGTCGCGGGCATCGTTGCGGTTCACAGGTCGTTGCGCGACGCTCCTTATGCCCCGGACGCCCGTAAACGATCGAGACGCGCCTGGCGGCCCGCCCGTAATGGGACCGTAAACGGCGTGGCTTTCCCGGGATGGAATCCGTCGGCCGGCCTCAGCCGCTGACGCGCGACAGGTCCGCGACCGCCAGCGTAGTGCGCCGTAAGGCGTCGAGCAGGCGCAGGCGGTTGAGGCGCAGCGCGGGGTCGTCGGCGTTCACCGTGACCTTGTCGAAGAAGGCGTCCACGGGCGCCCGCAGGGTCGCGAGCGCCCGCATGGCGCCCTCGAAATCCTCCGCGCCGAGCGCCGCGGCGGCGTGGGTCCGCGTGGCCTCCAGGGTGGCCGCCAGCGCCCGCTCCTCGGGCTGCGCGAGCGCCGCGGGATCGTAGGGCGCCTCGAACGCCCCGGCCCCGTCCTTCTTCTCCTCGGCGCGCAGGATGTTGGCGGCGCGGCGATGGCCCGCCAGCAGGTTGCGGCCGTCCTCGGTATCGAGCAGCCGCCCCAGCGCCTCGACCCGCCGCACAACCATGAGCAGGTCGTCCTGGTCCGGCAG
>CAXTEP010000009.1:6582-23790 GCA_964243125.1 uncultured Lichenihabitans sp. | reverse complement strand
GCCCCAGCGCCTCGACCCGCCGCACAACCATGAGCAGGTCGTCCTGGTCCGGCAGCGCGAAAACGGCGTCGATCAGGTCGTGGCGGGCGCCCTTGTCGCGGAGGTAGACTTTGAGGCGATCGGCGAAAAAGGCGAGGAGGTCAGAGGATCGAACAAATACCTCGTCAACCGCGGTCTGAGCGTAGGAACCAATTGCCATATTGCCACGAGCTGTCTTCAATAGCTCTTCACTTACATTAGGTGCATAACGCTCGATCACACCTACACTCGCGACGATGGCATCGACGTCACGGTTGATCTGAAGCCGTGATACACGAATGCCCTGAAGCCGGATTGTTGCCTGCAATCCCATTTTCAATGTGTTCTCGATCAAGAGACGCACAACTCCCAGTGCCGCCCGCCGCAGCGCGTAAGGATCCTTGCTCCCCGTCGGCTTCTCGTCGATGGCCCAGAAACCCACCAGCGTGTCAAGCTTGTCGGCCAGCGCCACGGTGACCGACACCGAATCGGTCGGCACCCGATCCGACGGCCCCTGCGGCTTGTAATGTTCCTCCACGGCCGCCGCGACGCTCGGGTGCTCGCCCTGGCGAGTCGCGTAGTACCGGCCCATGAGGCCCTGCAGTTCGGGGAACTCACCCACCATGTCGGACACGAGGTCGGCCTTGGCGAGGCGGGCGGCGCGCTCGGCCAAGTCGGGGTCGGCGCCGACCAGGGGCGCGAGGTCGCGCGCCAGCGCCGCGACGCGCTTGACCCGCTCGCCTTGCGTGCCGAGCTTCTCATGGAACACGACCGCGTCGAGCCGCGGCAAGCGGTCGATGAGCCGCACCCGCAGGTCGTTCTCCCAGAAGAACTTGGCGTCCGACAGCCGCGCACGCACCACGCGCTCGTTGCCGGCCACCACGGCGGTTCCGCCGTCGCTCGCCACGATGTTGCTGACGAGCAGGAAGCAGTTGCTGAGCGCGGCCTCGCCGGGGCGGCGGACCACGAAGCACTTCTGGTTGGCCCGGATGGTGGCGCGGATCACTTCCGGCGGCATGTCCAGGAAGCCCTCGTCGAACCGCCCCATCAGCACCACGGGCCATTCCACCAGGCCCGCGACCTCGTCGAGCAGGCCCTCGTCCTCCACCATCTCCAGCCCCTGCGCGAAGGCGAGGTCGCGCGCGTCATGGCGGATGATGGCCTTGCGCCGCTCGGCGTCGAGAACCACGAAAGCTTTCTCGAGCGCCGGGGCGTAGTCGTCGAACCGCCGCACGGGAAAGCGCGCCGGCGCCATGAAGCGGTGGCCACCCGTCGTGTTGCCGGCCGCGATGCCGCCCACCGCGAAGCGCACGACCTCGGGCTCCTCCGTGTCGGATGCGAAGGTGCACAGGATCGATTGCAGCGGGCGCACCCAGCGCAGCGCGTCGGGCCTGTCCGAGCCGCGGCCCCAGCGCATGGATTTCGGCCAGGGAAAGGCCTGGATGACGGTTGGCAGGAGCGCGGCCAGCACGGCGGGCGTGGGCTGGCCCGGCCGCTCGATCACGGCCGTGTAGAACTCGCCCTTCTTGGCGTCGTTGACGATGGCCGCACCCGCCAGCGAGGCGAGCCCCGCGCTCTTCAGAAAGCCCTGGATGGCCGCCTCGGGCGCCCCCACGCGCGGCCCCTTGCGCTCTTCCCGCGTGTCCGGTTGCCGGGCCGGCAGGCCCACGACGTGCAGGGTTAGCCGGCGCGGCGTCGCGAAGCTCTGCGCGCCCTCGTAGGTGAGCCCCCGCTCGACCAGCGCGTCGGTCATGAGCCTCCGCAGGTCGACCGCGGCCTGCCCCTGCATGCGGGCGGGGATCTCCTCGGAGAACAGTTCAAGCAGCAGGTCGGGCATGGTCTTCCAATGCAAGGGACGAGCGGCTTGGTTAGAGACGGCAGGTCGGCTTGTCACGTCGATCGTGCTACGCTGCGGGGCAGGCGCGAACATCGAGAGAAGGCAACGACGGCATGACGGAGAAAGGGTCCGAGCTCCCGCGGTCGGCAGCGCCGCCCCCCGAACTGATGTCCCGGATCACGGTCGACCGGGATGTCTGCGGCGGGCGTCCCTGCATCAGAGGCATGCGGATCCGCGTGTCCGACGTCATTGAAATGCTTGCGGACGGTGTTCCCTTCGAGCAGGTCCTCGCGGACTTTCCGTACCTGCAGGCCGACGATCTCAAAGCCGCTCTCCGGTTCGCGGCCTCGGCGGTCGACCACCGGGTCATTCGGGCCGCGTGAATCCGCGCTTCCTGGTCGATGCTCAACTGCCGCCGGGACTTGCGAAACGGCTTGTGGAAGCCGGATTCGAAGCCGAACACGTCGCATCCCGCGGACTGTTGCACGCGACAGACCGGGACATCCGGCAGGCCGCCGCGGCCGAGAGCTTGGTTATCATCACCAAGGATGAGGATTTCCGAAGTCTCGCGGTGCGATCCGGCCACGAACCGCAGGTCGTCTGGATTCGTTTCGGCAACGTAAGCAACGCGGTGCTGTGGATGAGGCTCGCCGGCGTGCTCGCGGAGGTCGCGGATGCGCTGCGAGCCGGCGAAAGGGTGGTGGAGGTCCGCTGATGCCGGCCCTCAGCGAGTTCCCGTGGGAGAGACACCCCCGCCCGCCGTCCTCAGCCACGCCGCCCCGCAGGCCTTGGCGAGGTCGCGCACGCGGCCGATGTAGCTCTGCCGTTCCGTGACCGAGATGACGCCGCGGGCATCGAGCAGGTTGAACAGGTGGGAGGCCTTGATGGTCTGGTCGTAGGCCGGCAGCGCCATGCAATGGCGGTCCTCCCTCTCGCCCGCGGCCAGGAGCGCCCGGGCCTCGCCCTCGGCGTCCTTGAAGTGCCGGAACAGCAGGGCCGTGTCGGCATGCTCGAAATTGTAGCGGGAATATTCCTGCTCGGCCTGCTTGAACACGTCGCCGTAGCTGATGCGCTCGTCCCCGTCGCGGCCGTTGAAGTTCAGGTCGTAGACGTTCTCGACGCCCTGCACGTACATGGCGAGCCGTTCGAGCCCGTAGGTCAGCTCGCCCGACACGGGCGCGCACTCCACGCCCGCCACCTGCTGGAAGTAGGTGAACTGGCTCACCTCCATGCCGTCGCACCAGCATTCCCAGCCGAGCCCCCAGGCCCCGAGTGTCGGGCTTTCCCAGTCGTCCTCCACGAAGCGCACGTCGTGCAGCGCGAGGTCGATGCCGATGGCCTTGAGTGAATCGAGGTACAAGTCCTGCAGGTCGGGCGGCGAGGGTTTCAGGATGGCCTGGAACTGGTAGTAGTGCTGCAGGCGGTTGGGATTCTCGCCGTAGCGGCCGTCCTTGGGCCGGCGCGACGGCTGGACGTAGGCGGCCCGCCAGGGCAGCGGCCCGAGCGCCCTGAGCGTGGTGGCCGGATGAAACGTGCCGGCCCCCACTTCCATGTCGTAGGGTTGCAGGATCACGCAGCCCTGCGCGGCCCAGAACTGCTGCAGGGTGAGGATCAGGCCCTGGAACGAGCGGGTCGGGTCGAGGAGCGTGCCGGCGCTGGCGGGCATGAAACGGTCCGGTCGGGGATCGGGGAAGGCGGCGGGACCCTAGTGGGGCGGATCGGGAGGGTCAACGAGCGGTCGACGCCACCGCCAGCGCTCTCGTTCCGGGTAAAGAGCGCGGTCCTTCTCCCTCTTGCTCTTTTCCCGCCCCGGCGGAAGAGGGTGGCCGACAAGCCGGATGAGGGTTGGACTTTTGGGCTGAAACGCCCGCATCCGGCATTTCGCGGCACCTTGCTCCCTGGCGGAACGTAAGGAAACACCACCGTCAACCGTCTCGACCCAGGTTCGGGACCGGGCCGCCGTAACGGAGCGGCGGATGGGGGCGTAATGTGGGAAGCCGTGCTGGATCGGGTGCAGATACGAGGCGGAGGAGTCGCGAGGGTGCCCATGGTCCGATCGGTCGCGCGCGCCGCAAAAATGGTCTTGGCCACCGCGGTGCTTCTCACGGTCTGCCTGCTCGGCCCCGCCGAAACGCTGGCCCGCGACGAGGCGGCGAGCCCCGCAGCCGCCGCGTCGGCCGCCGCCAAGCTGAACACCCTGCTCGACCTGCTGGCCGACCCGGACGTGAAGGCCGCCCTGGCCGGCAGCCGCCGCACCGAAACGGCCACGCCGGCCCCAGCTGCGGCCGGCACGATGGCCACCACCCTGGGCGACCGCCTTCAGGGCCTGCGGGCCCACCTCCTTGCCGTCTCGGCCAACCTGCCCGGCCTGTCGCGCGAGGCCGACGGGGCGCGTGTCATGGTGGCGGATGCCGTGAACGGGCGCGGCTGGTCGGTCGCTGGCTTCTTCGCGGTCTTCGTGGCGCTCGGGTTCGGGACCGAATGGCTGTTCCGGCGCGCCATGCGGCCGAGCCAGGGCTGGCTGTTCGGCCTGACGTTGGAGACCGTGAACGAGCGGGTGCGGGCCGCCTTCGTGCGCCTGCTTTACGGCTCGGGGCTGGTGCTCTGCTTCGCGCTGGGCAGCGTGGGCGCGTTCCTGCTGTTCGACTGGCCGGGCGTCATCAAGGACATCCTGCTCGGCTACCTGATCGCCCTGGTGGCGGTCCGACTCACCGCCGTGGTCGGGCGCATCCTGCTGGCGCCGGGCGCGCAGCGGTTCAGGGTCGTGCCGATCAGCACGGCGGGCGCCACCTTTCTGTTCCGCCGCTGGATCGCGGCCGCGATCCTGATCGGCTTCGGCTGGCAGACGCTCGGCATCTTCGGCCGCTTCGGCCTGTCGCCGCTGTCGAGCGAGTTGTGCGCCGACGTCGTCGCCCTCGCGGTGCTGGGGATCGGCCTCGACATCGTGTGGCGGGCACCCCCCGTGGCGCTGGCCGACGCGGTCGCGCACCGGAGCACGCACCACGCCGCGCAGCACCGGCGAGCGCTCGCGTCGCTGGCAAGCCTCCTGCTGGCCGGGCTCTGGTTGCTGTGGGTCATGCAGGCGCGCCGCAGCTTCTGGCTTGCGGCTTTCGCGGCCGCGCTGCCGGGCGTGCTGATGGTGGCGCGGCGGTCGATCAATCACGTGCTCCGTCCCGCCGGGTCGAGCGTCTCGGCCGGCGACGCGAACACGCTCGACGTGATCGTGTTCGAGCGCGGCATCCGGGGTGTCCTCATCGTGGGCGCGGCCTTCCTGCTCGGGCGCATCCTCGATGTCGATTTCACCTCGCTCACCATGCAGGACACCGTGGCGACCCGGCTTGTGCGGCCCGGCATCAGCATCGTGGTGATCGTGCTGGCGGCTGATTTCCTGTGGCACGTCAGCAAGGCCCTGATCGACCGCAAGCTGGCCTCCAACCTGCAGCGCATTGACACGGCCGAGGACGCCGCCCACGCGGCGCGGCTGCAGACCCTGCTGCCCATCTTCCGCAACATCCTGTTCGTGGCCATCGCGGTGCTGGCCGGCATGATGGCGCTGGCCTCCGCGGGCGTCGAGATCGGGCCCCTGATCGCCAGCGCCGGCGTGGTGGGCGTGGCGATCGGCTTCGGGGCGCAGACGCTGGTGAAGGACATCATCAGCGGCATCTTCTATCTCGTCGACGACGCGTTCCGGATCGGCGAATACATCCAGAGCGGCACCTACAAGGGCACGGTGGAATCCTTCAGCCTGCGGTCGATCAAGCTGCGCCACCAGCGCGGCGCCCTGTACACGGTGCCGTTCGGCATCCTGGGCGCGGTGCAGAACCAGAGCCGCGACTGGGTGGTCGACAAGATCGTCATGAACGTGCGCTACGGCACCGACCTCGAGAAGGTCCGCAAGATCATCAAGCGCATCGGCGAAACGCTCGCGGCCGACGAGGATCTGGGGCCCGAGATCATCAACCCGCTCAAGATGCAGGGCGTGGTCCAGTTCGGCGATTTCGCGATCCAGATCCAGACCAAGATGATGACGAAACCGGGCGACGCCCAGTTCCTGGCGCGGCGGCGGGCGCTGCTGATGATCAACCAGGCCTTCACCGAGAACGGCATTGGTTTCGCGGTGCCGACCGTGCAGGTTTCGGGCGAGGGCGCCGGCGCCGTGGCGGCCGGCGCGGCCCAGAAGGGCTTCGAATTGCTCAGGCCGGTCCAGGCCGAGTAGGACGGGGCGTCGAAACAGGTTTCACGAGGGTTCTTGATGCTTTGGCGGCTGATGATCTCGCGCCGGTTCGCGCCGTTGTTCTGGTGCCAGTTCTTCTCGGCCTTCAACGACAACCTGGTCCGCACCATGCTGGCCATGATGATCCTGTTCCGCGTCGGCCACGATCACGCGGGCCCGCTGGTGACGCTGGCCGTGGCGGTGTTCATCCTGCCCTCGCTCGCCCTGTCGGTGGTGGGCGGCCAACTGGCCGACTCGAACGACAAGGCCGCCGTGGCGCGGTGGATCAAGCTGGCCGAACTGACCGTGCAGGTGCTGGTCGCGGCCGCGTTCTGGTCCGGGTCGATCGCGGCCATGTTCGTGGGACTGTTCCTGCTCGGGGCCGCCTCGGCCCTGTTCAGCCCCATCAAATACGGGATCCTGCCCGACCACCTCACGGTGGAGGAACTGACGGCCGGCAACGCCCTGATCGAGGGCGCGACCTTCATCGCAATCCTGCTCGGCCTGGTGGCGGGCGGCATCACGGGCCTCGCGAGCACCCCGCCCGGCGCGGTGGTGGCCGAACTCGTCGTCGTGGCGCTGGCCTCCTGGCTGACGACCCTGTTCATCCCTCCGACCCGCGTGGCGGACCCCGGCCTCACGGTCGCGCGCAACGTCGCGCGCTCCACGGTCGCGCTGCTGCGCGACCTCGCGGCGAGCCGCAGGCTGTGGGTCGGCGCGCTGGGTGTGAGCTGGTTCTGGCTGAGCGGCGCCGTGACGCTCAGCCTGGTGCCGCTCGTGGTCAAGCAGCGGATCGGCGGCGGTGTCGAGGTGGAAACCGCCATCAGCGTGTTCTTCGCGATCGGGGTGGGGCTCGGCTCGCTCGCCACCGTGCTGATCGCGCGGGGGCGGATCACCATCTGGCACGTCCCCCTGGCGGCCGTGTTCATGGCGGGCTTCCTGGTCGACCTCGGCGTCGCCACGGCGGTTCTCGGTCCCGCCGCGGCGGGAAGCGTCAGCCTGGGCGACTTTCTGCGCGGCACGCTCGGGCTGCGGGTCGCGTTCGACCTCGTGGGGCTCGCCTGCGCGGGCGGCCTGTTCTCCGTGCCGCTCTTCGCGGCCGTCCAGGCCTGGTCGGGCGAGGACCGCCGCGCCCGCGTGGTGGCGGGCGTCAGCCTGCTCAACGCGCTGTTCATGGTGTTCGGTTCGGTGCTCACGGCGGCGCTGCAGTCGCCGCTGTTCCGGGTGCCCGATCCCGTCCTGCTGATCGTCCTCGGCCTGTGCAACCTGGGCGCCGCGGCCTATTTCCGGCGCCACCTGCCGGTGATCGACGCGCCCGTCCGCGAGGTCGCCGGTCCGGTGCGGGCCGCCGTGAAACGGACACGCGCCTAGCCCCTGCTGCCGCCTCGCGTCCCAACCCACAAAGGAACCGCCGCCCATGCGCGCCGACCAGGACCAGCCCGTCCGCCTCGCCGACTATCGCCCGTCGGACTACCTGATCGACCGGATCGACCTCGACATCGGCCTGCACCCGACCGCGACCCGCGTTTCCGCCACCCTGGCGCTGCGGCCCAACCCCGCCGGGCGGCCCGGAACGCCGCTGGTGCTCGACGGCGATGACCTGAACCCCGTCGCGGTTCGGCTCGACGGGGTTGCGCTGGACCTCGCGGCGGGCTTCGCCAAGCCCGACTCGCTGACGGTCGCGGCGCCCCCGGGTCGCCCCTTCGAGCTCACGGTCGAGACCCTGCTCGACCCGACCGCCAACACCCGCCTCATGGGTCTCTACCGGACCGGCTCGGCCTATTGCACGCAGTGCGAAGCGGAAGGCTTTCGGCGCATCACCTACGCGCTGGACCGGCCCGATGTGCTGTCGGTGTTCACCACCCGCATCGAGGCGTCCCGCAATGAGGCCCCCGTGCTGCTCGGCAACGGCAATTGCGTGGCGGCCGGACCCGTCGAGGGAACCGACCGGCATTTCGCGGTCTGGCACGATCCCCACCCCAAGCCCCCCTACCTGTTCGCGCTGGTGGGCGGCGACCTCGGGTCCATCCACGACCGTTTCACGACGAGCGAGGGCCGGGAGGTCGCGCTCGGCATCTACGTGGAGCACGGCAAGGAGCGCTACGCCGCCTACGCCATGGACGCGCTGAAGCGCTCCATGGCCTGGGACGAGCAGGCGTTCGGCCGCGCCTACGACCTCGACGTGTTCAACATCGTGGCGGTGTCGGACTTCAACATGGGGGCCATGGAGAACAAGGGCCTCAACGTCTTCAACGATAAGTACATCCTGGCCTCGCCCGAAACCGCGACCGACGCCGATTACGCCGGGATCGAGACCGTGGTGGCGCACGAATACTTCCACAACTGGACCGGCAACCGGATCACCTGCCGCGACTGGTTCCAGCTCTGCCTCAAGGAAGGGCTGACGGTGTTCCGCGACCAGGAGTTCGGGGCCGACCAGCGGTCGCGCGCCGTCAAGCGGATCGCCGACGTCCGCACCCTGCGGGCCCGGCAATTTCCCGAGGACGCAGGTCCCCTGGCCCACAGCGTCCGCCCGGTCGTGTACCGCGAGATCAACAATTTCTACACCGCGACCATCTATGAGAAAGGCGCCGAGATCATCCGGATGCTGAAGCGCCTGATCGGCGCCGAGGTTTTCGCGGCCGGCATGGCGCTCTACTTCGACCGCTACGACGGCACCGCGGCCACGATCGAGCAGTTCATCGGCTGTTTCGCCGAAGCGTCGGGGCGCGACCTCGCCCCCTTCATGCTGTGGTACGCCCAGGCCGGCACCCCGGAGGTGACGGTGCGGGTCGCGCGCGAGGATGGCGGCGCGACCCTGCGCCTGGACCTCAGCCAGGCCACCAGGCCGACCCCCGGCCAGCCCACCAAGGACCCGCTGGTCATGCCGGTCAGCTTCGGGATCGTGGCGGCGGACGGCGGCGACATCGACCTGGCCGACGTCGCGATCGAGGGCGCGAGCCCGGACGAGATCGCGGCCGGCACCCTGGTCTTCGACACGGCCGCGCGCAGCCTGGTGTTCCGCCTGCCGCGGCCCGGGACGCCGTCGCTGTTCCGCGGTTTCTCGGCCCCCGTGCGGGTCGCTTCCGACCTCGGCGAGGCGGATCGCCTGACCCTGCTGGCGCACGACCCTGACGGGTTCAACCGCTGGGAAGCGGCGCAGACCAGCGTGACCCGGCATCTCTTCGCCATGCTGGGCCGCGACGATCGGCCGGCCGGCAGCCTGCCCGACAACAACCTGCTCGCGGCCCTCTCGTCGGCCCTGTCGGGGGCCGAAGCGGACCCCGCCTTCGCGGCCCAGGTGCTCAGCCTGCCGACCGAGGCCGACCTCGCCCGCGACCTCGCGCGCGACGTGGACCCGGACGCGGTGCGTCACGCCCGCGAAAGCCTGCGACGCACCATCGCGGCCGGCCTGCACGGCCCCATGGCGACCCTCTACGCGACGCTGTCGCGGCCCATCCCCTACAGCCCGGACGCCGCGAGCGCCGGGCGGCGCGCCCTGCGCAACGGGTTGCTGTCGTTCCTGGCCGTGGCGGATGCCGACGAGGGCGAACGGCTGTGCGCCGCGCAGTTCGACGCGGCCGACAACATGACCGATCGCCTGGGCGCCCTGGCGGTCGCGAGCCAGCTTCCCGGCCCGGCCAGGGAGGACATGCTCGATCGGTTCTACCGGATGTTCGAGCGCGAAGCCCTGGTGATCGACAAGTGGCTGGCCGTGCAGGCCGCCATACCCGAGCCCGGCACGCTCGACCGCGTCCGCGGCCTGATGGGCCACCCGGCCTTCTCCATGGCCAACCCGAACAGGGTCTACGCCCTGATCGGATCGTTCTGCGCCAACCCCACCCAGTTCAACCGCGCCGACGGCGGCGGCTACGGCCTGCTGGCCGAGGTGGTGCTCCACCTCGACGGCCGGAACCCGCAGGTGGCGGCCCGCATGCTGAACGCTTTCCGGTCCTGGCGCATGATGGACGCGCCGCGCCGCGAGCGCGCCGAGGCGGCCCTGCGCCGGGTCGCGGCCCGCAACGACCTGTCGCCCGACGTCAAGGACATCGCCGACCGATGCCTCGCCTGATCAAACCTTCGTGATCAATCGGGCGCGCCCGCCCGGTGCTCTCGGGCGAGCGGCACGGCGTCGCCGCAATCGTCAACTCATCGTTAAGAAGCGCTAGACAGGGGGCGGGTCCAGGACTCAGATAGGGACGATTCGGGGCGATGCGGCACATTCCCCGGGTCGAGGATTTGACGAGGGGGCACCGATGGCTCGCGCCAATGCGGTCAGCGACGCTGCGCGCGCAGGGTCGTTGCAAGGACTTGCGCGCGCTCTGGCGCAGTCATCGCACCGGCGAACCGCGGACTACGAATGGCTGCTCCGGCGGCTCGTTCCCGTGATGGTGTTCTGCTTCCTCGGTGTCCTAGTGACGGGCGCGTGCCTGCAAGCGACGCAGTCGCGGAGCCGGGCCATCGGCGATGCCATCGACGACATCGAACTCGTCGGGTCCGTGGCGGCGACCCAGCTCAACCAGGCCCTGGCCGGCAGCGGTGGCGAGGCAGCGCTCGCGACCCTGCTGCAGGCCCTGCCGAGCCGGGCCTTCACGGCGGGCCGGCAGGTCCTCGTGTCCGATGCGTCGGGCACGGTGGTGGGCGTGCTGCCGCCCGACGCCGGGCCGCACGACGTCCTGGCCGCCAAGCAATCGCTGTCCGACCGGCTCGGGCCGGCTCAGCCGCTCACCACCTTCACCGAGAAGGCTGGCGTCTTGCGCATCACGCTGGCGGACGGGGAGGACGCGCTCGCCACCGTGCGGAGCCTGAACGCACCCTACGGCCAGATCGCGGTGGTCCACCCGGTCTCCAGCCTGCTGGCCGACTGGCGCAGTGCGGCGCTGCGCTCCGGCGTCCTGCTGTTCGCCACCGCCTCGGTGCTCGCCATCATCGCCTACGCGTATTACTGGCAGTCGGGGCGGGCCAGCGCCAGCGAGGCGCTCTACGGCAAGGTCCACGACCGCATCGACACCGCCCTCAACCGCGGGCGCTGCGGGCTGTGGGACTGGGATCTGGCGCGCGGGCGGATCTACTGGTCCGAGTCCATGTACGCCATGCTGGGCATGCAGGCGTCCTCGGAATTCGTGTCGTTCGGCGACGTGAACGCCCTGGTCCACCCGCAGGACGAGGACCTGTCGACGGTCGCCGAGATGCTGGCGAGCGAACGGGCCCACGCCATCGACCACGTGTTCCGCCTGCGCAACATGGCGGGCCACTGGGTCTGGCTGAGGGTGCGGGCCGAACTGGTCCGCGAGGCCGGCGGGGAGCTCTACCTCGTTGGCATCGCGGTGGACATCTCGGACGAGAAGATCCTGGCCGAGCGGAGCGCCACCGCCGACGTGCGCCTCGCCGACGCCATCGAGACGATCTCCGAAGCCTTCGTGCTGTGGGATGCCGACAACCGCCTCGTGACCTGCAATTCCAAATTCCTGCGCTTGCACAACCTCGTGCCGAACGCCTGTCCGCCGGGCAGCCGCTACGCCGACGTGGTGGCCCACGCGACCCCGGCCCTGGTGCAGACGCAGATCCCCCTAGGCGACCATTCCTCCTCGGGAGCGCGCTCCTACGAGGCCCAGCTGCAGGACGGCCGCTGGCTGCAGATCAACGAGCGCCGCACCCGGGACGGCGGCTACGTGTCGGTCGGCACCGACATCACCAGCCTCAAGCGGCACGAGGAGCGGCTGATGGACTCCGAGCGCCGCCTGATGGCGACGGTGGCGGACCTCCGGCGCTCCCGCCAGGCGCTGGAAACGCAGGCCCAGGTCCTGGCCGACCTCGCCGAGCGCCACATGGAGAAGAAGGCCGAGGCGGAAAGCGCCAACCGGGCCAAGTCGGAGTTCCTGGCCAACATGAGCCACGAGCTGCGCACGCCGCTCAACGCCATCATCGGCTTCTCGGATGTCATGTGCACCGAAACCTTCGGGCCGCTCGGGTCGCCGCGCTACGCGGGTTACGCGACCGACATCCGCGCCAGCGGCGAAACCCTGCTGGCCTTGATCTCCGACGTGCTGGAAATGTCGCAGTTGGAATCGGGCAAGATCCGGCTGGAGCGCACCCTGTTCCCGGTGGAGGAGACCGTGATCGCGGCCGTGGACGCCATCGAGCCGCAGGCGACCGACAAGAACATATCGCTGGTGGCCGACACGTCGCCGGGCTGCCTGGTGCACGCCGACCGCGCCGCCGTGCAGCGCGTCATGCACACCTTCCTGGTCAACGCCTTCAAGTTCACGCCCGAGGGCGGACGCATCACGGTGCGGGCCCGCAACGCCAACGGGGCGCTGAACATCTTCGTGGCCGACACGGGCGTCGGTATCCCGCCCTCGGCGCTGCGCCGCCTGGGCCGTCCCTTCGAGCAGATCGACCCGACCTTGCGCGACGGCATGAAGGGATCGGGCCTGGGTCTGGCGATCGCGCGCTCGCTGCTGGAGCTGCACGGCGGCGGGCTGCGCATCCGCTCGCGCCTGGGCGAAGGCACCGTCATCATGGCTCACCTGCCCGCCCCCAAGAACCCGCAGGTGACCCCACCGCGCCGCGTCAAGACGCCGGCCTGACACCCGAAGGTCAGGACACGGCCGCGACGGTCTCGCGCGCGGGCCGCGAGAGGGCGGACCCGTCGACGGCCGGCAGCGTGAGGACGGCCCGCAGGCCCGGCGCGTTGTCGTCCAGGCGGAACTGGCCGCCGTGCAGGCTCGCGATGGCGGCCACCAGCGACAGGCCCAGGCCGGAACCGGGCTGGCTCCGCGATCCTTCCAGCCGGACGAATCGGTCGACGACCCTGGCCCGGTCGCGGTCCGCGATGCCGGCGCCGCGGTCCGCGACCGCGATCTCGACCTCGGCTCCGACCTCGCGAACCGTGACCGCGATGCCGTTGTCCGCGCCGGAAGCAGCGTCGGCCGGCGCGGCGCCGTATTTCAGGGCGTTGTCCAGCAGGTTCGCGATCGCCTGCGTGACGAGCTCGCGGTTGATGCGCGCCATCGCTCCGTCGTCCACGACGGCCCGGATGGCCGTGCCGGCCTCCTCGGCGGCAGGCTCGTAGAGGTCCACGACATCGCGCACGATCGCGCCGACCCGCTGGGCCGACAGATCGCCGGAACCGCCGCCGGCCTCGGCGCGGGCGATCATCAGCAGGGCCGAGAAGATCGCCATCAGGCGGTCGGCCTCCTCGATCGTGTGCTCGAGCGCGCCCCTGAGATCGTCGACCGTCCCGGCCGACCGGAGCGCCTCCTCGGCGCCGTTGCGCAGCCGCGTCAGGGGGGTGCGCAGGTCGTGGGCGATGTTGTCCGACACCTGCTTGACCCCAGCCATCAGGGCGTCGATCCGGTCCAGCATGGCATTCAGGTTGGCGGCCAGCCGGTCCAGCTCGTCCCGCGTGCCCGCGATCGGCAGGCGTCGCGACAGGTCGCCCGCCATGATGGTGGCGGCGGTGTCCGACATGGCGTCGACGCGGCGGAGTACCCGCCGCGCCACCAGGATGCCGCCGACCGTGCCGATCCCGGCCAGCCACAGCAGCGAACCCACCAGGGCGTGGGTGATCACGGCGCGCAGGGTTTCGCGCTCGGCGAGGTCGCGTCCCACCATCAGGCGAAAACCGCCCGGGAGCAGGAAGATGCGGGCGAGCGCGTCGAACGTCCGGCCGCGGTCGTTGGGACGCTCGTAGGTGGTTTCCACGAGGCCCGGCCGCTCGATCACGCCCGACGGCAGCGTCGCGACGTTGCCCACCAGGCTCTCGCCCGCGAAATTGGTGACGAGGTAGAGGGACGCGCCGGGCTCGGCGATGCGACGCTCGACGGTCTGCACCAACGTCCTGATGCCGCCGCTCTCGAACTGCTCGGCCAAGCCGTTGATCTCGGCCCCGATCGTCGCACCGATCTGCTCGTCGAGCAGGACGTTGACGTTCCAGGCGAGCCCGCCGAGCAGCACGCCCGCGCCGATCGCGAAGATCACCAGATAGGCGAGCGACAGCTTGAAGACCGTCGTGCGGAAGAGCTTACCGAGCGCCGTCACGGATCATGTACCCGGCCCCGCGGATCGTATGCAGGAGCGGCTGTTCGGTTCCCCGGTCGATCTTGGATCGCAGGCGGGAGATGTGGACGTCGATGACGTTGGTCTGGGGGTCGAAATGGTAGTCCCAGACGTTTTCCAGCAGCATGGTGCGCGTGACCACCTGCCCGGCGTGTTTCATCAGGTATTCGAGCAACCGGAACTCGCGGGGTTGCAACAGGATGTCGCGGCCCGCGCGCGTGAGCTTGTGGGACAGCCGGTCGAGTTCCAGCGTGCCGACCCGAAACGTCGTGGGCTCCTGGCTGCCGGAGGGCTTGCGACGCGCCAGGACCTCGACGCGGGCCAGGAGCTCGGCAAACGCGTAAGGCTTGGCCAGGTAGTCGTCGCCGCCGGCCCGCAAGCCCTTCACGCGGTCGTCGACCTGGCCGAGCGCCGAAAGGATCAGGATGGGGGTCTCGACCTTCTGCTCGCGCAACGCGCCGATCAGGGACAATCCGTCCATCTTGGGCAGCATGCGGTCGACCACCAGAACGTCGTAGCGCCCGGCCTGGGCGGCCGCGTAGCCTTCCAGCCCGTCATGCGCCACTTCGGCCCGATGCCCGACCTCGCCGAACGCCTTGGCCAGGTAGGCCGAGGCTTCCGCGTCATCCTCGATGACCAGGATCTTCATGCCCGACATGTAGGACACTCCCGCCGAAGCCGCCATCGGCCGGGATCCGGGCCGTCGGAGGTGTGCGGCCCGGGATAGGTCCCGGGCCGTCGCCGCTGCGGTTCAGCCGGCCGCCTTGGTGGCCAGGGCCAGGTAGCGGACGTTGTCGCCCGTCTTGACCCTGAGCAGGAGGGCCTTCTGGCCATCCTTCTTGGCAGTGTTGTAGGCCGCCGTGACCTCGGAGGGACGCGACACGGTCTTGCCGCCGGCTTCGAGGATGACGTCCCCGGCACTCAGGCCCTTCTGGGCCGCGACGCCGTCCGGATCCACCTCGGCCACCGTGACCCCGTCCTTGCTGCCGCCCGGCACCACGGAGGACGGCACCAGGGTCAGGCCGAGCGAGGCGAGCTGCGCCTTGTCCTCCTGCTGGGGCGCCGGATCGGCCTTGGCCTCCTTGTCGGCCGGCAGCCGGCCGAGCGTCACGCCCACGGTCTTGACCTGGCCGTCGCGCCACAGGGTGAGGTCCACCTTCTTGTCCGGACCCATGCCGGCGATCCGGCGGGACAGTTCGCGCGGACCCTCGATCGCGTCGCCGTTGACGGCCGTGATCACGTCCCCGGACTTCACGCCGGCGGTCGCGGCGGGCGAGTCGCGCTGAGGCTCGGCCACAAGCGCTCCCTTGGTGTCCTTCAAGCCCAGGCTGTCGGCGATGTCAGTGTTGACGGGCTGGATCTGGATGCCGAGCCAGCCGCGCGCCACCGAGCCGTTGGACTTCAACGACGCGACCACGTCCTTGGCGACCTCGGCGGGAATCGCGAACCCGATGCCCACGCTGCCGCCCGAGGGCGAGAAGATGGCGGTGTTGATGCCGACCACCTGGCCCTGCGTGTTGAAGGTCGGGCCGCCCGAATTGCCGCGGTTCACCGGTGCGTCGATCTGCAGGAAATCGTCGTAGGGGCCCGCGCCGATGTCGCGGCCGCGCGCCGACACGATGCCGGCCGTCACGGTGCCGCCCAGGCCGAAGGGATTGCCGACCGCGATCACCCAGTCGCCGACGCGCGGAGTGTGGTCCGACCACGGCACGTAGGGGTAGTTGTCACCGCTCTTGGTCTTCAGCAGGGCCAGATCGGTCTTCTTGTCGGTGCCGACCACGGTGGCGGGCACGACCTTGCCGTCCTGCAGGGTCACCTCGACGTTCGTGGCATTCTCGACCACGTGGTTGTTGGTCACGACGTAGCCGTCGGGCGAGATGAAGAAGCCCGAGCCCTGCGCCATGCCGGTGCGCGGGTGTGGCTTGCCCTGGTTGTCACCGAACTGCTTGAAGAAACGGTACAGCGGGTCGTCCTTAGGGACGTTCGGCATGCTGCGCTGCGGGGTGGCGTCGCTGTCCTGGTCGTCGGACTCGGTGATCTTCACCTTGACCGAGACGACCGCCGGGGTGACCCGGTCCACCACGTCGGCGAACGAGCCGGGCGCGATCTGGTCGGGAGCCGGCTGGGCCGCGATCTGGGCCGCGTGGACGGGGTTGGTGGTCAGCAAGGTGGTTTCGGTCGCGACGCCGCCCACCGCGATCACGGCCGCGGCGCCGAGCAGGACAGCGCGCAGGGTCACGCGGGACGACGACTTCGACACCGGGCCGTTAGGGTCCGAATGGGTCATGGTTGGGAGCTCCTCGATCTTGTTCAGAACCGCGCCACGGCGCCAAGTTCATGAGCACAAGATGGGGAAGGCTGGCTTACATGACCATTTCCGCCCGATGAAATGTTCGTAAGATTGCGGCCGGCTCAGCCGGCGTGGGCCGGCGGGCCGTCGGCCGCGTCGAGCAGGGCGTCGAGCCGGGCCCGCTCGCTCGCGTCCAGGGGCTGGACGGGATCGGGGGTGATCCGGCGTCTCGCGGCCAGAAGGCCGACCGCCCCCGCGGCCAGCACCAGCACCGGGGTCCCCCACAGCAGCAGCGTGTCTGGCTGGAACGGCGGCCGGAGCAGGATGAAGGCGCCGTAGCGCGCCGCCAGATAGGCATCGACGGCCTCGTCGGAGTCCCCCGCCTTCAGGCGCTCGCGCACGATCAGCCGCAGGTCGCGGGCAAGCTCGGCGCCGGAATCGTCGATCGACTGGTTCTGGCACACGAGGCAGCGCAGGCCGGACGAGATGGCGCGCGCACGCGCTTCCAGGCGGGCGTCGGGCAGCACCTCGTCGGGCAGCACGGCCCGGGCGGGGCCGGGCAGGGCCAGGAGACCGGCGAGCGCGAGGGGAGCGAGGAGGCGGCGCACGCGTGTCACTCGGCCGGCTGGGGAGCCGCGACCGCGCGCGGCCGCGCCACCTTGCGGGCGAAGCCAATCCGCAGGCGACGGTCCGACAGCGACACGGCGCCGCCCAGGCCCATGATCAGCGCACCAATCCAGATCATGGTGACCAGCGGCTTCCAGAACATGCGGGCGTCGACCGATCCGT
>CAXTEP010000009.1:2887-6482 GCA_964243125.1 uncultured Lichenihabitans sp. | reverse complement strand
ATCCAGATCATGGTGACCAGCGGCTTCCAGAACATGCGGGCGTCGACCGATCCGTCCGGATGCCGGTCGCCCAGGCTGACGTAGACCTGGCCCAGGCCGAGCGTGGCGATCCCGGCCTCCGTGACCTCGGCCTGGCGCACCGGAAAGGAGCGACGCGCCGGCGCGACCGTGGCCACCACGACCCCACCCCGCGCGATGTCGAGCGGCGCCACGACCTCGCTGTAGTTCGGCCCCTGGCGCGCCGACAGGGCGTGCATGGTCATCGCGAACGGCCCCAGCGCCACGGTTTCGCCCGGGCGGACCGTCGTGATCCGCTCCACCCCCCAGCCCGTGGCGGCCAAGCCCAGCAGGGTCACGCCGAGCCCCGCGTGCGCGAGCGCGGTGCCCCAGGCCGAGCGGGGCAGTCCCCAGGCACGGGCCACGACGGCCGCGAGGCCGCCCCGCGTCCCGATGCGGCACGCGGGCTCGGCGAAGGAGCCGACCACGAGATAGACCGCGAGCCCGGCCCCGAGCGCGCTCAGCACCGGGCCGCCCCGGGTCGCGGCCGCGAGCGCCAGGGCCGCCGCGAAGCCGAGCGCCAGCGCGACGGTCAGGCGCTGCGCGGCGCCCAGCAGGTTGCCGCGCTTCCAGGCGAGCGACTGGCCGACCGGCATCAGCAGCAGCAGGGGTGCCGCCAGCGGCCCGAAGGTGAGATTGAAGAAGGGAGCCCCCACCGAGATCTTGGCCCCGGTCAGAGCCTCGAGCGCGAGCGGGTACAGGGTGCCGGTCAGCACCGTCGCGCAGCAGGTCGTGAGCAGCAGGTTGTTGACCACCAGGGTGCCTTCCCGCGACACGGGCGCGAACAGCCCGCCGTGCTGCAGCGCGGGCGCGCGCCAGGCGTAAAGGGCCAGCGACCCGCCGATGAACAGCGTCAGGATCGCCAGGATGAACACGCCGCGAGACGGGTCGACCGCGAAGGCATGCACGGAGGTGAGCACGCCCGAGCGGACCAGGAAGGTGCCGAGCAGGGACAGCGAGAAAGTGAGAATTGCCAGGAACACGGTCCACACCTTGAGGGCGTCCCGCTTCTCCATCACGGCCGCCGAGTGCAGCAGCGCGGTGCCGGCGAGCCAGGGCATGAGGGACGCGTTCTCGACCGGGTCCCAGAACCAGAACCCGCCCCAGCCCAGCGTGTAATAGGCCCAGTAGGACCCCATGGCGATGCCGAGCGTCAGGAAGCTCCAGGCGATCAGGATCCAGGGGCGGACGTAGCGGGCCCAGGCGGCGTCGAGCCGGCCGCCGATCAGGGCCGCGGCCGCGAAGGAGAAGACGATCGAGAACCCGACGTAGCCGAGGTAGAGCAGCGGCGGGTGAATGGCGAGGCCCGGGTCCTGCAGGATCGGGTTGAGGTCGCTGCCCTCGAACGGCGCGGGAAAGCGCCGTGCGAACGGATCCGAGGTCAGCAGCACGAACAGCAGGAACGCCGCCGCGATCCAGCCCTGGACCGCCAGCGTGTTGGCCCTGAGGTCGTCCGCCATGCCGCGTCCCAACAGGGCCACGGCGGCGCCGAACACCGCGAGGATCAGCACCCACAGCAGCATGGACCCTTCGTGGTTCCCCCAGATGCCGGAAATCTTGTAGATCAGCGGCTTGGTGGTGAGCGAGTTGTCGGCCACGTTGACGAGGCTGAAGTCGGACGTCACGTGGGCGTAGGCCAGCGCCGCGAACGCGTAACCCACCAGGGCGAACTGGACGCAGGCGGCCGGAACCGCGATCGCGGCCAAGCCAGGGTCGCCCCGCCGCGTGCCCCACAGCGGCAGGACGGACTGCACCAGCGCGACCGCGAGCGCGAGCACCAAGGCGTAGTGACCGGTTTCGACGATCATGGCCGGGGTCTCACCGCAGGGTGGAGGAAGCGGCGCTGGCGGCCCGCTCCTCGCCCCGCCACACACCCTGCTGCTTCAGCTTGTCGGCCACGTCCTTGGGCATGTAGGTAGCGTCGTGCTTGGCCAGCACGCTGTCGGCGCGAAACACGCCCCGCGCTTCCACCACGCCCTCGGCCACCACGCCCTGCCCTTCGCGGAACAGGTCGGGCAGCAGGCCCGTGTAGGTCACCTTCACGTCGTGGCTGAGGTCGGTCACCAGGAAGGTGATGCTGGCGCCGCCGAGGTGAGCCACCGAGCCCTGCTCGACGAGGCCGCCGAGTCGCAGGCGGGTGCCGGGCGCGGGCGCGCGCTCGGTCAGCTCGGTCGGCCCGTAGAAGAACACGATGCTGTCGCGCAGGGCGAACAGCACGAGGCCGACCGCCAGGGCCACGACGGTGCCGGCCGTGCCGATGATGGCGAGGCGCCTGCCTTTGCGGGTCAAGTCGGCTTCATCCTTCCAGCCCGAGCTGCCGGGCGAGATCGTTGACGCGCCCCAGATCCGGCGCGTCGCCGCCGAGCGCCTGGCGGGCGTCCGCCAGGGCGCCCTGGGCCTTGGCGGGGTCTCCCAGCACCTTATAGGCCCTGATGAGCTGGAGCCACCCTTCCGGGTCGCGACCGTTTTGCGCGAGTCGCGCCGCGAGGCCGTCCACCATGCCGCGGATAGCCCGCAAACGCTGCTCCGGCGGCAGCGCCGCGACCGTTGCGGCCGCCGGCCCCGCGGGCGGGCCGACGGAGGGAGGCGCGGGATCGGAGCCGCCCGACAGGCTCGCGATGCGGTCCCGGACCGCCGCCTGCCAGGGCGCGTCGGGCGGCGAGTCGTCCTGGAGGGCCCGCAACCGGCGCAGCGCCTCGGGCATGTCGCCATCCTGTTCGGCCGCCAGCGCCAGGAAGTACCGGGCCTGCGGCAGCCCGGGATCCTGGGCCAGCGCCTTCTCGAACGCCGCGCGGGCCTCGGCGGTCACGACCCCGTCGGCCGCGAGCATGAGGGCCTGGCCCAGCATGGCGCGGTGGTCGGCCCGCTCGCCGAGCAGGCGCAAGCTCGCCGCGTAGGCCCGGGCCGCGTCGTCGAAGCGCCCCATGCGGAAGTAGAGCGGCGCCAGCA
Source organism: uncultured Lichenihabitans sp. (assembly GCA_964243125.1). GTDB lineage: Bacteria > Pseudomonadota > Alphaproteobacteria > Rhizobiales > Beijerinckiaceae > Lichenihabitans. The sequence goes on along the minus strand of CAXTEP010000009.1, from coordinate 3,476 downwards.
GGTCGAAACCCTTGCCGTCCTGCGGGTCGACCGCGAGGTGAGCTTCGATCTTCGGGATGGCGGCCGCGAGGTCGAAGGTGCGGTCCGGGTCGCGCGACGCGATCGGCAGGTCGGGCTGGTCGGGATGACCCAGCCGCAGGTACAGGCCGAGGGCCAGCGCCGGCACCACCGCAACGGCAAGCGCCAGGGCACCGAGGCGCCGCATCCTGAACCCGCGTTGCGGCCGCACGGCTTCGATGCGGGCCGCGGCGGCGAGCAGGCGCCGGCCGATCTCCACCCGCGTGGCGTGGGCATCGCCGGCCGGCACCAAGCCCCGCGCCACGTCGTCGTCGACCTCGGCCAGCTGGCTCCGGTAGAACGCGACGTCGGCCTCCACGGCGCCGCGTCGGCCCGGACGGCTCGACAACGGCCAGACCAGGCACAGCACGGCCGCGGCGGTTATGGCGGCGAAGGCGACCCAGATCATGCTGACGCTCGAACCCTCTCGTCGGCCCGGCAAGCTTGCGGCCTGTCGCAATGGCCCGACCGCCTTGCCAAGCCTACACCAAGGCTGACACCGATCCCATCCATCGATGCCCTTTCTCGCCCC
>CAXTEP010000009.1:0-2787 GCA_964243125.1 uncultured Lichenihabitans sp. | reverse complement strand
GGCAGGCGCAGAACGGCCCGGAGACCGCCGAGCGGGCTGTCGTGCAGGCTGAACAGGCCCCCGTAGGCGCTGGCGAGATCGGCCACGATGGACAGGCCGAGGCCCGAGCCCGGCTTGCTCTCGTCGAGCCGCCGCCCCCGCCGCGTCGCGAAATCGCGCGCTTCGGCCGGCAGGCCCGGCCCGTCGTCGTCCACGGTCAGCACGATCTCGGCCGCCTCGCCCTGGGCGTCGCGGGCCGGCTCGGCCCGGACCGCCACCACCGCCGCGGCCCATTTGGCCGCGTTGTCGATCAGGTTGCCCACGAGGTCGTCGAAGTCCTGCCGCTCGCCGCGGAACCGCAGCCCGTCGGGAACCTGCATCTCGAAACTGAGGCTCCGCTCGACGTAGATCTTGTCGAAGGTCCGGACCAGGGCCTCGACCCCGTCCTTCACGTCGGTGGCGGTGCCGATCACGCTGACGCGGGCCGCCGCCCGGGCCCGGTCGAGGTAGTAGGACACCTGATCGCGCATGATGCCCGTCTGGCCGCGCACCTTGGCGGCCAGTTCTCCGGGCTCCCGGTCGGCCTCGTTGACGAGGATGCTGAGCGGCGTCTTCAGCGCGTGGGCGAGATTGCCCACCTGGGTGCGGGCCCGTTCGACGATCTCGCGGTTGGAAGCGATCAGCAGGTTGAGCTCGCCCGCGAGCGGCGCGAGGTCGGGCGGGAACCGGCCCTGGATCCGCTCGCCCTCGCCGCGCCGGATGGCCGCCACGCCGGCCTGGATGCGGCGGAGCGGCCGCAGCCCGAACCGCAACTGCAGGGCCGTCGACCCCACCAGGGCGAAGGCCAGCAGCACGAAGGTGAGGCCGAGCGCCAGGTTGAACCCGTCGATGTCGGCCGTCATGTCGACCGTGGAGGCCGCGACCTGCACGAGGTAGCGGCCGTCGTCGCCGGCGTCGATCGAGCGTTCGACCATCCGCAGCAGCCGGTCGTCGGGACCGGTGACGTAGCCCTTGCGCCCTCCCCCGGACGGCGCCGACGCGGCGTCGGCGGGCAGCGGGGGCAGGCGCTCGGCAAACAGCGACCGCGAGGCGCGGACCTGAGGCTCGGCGGCGTCCAGCCGGGTGATCTGCCAGTACCAGCCCGACAGCGGCAGTTCGAACAGCGGCTCGCCGAGCCCGGTCGCCGACCCCCTGCTGTCGTCGCCCCCCGCCGCGACGTCGGCCACCAGCGCGCGCAGGTAGACGCCCAGGCGCGCGTCGAAATCCTGTTCGGCGGCGCGGAAGTTGAAGGCGCTGAGCGTGACGCCCGCGACCGCGAGGATGACGGCGCTCCAAAGGGCCGAGGACACGAACAGCCGCGCCGCGATCGACTGTCGGCCGAACCAGGACCACAGGCGCGAGCGGATCGGCATGGCCGCGTCAGGCTCCGGTCGAGCCCGATGGCCGGACCGGCGCCGCGGTCCGGGGCGAGGCGTCGTCCTTCTCGGCGGCCTCCACCATGTAGCCGAGGCCCCGCATGGTCTGGATCAGCTCAACGCCGAGCTTCTTGCGCAGGCGGCCCACGAAAACCTCGATCGTGTTCGAGTCGCGGTCGAAGTCCTGGTCGTAAAGGTGCTCCACGAGTTCGGCCCGCGACACCACGCGCCCGGCATGGTGCATGAGGTAGGACAGCAGGCGGTACTCGTGGGAGGTGAGCTTGACAGGGGTGCCATCCACCAGCACGCGGCTCGCGCGCGTGTCGAGCCGGACGAGGCCGCTCGTCAGCTCGGCGGAGGCGTGGCCGGCGGCGCGGCGGAGCAGCGCGCGGATGCGGGCCAGCAGCTCCTCCATGTGGAAGGGCTTGCCGAGGTAGTCGTCGGCCCCGGCGTCGAAGCCGCGGACCTTGTCGCTCCACCGGTCGCGCGCCGTCAGGATCAGCACCGGCACGGCACGGCCGCCCGACCGCAGGCCTTCCAGGACCGCGATGCCGTCCTTCTTGGGCAGGCCGATGTCGAGCACGATGGCGTCGTAGGGCTCGGTCTCGCCCAGGAACAGGCCCTCCTCCCCGTTGAAGGCCCGATCCACCACGTAGCCCGCGCCTTCGAGCGCCGTCACGAGTTGGCCGTTCAGGTCCTTGTCGTCCTCGACAACCAGCAAGCGCAAGCGGGGGTCCTCCCTGGGGCGTGACCGCCGCGGGCACGCGGCGATGCAGAAGCGATCAACCGATGCAGTAGGTTTCGCAATCCAAGCGTTTCCGTGACCGCATGACCCGTTGTCCGGCGCCGCGCTCCGGCTTCGACTCGCATCGTCACGGCGCCGGCCCGGGTCCAACCGTGGCCCCATTGGTGGCGTCAACCGTGAGATGAACCACATGCCCGTCGTGCCGAAGCACCATGACGTCGTAGACCATCGCCCCACCCGAGCGGCACAGCTTGATGGCGATCGCGTCGCCGGCCCCGCGCCGCGCAGCCTCGATCATGGCGCGAAACGGGGCGATCAGCTTCTGGTCGATGAGGGCCTGGTGGGTTTCGGGGGGCGACAGGCAGGCGAGGCGGAGTTCGGCCCCGCGCGACGCGGCCGGTACACCCCACGCGGCGAGCGCCATGGCTGACAGCAGGGCGCGGCGCCGACCTTTCATGCCTGAAGACTGGGCCCGCGGTTCTGAACGCGTCGTGAACGGCCCTGCCCGTGAGGCTTCGGGGATCGGGCAGGGCGCACGGGTTGTGCTCCCCGCCCCCGTGCCCCATTGATCTCCCACCCAACCCTGCCCGCAAGCCCACCCGGCCTGCACGAGGTCGACCCATGACGCAGCGCCGCCCTCCCCCGCGC
>CAXTEP010000008.1:36386-47035 GCA_964243125.1 uncultured Lichenihabitans sp. | reverse complement strand
ACTGGCGCGCCCGGAGGGATTCGAACCCCCGACCCTCAGATTCGAAGTCTGATGCTCTATCCGGCTGAGCTACAGGCGCGTGCAGCGTCGATACAGGATTTCGGTCCCCGATCCAAGCCGCGCGGCATGGGGGCGCTACGGGGCCGACAGCCACGTGTCGGACAGGGTGAAGCCGGTCGGGTAGGGGTCGGTCGGGTCGAGGCCGATCTGGTGGAGCCCGGTGATCCAGGCCTGGCCGGCCACGCTGGGCACCACCGCCGGATACGGGCCGACGCGGGTTTCCGCCTCGATTGCGCAGAAGAAGCGGCTGCCCGTGATGGACTCGTGCACCAGCACTTCGCCGGCACCGATCAGCCCCTTGGCGTGCAGCGCGGCGAGGCGCGCCGACGAGCCCGTCCCGCAGGGCGACCGGTCGCACCGGCCGGGCGACACGATCACGGTGTTGCGCGACACCAGCCGGCCGTCCTCGCGGCGGAGCGGCCCGGTGAACTCGGTCATCGTGATGCCGGGAATGGCGGGGTTGTCGGGATGCTGCACGCTCAGCTGGGCCGCGGCCGCGACCTTGATGGTCTGCCCCAGCGCGCAAAGGTCGCGCGCCTCGGAGGGGGCGATCGCGAAGCCGAGCGCCGCCGCGTCCACGATCACGTAGGTCATGCCGCCGTAAGCGACGTCCACGCTCAGGGTGCCCACCCCGGGGACCTCGATGGCCCGGTCGGTGAAGTAGCAGAAGGCCGGCTGGTTCACGAGCGTCACGCGCGTGACCTTGCCGTCCCGGCAGTCGCAGCGGACGCGGATCAGCCCGGCGGGCGCTTCCAGCACGAGGTCGGTGACCGGCTCGGTCATCGGCAGGATGCCGGTTTCCAGCAGCACCGTGGCCACGCAGATGGTGTTGGACCCCGACATGGCCGGGTACTCGGTCGCTTCCAGGATCACGAAGCCCATGTCGGCCGCGGGATCGTTGGACGGCAGGATGATGTTGGCGTTGTGCCAGGCGGCCCCGCGCGGCTCGAACAGGACGAGCTTGCGCAGGTCGTCCCTCCGGGTTTCCAGGTGGACCCGCTTGTCGAACATGGTGGCGCCGGGAACGGCGCCGACGCCGCCCACGATGACCTTGCCGCTCTCGCCCTCGGCGTGGCAGTCCACCACCGACAGCACCCTGGTCCACCGCATTGCCCGTCTCCCTCGCGTAAGCCCATCCTGCGGGGCCGGCCGTCGATATGGCAAGCGAGCTGTCGCGCCTCGGGGCACCGGGAAATCACCGCGGTCAGCGGCTCGCCTCTGCGTCCGACGCGGCGGCGGCCAGCAGGGCCGCGTCGTTCAGGACGTGGTGGGTCGGATCGCGCGCGGGAACGAGGCGGGGGTCCACCGCGAGCCCGGCGGCCCGCAGCGCGTCCGCGTAGGCGGTCTGGCACGCCGCCGACACGGTCCGGTCGAGCGGGTCGGTCAGAACGATGATCCGGCGCGGCGGGTGGCGCGCCACCTCGGCCACGAGGTCGATCGGGTCCACGAAATCGGCGTAGCCCGTGATGTCGGCGGCCCAGCCGTTCTCGCGGTTGCGCTGGCGGACCGACACGTTGCCGGACGCGATCACGGCGCAGTCGACGTCGTGCCTGCGGGCCATCAGGGCCGCCACGAGGTGGCCGCCGCCCGAGAAGCCGGCGAGGTCGATCCGGTCCCAGCCGAACGCCCTCTTGAGCGCCGTCAGGGCGGCGTCGACCAGCGCGACCTCCCGGGGCCGGCGGCGCTGCTGGTGGTCGCCGGACGAGCCATAAACGCCGGGCCGCGCCAGTTCGACGAACGTGCGGCCGGTCGCCAGAGCCACCTGCTCGGCCCGCACCTGCAGGCCGTGGGGCGACGCGCCCGCGTAGCTGTCGAACACCGTCCAGGCACCGGCTTCCTGCCGGGACGCGTCGCCTTCCAGGTAGACCAGCGGCGGCCCGCCGTCGTCGACCGCCCGGCCGTAGAAGCGGAGGCTGTCGGCGACGCCGTCGACCTCGACCCGAACCTGCCCCGGCTCGTCGTTCCGCGCGGGAGGTGCCGGGACGCCACGGAGCACGTCCTCGGCCGCGAAGCCCGGGCGACCCTCGAGCGCCGCGGCGGTCGGGAAGCACGGCACCGCGCCTCAGTCCACGCCTTCGCGCAGGTAACGGGCCGTGCGGGTCCGCATGGTGACGAGTTCCTCGGCCGCGGTGGGGTGCACCGCCATGGTGGCGTCGAATTGCGCCTTGGTGGCCCCGATGCTGACCGCGATGCCGAGCAGCTGCGCCATTTCGCCCGCGTCCTCGCCCAGAACGTGAACGCCGAGCACGCGGTCGGTCGCCCCGTCGACCACGATCTTCATCACGGTGCGGCCCTCGTGGCCCGAAACGGTCGCGCGCAGGGGGCGGAACGCGGTCTTGTACACGTCCACGATCGGGTGCATGTCGCGGGCCTCGGCCTCGGTCAGGCCCACGGTGCCGATCTCGGGGGTGGTGAACACGGCGGTCGCGACCGCGTCGCGGCTCACGGGGGTGGGCCTGCCGCCGAACAGCGTGTCGGCCAGCGCGTGGCCCTCGCGGATCGCCACGGGGGTGAGGTTGAGCCGGTTGGTCACGTCGCCCACCGCGAACACGGACGGCACGGAACTGCGCGAAAAGGCGTCCACCCGGACGGCCCCGTCGCGGTCGAGCACCACGCCCGCCTCCTCCAGGCCGAGACCCAAGGTCTTGGGGCGGCGCCCGGTCGCGAGCAGCACCTGGTCGGCCATTACGGTGGTGCCGTCGCTGAGCCGCGCCGCGAGGCCGTCCGCCTGCCGCTCGATCGACAGGAGCGTGGTGCGGGGTCTGAGCCGCACGCCCGCCCCCGCCAGGGCGGCCGCGAGCCCCTCCTGCATGTCCCCGTCGAAGCCGCGCAGGATCCGCTCGCCCCGGAACGCGACCGTCACGGCCGAGCCGAGGCGTGTGAAGATGGAGGCGAACTCGAGCGCCACGTAGCCCGCCCCCACGGCCAGCAGGCGGCGCGGGAATTCGGGCAGGTCGAAGATCTCGTCGGAGCTGATCGCGAGATCGCAGCCCGGCACCGGGGGGTGGTGATGGGGCTCGCCGCCCGTGGCGACCAGGATGTGCCGGGCCTCGATGCAGCGCCCGTCCTCCAGCACCACGGCGTTCGGCCCGTCGAGCCGGGCGCGGCCCTCGTGCAGGACGACGCCCGCCTTTTCGAGGTTGCCGCGATACAGGCCCGACAGCCGGGAAATCTCGCGCTCCTTGGCGGCCACAAGGCGGGACCAGTCGAAGCGGCTCTCGGGCCGCGACCAGCCGAAGGCCTCGGCTTCCGCAAAGGCGTCGGCGAAGCGGCTCGCATAGGCCATGATCTTCTTGGGCACGCAGCCGCGGATCACGCAGGTGCCGCCGTAGCGGCTGTTTTCCGCGAGCCCGACCCGGGCGCCGTGGCCCGCAGCGATCCGGGCCGCCCGCGTGCCGCCCGAACCGGCGCCGATCACGAACAGGTCGAACGGGTCCTCGGCGCCGCTCATGCGGTCTGCTCCAGGCTGTCCTCGGTCAAAAGTCGTTGTGGCCCTTCTTGATCATCTCCTGCCGCACCCGGACCATCATGGTGTTGGACATGGACTGGGTCCAGGACTGCATCGCGACCACGAGCTCGTCCAGCATCTTGGGCTGCGCGTCGACGTACTTCTTGCCGACCGGGCTGTTGAAGAAGGCGGCGGTGTCCTTGAGCTCCTGCTCGCTCATCTGCCGGGCGTAGATGTGCGCCGCGACGTCGATCATCTTGTCGCCGTCCTGGATGAACTCGGGCCGCAGCTGATCCACCACGGCGGTCAGATCCTTGGCCAGTTCGGGACGGGTGCGGGTCATCAGCGGCACGATCTGGTCGACGAGCTCCGGCACCATGGGGGTGAAGGACCGCGCCATGCCGGACGCCGTCACAACGTCGCGGGCCGCCGCGAGCTGCGCGGCCGGCGGTTCGGGCTGGCTGACCTCCGGCACGGGTGGTGGCGGTGCGGCGGCATTCTGGGCGGCGGCGATCCCGGGCCACCACAGGGCGCAAGCCAGAAATGCGGCGGGCGCGACGCGGCGGGCATGATGTGTCGGGACGTGGGGCATCAGGTCGATCCTTTGAAGGCGGGCGTCAGGGGGCGGGACGCTCGATCACGCGCGTACCGTCCCCGGTGTCGGTGACCACGGCCCGCGCGACGCCGATGAATAAGCCGTGCTCCACGACGCCGGGCACGGCGACGAGCCTGTCGGCCAAGCCATTCGGGTCGTCGATCGGCCCGAACCGGCAGTCGAGGATCAGGTGGCCGCCGTCGGTCACGAACGGGTGGCCGCGGTCGGCGCCGCGAACCGCCATGTTGTCGGCGAGCCGCAGGGCCCGGGCCGCCTCGCCGATGAGGCGCCGCGTGGCTTCCAGGCCGAACCGGTTAACCTCCACGGGCACCGGCACCGAACCGAGGCGGTCCACGGCCTTGCTGCGGTCGGCGATCACGATCATGCTCCTGGACGCCGTGGCCACGATCTTCTCGCGCAGAAGGGCGCCGCCGCCGCCCTTGATCAGGCGAAGCCGGGGATCGAACTCGTCGGCGCCGTCGACCGTCAGGTCGAGCTCGGGCAGGTCGTCCAGGGTAGCGACGTCGAGGCCCAGCGTTTCGGCCTGGGCGCGCGTGGCCTCGGAGGTCGGCACGCAACGGACCCGCAGGCCCGCCCGGACGCGCTCGGCCAGGAGGTCGACGAAGATCCGGGCCGTGGACCCGGTGCCGAGCCCGAGCCGCATGCCGGGCTCGACGAAGGCGAGCGCCCGGTCGGCGACCAGGCGCTTCGCCCCGTCCGGACTGGGCTCAACCATGACAGGCCCTCTCGAAACGGTCGGGAAACCCCGGGCGGGCCCGCCCGGCGAAGCGGGCCTTCGGTAACGGCTTCCGGCCCGAAACGCAAACGTGCCGAAGGTCCTCCCTGGGCTTCGAACGCGGGTCGACGGCGCGATCCGTCCCGGCCTGCCCTTCTCCCGCCGGACGGGAAAAGGGCAGGCGCTCGTCAACCCGAGTTCGCAATTCCAAAGGTCCCCCGGTATGTCGGCCTTCATGTCCCGTTCAGCACGATGCCCCTATGGTGCCGCTATTGCGTGGCCCTTTCGCGCGGCCGCAGCGGCACGAGACTTCGATTCGGAGGGATGGGTGATGGGGATCCTGAGCGTGAGAAAGACGATTCTGGCCGGCGCCGCGGTGGCGACGGTCGCGGCCGGCATGGTGTCGAGCCCCGCCATGGCTTGGCGCGGCGGCTACGGGGCCCCGCTCGCGGCCGGCGTGATCGGCGGCTTGGCGGCGGGCGCCATCATCGGCAGCGCCACCCACCCCTACTACGGGTACGGCTACAACTACGGCTACGCGCCCGCCTATGCGGCACCCGCCTACGACGCCTGCTACCGCGAGCGGCGTCCGTTCTACGACGCCTGGGGCAATTTCGCAGGATACCGGCTCGTTCGCGTTTGCGAGTGAGATTCGGTTTCGACCCTGCCGGCCGCTAACGCCGGCAGGGTCGACAGGACCCTCCGGTAAGCGCCCCACCGGAGGGTCTTTGCGCGTCCGGACTTCGGGGGACCGGCGCTATTTGGCCGGCGGCGTGCACACCACCGCCTCGTTCAGCACGTAGCAGATCGACATCGTCCCGGTTCTCACGTCGACCCGGAACACGCCGCCCTCCTTGGCGTGATGGCTGGCGATCAGGGCGTACTCGCTTTGCGCCTGCGCGCCCCCACCCTCGCCCGGCGGATAGCAAAGAGTGGTGCCGACCGCACCTTCGGCGAGCCCGTACTGGCACGCCCCCATCTCGCCTGTGGCCTTGTCGAGCCGGTAAACCCGATTGAGGTCGATCTCCGGCGCGGCCAGGAACTCGTAGCTCGCGGCCCGGGCCGGCGACGCGAGAAGCACCGCGACCGCGGCCAACCCCAACTGCCAGCCTGACACCATCCCGGCCCTCTCCCGCGTTCGCATCGCCTCGGGCGGGAGCCGACGCACCCATGGTGCGCTCCCGATTCGTCCGGGCCCGATGATCGGCTAAATCGCGGCGGGCGCAATCCGCCCTGCGCCGTTTCGTTCAGCGATGCCGCCGTGTAGGGTCGCGGCTCCCTCGAAGCCGTGAAGCCCCATGCCGCCCCTCGCACCCCTGGTCGTGTTCGACCTGGACGGAACCCTGGCCGAAACCGCCGGGGACCTCATCGCCACCCTGAACGTCGTGCTGGCGCATGACGGCGTCGCACCCCTGGCGCTCGACCAGGCCCGGGTGCTGCTGGGCGCAGGGGCGCGCGCCCTGATCGAGCGCGGCTACGCGTCGGCGGGCCGCAGCATCGGCAAGGCCCGGCTCGAGGAGTTGTTCCATCTCTTCCTAGCCCATTACGAGGCGCATATCTGCGACCACTCGCACCTGTTCCCGGGCGTCGTCCGGGCGCTGGACCGGTTGGAGGAGGCCGGCTACGCGCTGGCGGTCTGCACCAACAAGATCGAGGCTCCCTCGGTGAAGCTCCTGCGGGCGCTGGGGATCGCGGACCGGTTCCGCGCCATCTGCGGGCAGGACACGTTTCCCATGTGCAAGCCCGACGGGCGCGCCCTGCTCATGACCATCGACAAGGCCGGGGGAGTCCCCGGACGCAGCGTCATGGTGGGCGACTCGATCACCGACATCGCGACCGCCAAGGCCGCGCGGGTTCCGGTCGTGGCGGTAGACTTCGGCTACACGGACCGGCCGGTCTCGGAACTCGGACCCGACCGCGTCGTGTCCCACTTCGACGATCTGTTCGACGCCGTGCGCGCCGTCGCGTGAAGGAAGCCGCGGGGGATGGTGGGCGGTACAGGGATTGAACCTGTGACCCCACGCGTGTGAAGCGTGTGCTCTCCCGCTGAGCTAACCGCCCTTGTCGCCGGGAACCCGTGCGAATAAGGGCGGGCTCGCGGGCTGTCAAGGACCGGGCCACCCGTGTCAGGGTCGTGGACTCAGGTCAGGATCGCGAGCTTTCGCCGATCGGCCTTCTTCCCGGCGGGAAGGAGGCCGGAACCCAGGCGACCGGGGTCCGGAACCCTGACTCGTGTCCGGCCGTGGATCGCGCCACGCTTGCGGGCGGCTGGCGGGCCGTCGCGAGCGAGATGGCGAACCCGCCCTACGGCACCTACGCGGCGCTGCGCTCCGACGTGCGAACGTGGACGATCGAGCTGACACTGCGCCGCGTCGGCGTGAACGTGGTCAGCCCCGGCCCGACCGAGACGCCGATGACGGCCAACGTGTCCGACAAGTTTCGCGCCGCCGTTCTCGGTCGTATCCCGGTGGGCCGCGTCGCCCGCCCCGAGGAGATCGCGGGGGCGCGGCCCCGTTCCTTGCCAGTGACGGGTCCGCCCAGATGGCCGGTTCCGATCAAGGAGCACGGGGGCGTCGGCCGGCCACCCGGGAAGGTTGGAAGCAGGACACCGGACCGGGGCGCGACGCAACGGAACGCTCACCAACCTGCCGCGCCCTCAATCCCGCGACAGGCCGCGGGCTTCGAGTTCGCGAAGATACCCGGCCCAGCGCTCGTCGTGCTCGGCCCCGAGCCGGAACAGGTAGGCCCAGGTGAACAGGCCCGTGTCGTGGCCGTCGCTGAAGCGGAGCTTCACCGCGTAGCGGCCCACGGGCTCGGCCCCCGATATGGCGACCTGCCGCTTGCGGCCGACGATCTTGCGGTCGGACGGCCCGTGCCCCTGCACTTCCGCGCTGGGGCTCATGACGCGCAGGTACTCGGCCGGCAGGTCGAACGTCCGCCCGTCGTCGAAGGCGACGCGAAGGACACGGCCCTCCCCGGCCACCCGCAGCTCGGTCGGCCACCGCTCGTCGCCGGTCTCGGACATGGCCGCTCAACGCTCCCGAAATCGCGCCCTCGGGTTTGTCACGGCTTGAGAACCCGGCGCTCCCCACTATAGTGCGGCGCGAACGGGGAGGCGAGATGAGCGACGGGATGGCGAAGGATACGAGCGCGAACCGGCTCACGCCGTGGCACCTCCTCCTGCTGCTGCCCTACGTGGGCGTGCTCTGGGTGCCGTTCTACAACCGGACTGAGCCGAGCCTGCTGGGCTTCCCGTTCTTCTACGCCTACCAGATGGCCTGGGTGGTCGTCAGTTCGGTCCTGACCGGCATCGTCTACGTCGCGACCCGCCGCGGGCGCTGAACGGCCGGCGCCGGTTCGGCGCGGAACGGCCGGACGCGCCCCATCGATCCTTGGGAGGAACAATGCCCGTCAACTGGGTCGCGCTCGCGGTCTTCGTCGCCTTCTTCGGCGGCATCACGGTGCTCGGCTTCGTGGCCGCCAACTGGCGCCGGGGCGACCTCAACCTGCTGCACGAGTGGGGGCTGGCTGGCGGGCGGTTCGGCACGCTGGTGACGTGGTTCCTGATCGGCGGCGACATCTACACCGCCTACACGTTCATCGCGGTGCCGGCGCTGGCCTTCGGGGCGGGCGCGCTCGCGTTCTTCGCGGTGCCCTACACGACCATCATCTATCCCATGACCTTCGTGGTCTTTCCGCGGCTGTGGTCGGTGTGCAAGCGGCACGGCTACATCACGGCGGCCGACTTCGTGCGCGGCCGCTTCGGCAACCGCTGGCTGGCGCTGGCCGTGGCCCTGACCGGCCTGCTCGCCACCATGCCGTACATCGCGCTGCAGCTCGTGGGGCTGCAGGTGGTGATCGGCGCCATGGGGGTGGAAACCCGCGGGGTCGCGGGCGACCTGCCGCTGATCATCGCGTTCCTGATCCTGGCCGTGTTCACCTACAAGTCCGGCCTGCGGGCCCCGGCCGCCATCGCGGTCGTCAAGGACGTGATGATCTACGTGACGATCTTCGCGCTTCTGGCCCTGATCCCGTCGCGCTTCGGCAGCTTCGGCGACATCTTCGCGGCCGTCCCGGCCGGCAAGCTGATCCTGCCCGTGCCTCCCTCGGGCTCGACCGGGCTTTACAGCGTTTACGCGTCGCTGGCGCTCGGGTCGGGCGCCGCCCTCTTTCTGTACCCTCACGCCGTCACGGCCGTGCTGAGCTCGGCGAGCCGCGACGTCATCCGGCGCAATTCGGTGATGCTGCCCGCCTACTCGCTCGTGCTGGCCTTCATCACCCTGCTCGGCTTCCTGGCCTTCGCGGCCCACCTCGACACGCTGCCTCGCTTCGCCGACCTGTTCGCCCGCTACCACGCCAACGCGGCCGTGCCGGCGCTCTTCCTCCACATGTTCCCGGACTGGTTTGCGGGCTTCGCGTTCGCGGCCGTGGGGATCGGGGCGCTGGTGCCGGCCGCCATCATGTCGATCGCGGCCGCGAACCTGTGGACCCGCAACGTCTTCGTCGAATTCATCAACCCCAACGCGTCGGCGGCCGCCGAGGCCGGCATGGCCAAGTGGGTGTCGCTGATCGTCAAGGTCGGGGCGCTGTTCTTCATCCTGTTCCTGCCGCTCGACTACGCGATCCAGCTGCAGCTGCTCGGTGGCGTCTGGATGAGCCAAACCCTGCCGGCCGTCATGCTCGGCCTGTTTTCCCGCTGGTGGAACTCCTGGGCGCTGCTGGCCGGATGGGCGGCGGGGATCGGTCTCGGAACCTGGATGACCTACCTGCAGAGCTTCAAGAACGCCACCTACGCGCTGACCGTGGCGGGGGTCACGATCCCGGCCTACGCGGCGGTCTGGGCGCTGGCGGTCAACATCCTGGTCGCGGCCGTCCTCACGCTGGTGGCCAATGCCGTGGCGGGCCGCGAGCCGCGTGACGAGACGGTCGCGGCCGATTACGCTTGATCGCCTGCAAATGAGCGATCGGACCCCTATGTGCTAGGCATGCTGCACACGCCCCCGCCGATCGACCGCGCGGCGCCGACCCGCCCGCCCCTGATCGACCCGTTCGGCCGGGCCATCACCTACGTGCGCGTGTCGGTTACCGACCGGTGCGATTTCCGCTGCACCTATTGCATGTCGGAGGCGCAGCGGTTCCTGCCGCGGCGCGACCTCCTGACCCTGGAGGAGCTCGACCGGCTCTGCGGCGCCCTGGTGGCGCGCGGCACGCGCAAGCTCAGGATCACCGGCGGCGAACCGCTCGTGCGCCGCGACGTCCTGGACCTGTTCCGGCGCCTGTCCCGCCACCTGGATGCCGGCACGCTCGACGAGCTCACGCTCACCACCAACGGGTCGCAGCTGGCCCGCGTGGCGGCCGACCTCGCGGCCTGCGGGGTGCGCCGGGTCAACGTGTCGCTCGACACGCTGGACGAGGGTAAGTTCCGGGCCGTCACGCGGGGCGGCGACCTCGCCCGCGTGCTCGCCGGCATCCGGGCGGCGCGGCAGGCGGGCCTGGCGGTCAAGATCAACACGGTCGCGCTGCGCGGCTTCAACGAGGACGAGTTCGCGGCGCTGGTGGACTTCGCTCACCGCGACGGCATGGCGGTGACCTTCATCGAGGTCATGCCGCTGGGCGAAGACCGCCACGACGGGCCGGACCGCTACCTGCCGCTCGCCGAGGTGCGCGCCCGCCTGGGCCGTCACCTGACCCTGGAGCCCCTCGCCGAGCGGACCGGCGGCCCGGCCCGCTACGTGCGGGTGGCCGAAACGGGCGGACGGATCGGCTTCATCACGCCGCTGAGCCACAATTTCTGCGAAAGCTGCAACCGC
>CAXTEP010000008.1:15587-36286 GCA_964243125.1 uncultured Lichenihabitans sp. | reverse complement strand
GGGAACGCGCCCAGCGCTTCCAGCCCGGTCTCCGACCCGAGCGCCGCCACGAAAGCCGCGGAAAACAGCACCCTGCGGCCGGTCACCTTGGTCAGGCTTTCCAGCCGGGCCGCGATGTTGACCGCGGGTCCGATCACGGTGAAGTCGAGCCGGGCCCGCGACCCGATGTTGCCGTACATGACGTCGCCGATGTGCACGCCCAACCCGTAGCCGAGCCGCTCCAGCCCCCGCGCGACGCGCGAAGCGTTGAGGGCCGCCATGGCGTCGCGGGCCTCCGCGGCGGCCGCGAAGGCGTGGCGGCTGGCGTCCGGCCGGTCGAGCGGAAAGATCGCCAGCATGCCGTCGCCGATGAACTTCAGGATCTCGCCGTCGTGCCGCTCGACGGGCTCCGACATGGCGTCGAAATACTCGTTGAGCAGGGCGATCACGTCGTCGCGCGGCCAAAGCTCCGAGATGGCCGTGAAGCCGCGGAGGTCGCAGATCAGGATTACGGCGTTCACGGTGGCGCCGCTGCCGCGGGTGATCGACCCGCGCAGGATCTCGTCGCTGGCGTGCGGACCCACGTAGGTTTCGAGCAGCGTCCGCGCGAGGCGGTTCTTGAACCTGATCTCGAGCACGAGGGCCAGAAGGGGCAGCAGGCCGAGCACGTGGTCGAGTTCGTCGTCCGCGAACCCGCCCGGGCGATCGGACGCGATCGTCATGACGTGACGCTTGTCGAGGGTGAAATCGAGCGGCCAAGCCACGTAGTCGGTCAGGCCGGCGGCCGCGAGTTCGGTGCAGATCGGGAAGTCGAATACCTCGCCCGGCCGTTCCAGCCGCCGCCTGACTTGGTCGGCCCCGTCGCGGATGGCCTTCATGGGGCTGTTCAGGAACGCTTCGGACGCCAGCCCGCTGGTCTCGTGCGCGAAGGTCTGCCAGTCGGCCTCCTCCTGGCCGGGCCACCACAGGAGGCGAGCGCCGAACCATTGCGGGTGGAGGATCTGGAGGTGCAGGGTCGCGCGCGCCAGCGGGATGCCGCTCGCCCGGAGCTTGGAGCAGAATTCCACGAAGATGGTGTCGAGGAAGCGTTTGCTCCGGGTTTCCGCGATCAGCCAGTCCAGGATGGCGCTGCGGCGGCTCGGCCATTTGCCGGATGCGGCGAGGTGGGACAGGGCTTGATCGGCAACCGTCATGGTTTCTGGGTCCGGATCGGCGGCACCCCGCGGCAATGCGGGACGCCAGATCTTCGCCTGGGTCGGCGGGGCACTCACATGGCCTTTTGGAACTGCCCGCGAATCTCGCCGGCCGGGTTCTTGGCCGTGTGAATGTTGAAGTACATCTGGCCACCCTCAAGCATCTTGAGCTGCTCGGGCGTGATGGTCGCGGTGGCCTGCATGGGGCTCATGACCTTGCCGGCGACCGGCACCTGCACGCCGGCGTTCTTGCCCGCCTCGGCGGGTCCGTGAAAATGCGCCGCTTGGGCGGTGCCGGTGAGGTCGGCGTACTGGACGTCGTAGGTCATCTTCAGCGACCCGCTGTCGACCGTCGCCTCGACATGACCGGTGCCGGTCAGGTCGGCGTGGGGCGGCACCTCGTCCCTGGCCGACAGGTCGGCCTTGAACTTGAGGGTTTCGGCCGCGGCTGGCAATGCCAGGGCGAGGAGGGCGGACGTGAAGGCCGCGACGGCGAACGGGCGCATGGAACTCTCCGTGACGCGGCCCCGGGAAGGCCGCCGATCACGGGATATATGGAGCATCGCGTCGCCGAGGGAACAAGCCCGCGGCGCTCAGTGCAGGATCTGGCTCAGGAACAACCGCGTCCGCTCGTGCTGGGGGTTGGCGAAGAAAGCCTCGGGCGTGTTCATCTCGACGATCTCGCCGCCGTCCATGAAGACCACGCGGTCGGCGACCTGGCGGGCGAAGCCCATCTCGTGGGTCACGCACAGCATGGTCATGCCTTCCCGGGCGAGCGACACCATCGTGTCGAGCACCTCCTTGACCATCTCGGGGTCGAGCGCCGAGGTCGGCTCGTCGAACAGCATGATCTTGGGGTTCATGCACAGCGAGCGGGCGATCGCCACGCGCTGCTGCTGCCCGCCCGACAGCTGGCCGGGATACTTGTTGGCCTGCTCGGGGATCTTCACCCGCCTGAGATACGTCATCGCGAGTTCGTCGGCGTCGTGCTTGGGCATCTTGCGGACCCAGATCGGCGCCAGCGTGCAGTTCTCCAGGATGGTGAGGTGGGGAAACAGGTTGAAGTGCTGGAACACCATGCCAACGTCGCGGCGGACCTCGTCGATGCGCTTGAGGTTGTTGGTCAGTTCCGTGCCGTTGACCACGATGCGGCCCTTCTGGTGTTCCTCCAGCCGGTTGATGCAGCGGATCATGGTCGACTTGCCGGAGCCCGACGGCCCGCAAATGACGATCCGCTCGCCGGGCCTGACCGTCAGGTTGATGTTCTTGAGGACATGGAACTCCCCGTACCACTTGTTGACCCCGTTCAGGGTCACGGCGGGGATGGCGGGGGCGGCGGCAGGGGCCGCGGCGGACATCGACATGGCGGGCCTTCAGTGCTTGCGGCCGGCGCTGAGCCGCCGCTCGGTCTGTTGGGAATAGCGGGACATGCCGAAGCAGCAGACCCAGTAAACGGCCGCGGCGAAGAGATAACCCGAGATCGGGATCGTCGGGCCGCCCCAGTTGGGGTCGACGCGGGCGCTCTCGATCGTGCGCAGGAAGTCGAAGATGCCCACGATGGCCACCAGCGACGTGTCCTTGAACAGGCCGATGAAGGTCGACACGATGCCGGGGATCACGGTCGTCAGCGCCTGCGGCAGGATGATCAGCCGCATGCCCTGCCAGGGGCCGAGGCCGAGCGCCATGGCGCCCTCGGTCTGCCCCTTGGGCAGCGCCTGCAGCCCGCCCCGGATCACCTCGGCCATGTAGGCGGACGAGAAGATGGCGGTGCCGATCAGCGGCCGCAGGAGGCGATCCGGCGTGTAGTCGTCGGGCACGAACAGCGGCAGCATGACGTTGGCCATGAACAGCACGGTGATGAAGGGCACGCCGCGCACGATCTCGATGAAGGCCACGGACACGCTGCGGATGATCGGCAGCGCGGAGCGTCGTCCCAGCGCCAGGACGATGCCGAACGGCAGCGACACCACGATGCCCACCAGCGACAGCAGCAGCGTGATCAGGAACCCGCCCCACAGGCCGGTGTCGATCACGGGCAGGCCCAGGAGGGTCGAGCCGCGCAGCAGCACGAAGGCCAGGATCGGAAAGGCCGCGAAGAACAGCAGCGCCGCCACGTTGCGCTTGGGCGCCGTGGTGCGCAGCAGCCAGACGATCAGCACGGCCCCGACCGCTTCCGTGACGTCGACCCGCCAGCGCTGGTCGACCGGGTAGGACCCGTACACGAAATAGCTGAACTTCTGGGCCACGAAGGCCCAGCAGGCCCCGTCCGGCTGAGCCCGGCACGCGCCGCTGTCGTGCCCCGTCCAGACCGCGTCGACGAACAGGAAACGGATCATGTCGGGCACGACCCAGGCCACCAGGGCAGCGGCCAGGACCGTCAGAGCGGCCGAACCCGGCGTCGAGAACAGGTTGGCCCGCGCCCAGGCCCAGGGGCCCCGCGTGGCGGCGGGGGCCGGCAAGGCCGCCGACGGCTCCGCCCGCACGTAGGCGGCGCCGCCGGCCGGCATGTCCACCACGGCGGCGTCCAGCACCGCGGCATCGGTTGCATCCGCCATCGTCACCGCTCCACGAGCGCGATGCGCCGGTTGTAGGCGTTCATGACGCCCGAGGTCACGATCGAGATCGCCAGATACACCGCCATGGTCACGGCCATGCACTGGACCGCCGCCCCGGTCTGGTTGAGCACCGTCCCGGCGAAGACCTGGACGAGGTCGGGGTAGCCGATGAACACCGCCAGCGACGAGTTCTTGACCAGGTTGAGGTACTGGTTGGTGAGCGGCGGGATGATGACCCGCATGGCCTGCGGCACCACGACCAGGGATCGTGTGCGGCCCGGCGGCAGGCCGAGCGCCTGGGCGGCCTCGCCCTGCCCGCGCGCCACCGACTGCACGCCGGCCCGCACGATCTCGGCGATGAAGGAGGCGGTGTAGACCGACAGGCCCAGCAGCAGCGCCACGAATTCCGGGAAGATCTGCGCCCCGCCCGCGAAGTTGAAGCCCTTCAGCACCGGCAGGTCGAACGACACGGGGCGCCCCAGCGCCAGATAGGCGAGAACCGGCAGGCCCAGCACCAGGGCCAGCGTGACGGACAGGACCGGCGCCTGCTGGCCGGTGCGCTTCTGCCGCCGCCTGGCCCAGACCGCGTAGGCGGCGCTGGCCGCCACCGCGCCAAGCAGCGCCACGGCGATCCACGCCGCCCCGGGCGCGAAGCGCGGCGAAGGCAGGATCAGGCCGCGGTTATTGATGAAGATGCCGCCCGGCAGCGCCAGGGACTGGCGCGGCGCCGGCAGCGGCTTCAGCACCGCATTGTACCAGAACAGGAGTTGCAGCAGCAGGGGCACGTTGCGCAGCGTTTCCACGTAGACCAGGGCGAGCTTGGCCACGATCCAGTTGGACGACAGCCGCGCGACCCCCACCGTGAAGCCGATGGCGGTGGCCAGCACGATGCCCAGCGCACCCACCAGCAGCGTGTTGAGAAGCCCGACCCAGAACGCCTGCCCGTAGGTGGAGAAATGGCTGTAGGGGATCAGCGTCTGGTTGATGTCGAAGCCGGACGTCTGCGTCCAGAAATCGAAGTTCGTCGGGATGCGTAGCCGCACCATCGCCTGGATCGCGTTGGCGGCGGCCTCGTAGACGACCAGCACGATGAGCGCCACCAGCAGGATCTGGTAGACAAATCCCCGGACCACGGGGTTCTGCAGCGGCGATTCCCGCGGCGCGACGCGGCGCTGACTGATGTCGGCCATCATATCCCTTCAGGGTGGGACGGAACGGCGGGGCGGTCGGGCCCCGCCGTCGTGCGTCGCGTCAGCGCAGCGGCGGCGCGTATTGCAGCCCGCCGTTCTTCCACAGAGCGTTCAGGCCGCGCTTGATCTTCAGCGGCGAACCGTCGCCGACGTTGCGGTCGAAGACCTCGCCGTAATTGCCGACCAGCTTGATCACGTTGTAGGCCCAGGCAGTGTCGAGCCCGAACCCCTTGCCGACGTCGCCCTCGACGCCGAGCAGGCGGCGTACGTCGGGGTTGTCGGACTTCGTCATGTCGTCGGCGTTCTTGGAGGTGACGCCGAGTTCCTCGGCCGTCACCATGGCGTACTGCGTCCAGCGCACCGCGTTGAACCATTGGTCGTCGCCCTGCCGCACCGCGGGCGACAGCGGCTCCTTGGAGATGATCTCGGGCAGGACCATGTGCTGGTCGGGATCGGTCAGGCGCAGCCGTTCCGCGTAGAGCCCGGACGAATCGGTGGTGAACGCGTCGCAGCGGCCCGACTCGTAGGCCTTCAGGGTTTCGTCCTCGCCCTTGAACGCGACGCTGTCGTACTTCATGCCGTTGGCGCGAAAATAGTCCGCGAGGTTGAGTTCCGTGGTGGTGCCCTGCTGGACGCAGACCGACGCCCCGTTGAGGTCCTTGGCCGAGGCCACGCCGAGCTTCTTGCGCACCATGAAGCCCTGGCCGTCGTAGAAGTTGACGGGGCCGAACAGCATGCCCTGCTGGTCGCGGGACGAGGTCCAGGTGCTGTTGCGGGCCAGGAGATCGATCTCGCCCGACTGCAGCGCCGTGAACCGGTCGGTCGCGTTCAGCGCGATGAACTTGACCTTGGTGGCGTCGCCCAGCACGGCCGCCGCGACCGCGCGGCAGAAGTCCACGTCGAGCCCGGTGAAATTGCCCTTGTCGTCGGGCACGCCGAAGCCCGCCAGCGCCGGATTGACGCCGCAGGTCAGCTGACCCTTCTGCTTGACGGTGTCCAGGGTGCCGGCCGAGGCCGCGGCCGACGCGGCCGTGATTGCGGCCACGAGCGAAGCGAAAATTGTTGTCCTCAAGCCATCCACCTTCCAGCAAAGATCATCGGCGCTTCACGGCATAGTCACGAAGCATGGACCATGCCACCCTGCCCCACGATGGGCAGTTCAACGGCTTTGCGCCGTGCGGGTCAAGGCGGGGCGGCCCGTCGCGGGATGTACGCGGCTTGACCGCCCCGCGCGTCCGGCCCAAGTCTCGGGTGGTTGTTCCCGGCCCCGATCGGATCGCGATGCCCCGCCTGACCCCCGAAACGCGCGCGACCCTGGGGTCGCGGTCACGGCTCGTCCACGCGGGCCGCGATCCGTCCGAGCAGCACGGGTTCCTCAACACACCCATCTATCGCGGCTCGACGGTGCTGTTCGACACCGTCGAGGAACTGCGCCGTGGCAACCGGCGCTTCACCTACGGCACGCACGGCAACCCGACCAGCGAGGCGCTGACGGCGGCGTGGAGCGAACTCGCGGGCGCGGCCGGCACGGTCCTCACGCCTTCGGGGCTCGCGGCCATCACGGTGGCCCTGACGACGGTCACGGCCGCGGGTCGCCACCTGCTCGTGAGCGACGCGGCCTACCGGCCCACCCGGCGGTTCTGCGACACGGTGCTGCGGCGCTACGGCGTGGAGATCACCTACTACGACCCGGCCGCGGGCGCCGACATCGCGGCCCTGTTCCGCCCCAACACGACCGCGGTGCTGGTTGAGGCGCCCGGCTCGCTGAGCTTCGACATGCAGGATGTGCCGGCCATCGCGGCCGCGGCGCACGCGCGCGACATCTGCGTGGTGATGGACAACACCTGGGCGACCCCGCTCCTGTTTCCGCCGCACGAGCGCGGCGTCGACATCGCGATCGAGGCCGGGACCAAATACCTGTCGGGTCATTCGGACCTGCTGCTCGGCCTGGTTTCGGCCAATGCGCGCTACTGGCCGCGTTTGCACGCCTGCTGGGACGTGCTCGGCGTCCTGCCCGGCAGCGAGGACATCTTCCTGGCCCTGCGCGGCCTGCGCACCATGGAGCTGCGGCTGCGCGAAGCCGAGCGGCAGGCCCTGGCCATGGCGCGATGGCTGGCCGGCCGGCCTGAAGTGAGGCAGGTGCTGCACCCCGCCCTGCCCTCCTGCCCCGGGCACGCACTGTGGCGGCGGGATTTCCGGGGGTCGTCGGGCCTGTTCTCGGTCATCCTCGAACCCGTTCCCGAGGCGGCGGTGGACGCCATGCTGGACGGGCTGGAACTGTTCGGGCTCGGTTATTCCTGGGGCGGCTACGAGAGCCTCGTCATCCCCTTCGACTGCTCGACCGACCGGACCGCCACGACCTGGGCGCCGGGCGGGCCGGCGCTGCGCTTCCAGATCGGCTTGGAGGACACGAACGACCTGCAGGCCGACCTCGACCGCGGCTTCGCCCGGCTCAGGAACGCGAGCCGCTGACCGTTCACATGGTCATGGTGCCCGGCACGTCGGACGGGATGATCGAAGGACCGGTGTCGGGCACGTCCGAGGGCATGTCGCCCGGCACGCCGAGCGGCTCCGGATCGGCCGGGTCGTCGATGGAGTCGGGAGCCGGCGACGGGATGCCGATTGGATCGGGCGGCCCGTTTTCGGACGGGAGCGGCGGCCGTTCGGGCGGAATGACGGGATCGACGGGCACCGGTGTCGGCCCCGGCTCCTGGATGCTTGTGATCGGCATGCGACGGCCTCTTCGGAGGGTGATTGTTCAGGCAAACTCGCGCCCTGCCGTTTGGATGCACGCCGGGCCCTTGGGCACGCGGTCGCGCGTATCCCGAGCCGCCGGCCGGTCCGGCCCGAACGTGTGAACGAACGCGCGTTCCCCGGGCGGAACCCGACCACGCGCCCCCCGACCGTCCGTGCCCCGTCCCGCGACCTCCTCGCCTGCGGGTTGCTCGCGGCCGTGGCGCTCGCGGCGGACCTGCCCGGCCAAGCGGGCCTGCCGCCCATGGATCGGGACGAGCCCCGTTTCGCCCAGGCCAGCAAGCAGATGCTCGAAAGCGGCGACTTCCTGAACATCCGTTTCCAGGGCGAGGCCCGCAACAAGAAGCCCGCGGGGATCTACTGGATGCAGGCCGCGGCCGTGGCGGCCGGCAACGCGCTCGGCGTGGCGGACGCCCGGACCGCCATCTGGCTTTATCGGCTGCCGTCGCTGGCCGGCGCGGTCGCGACCGTGCTGCTCACGACCTGGGCCGGGCTGGCGCTGGCGTCCCGGTGCGGTGCGGCGCTGGCCGGGCTGCTGGTGGCCTCGACCGTGCTGCTCGCCGTCGAGGCCCGCCTGGCCACCACCGACGCCGTGGTGGCCGCGACGGTCGCGGCCGCCATGGGGGCGCTGGCCCGCGCCTGGACGGGGCGCCACGACGCCAAACCGCTCGGCCTCACCGTTTGCGCGGCCTTCTGGACCGCCCTGGGCGTTGGCATCCTGATCAAGGGGCCGATCACGCCCATGATCCCCCTCCTGGCCGCGACCGCGCTCAGCGTCCGGCACCGCTCGGCCCGGTGGCTGCTCGCCCTGCGGCCGGCCGCGGGCCTGGCCTGGTGCGTGCTGATCGCGGCGCCCTGGTTCGTGCTGACCTTCAAGGCATCGGGCACCGCCTTCTTCCGGGACGCGATCGGCCACGACATGGCCGCCAAGGTCGCGGGGGGCCAGGAGTCGCACGGGGCGCCGCCCGGGACCTACCTCTTGGCGTTCTGGCTCACGGCCTGGCCGCTCGCCCCCTTCGCGGTCCTGGGCGCGCGGGCGGTCTGGCACGAGCGCGGGTCCGACGCCGTGGCGTTCCTGCTCGCCTGGCTGGTTCCGGCCTGGCTCCTGTTCGAGCTCGTGCCCACCAAGCTGCCCCACTACGTGCTTCCGCTCTACCCGGCGGTCGCCATCCTGGCGGCACGAACCGTCGTGGATCGCGAACCCGCGGGCCGGTGGCGGCTCGCGGCCACCGCGGTCCTCCTGATCGCGCCGATCCTCGCCCTGCCGGTCCTGCTTGCCCTGGCCGGCGGCAGCGTCGCGAGCCACGTCGGGGGGGCCACGGTCGGGGCCGCGACCCTGGCCGTGGCAGCGTCCCTCGGCGCGAGCGCGGTCGCGATCCGGGCCTTGCAGAAGGGCGCGGGCGGGCTCACGGCCGGGTTTGGGGCCGCGGCGGCCGCGGTTGCGCTCTACGGCTTCGTGTTCGGCTGGTTCCTGAACGCCGGGCACGCCGATCGGATCGCGGTGTCGCGGCGCCTGGTGCAGGCCGGCCGCAGGGCCGTCCCGGCCTGCCCGCGCCCGGACTTCGCCAGCGCGGGCGACCGGGAGCCGAGCCTGGTGTTCCTGGCCGGCACCGACCTGGTCCTGACCGACGGGGCCGGCGCGGCGCGGTTCCTCAGCGGCGGCCCGTGCCGGGTCGCCCTGGTCGAGAACCGCGAGGAGGCGGGCTTCGCGGCCGCGCTCGGCCCCGATGCCGCCGTGACGCTGCGGTCGCGCGTCGCCGGATTGAACATCAACGGCGGCAAGACACTGGACGTCGGCGTATATGTCCGGCAGGACACGTCGCCATGATGCCCCAGTCGATGCGGCCCGACGCTCGCGCTTCCTTCCCGGCCGAGACGATCCTCGTCGGGGGCGCCCCCGGCGTCCCGGCAAGGCGCCCGGGCCGGACGGTCCGATCGAGGCGGGCCGCGCCGCGTCGCGAACCGCCGGACGGAGCCGTGCCGTCGCGCCGTGGCTGAGCTCGCCCCCGTGATCTCGGTCGTGGTGCCGGTCAGGAACGAGGCCGGGAACATCGCACCCCTGATGGCCGAGCTGGAAGCCGCGCTGCGGCGGCTCGGACCCTACGAGGTCATCTACGTGGACGACGGGTCCACGGACGCCACCGCGGCCGAGCTGGCGCGCGCGGGCATCGGGCGGCCCTGGCTGCGCGTCCTGCGCCACCCGCGATCCTGCGGCCAGTCCTGCGCGATCCGGACCGGGGTCCTGGCCGCGCGGGCGCCGGTCGTCGCCACGCTCGACGGCGACGGGCAGAACGACCCGGCCTACATCCCCGCCCTGGTGGCTCACCTGACCCGGGCCGGTCCGTCCTGCGGTCTCGTCCAGGGGCAGCGGGTCGAGCGCCGGGACACGCCCTTCAAGCGCCTGCAATCGCGCGTCGCCAACCGGGTCCGGGCCGCGGTGCTGGGCGACGGGACGCGGGACACCGGCTGCGGGCTGAAATGCTTTCCACGGGCCGTCTACCTGGCGCTGCCCTATTTCGACGCCCTGCACCGCTTCATGCCGGCGCTGGTGCGGCGCGAAGGCCTGGGCGTGGCGACGCTCGACGTGGTCGACCGTCCCCGGCGGGCCGGCCGGTCCAACTACGGTTTTCTCGACCGGTTCTGGATCGGCTTGGTGGACCTGCTGGGCGTGCGCTGGCTGATCCTGCGCCGGCGGATGCCCGAGCCGGTTGAGGTCTGCGATGCTCCTTAGCCTGTCGCAGGACGTCCAGCGTTACGTC
The DNA here is from genome assembly GCA_964243125.1 of uncultured Lichenihabitans sp. GTDB lineage: Bacteria > Pseudomonadota > Alphaproteobacteria > Rhizobiales > Beijerinckiaceae > Lichenihabitans. Next base: position 25,856 of record CAXTEP010000008.1, on the reverse strand, counting down.
TACGACGTGTTCGTGGCCAAGTTCGACGTCTGGTTCGCATTCGGGCTGGCGGCGCAGCTGATCTTCACGGCGCGCTTCCTGGTCCAGTGGATCGAGAGCGAACGCGCGGGCCGCAGCGTCATCCCGGTCGCGTTCTGGGTCCTGTCCATGATCGGCGGCCTGATGACGCTCGGCTATGGCTTGGCGCGCCGCGACGCCATCATCATCCTGGGACAGATCCTCGCGGTGGTGATCTACGCCCGCAACCTCGTGCTGATCGCCCGAAATCCGCGCCCGACCTCCTCGGAGCCGTCCTGACGCTCAACTCTTCGACAGACTGTCGGCCTCGTTCTTGGCGACCTTCAGCAGGTCGGTCAGCACGTTCAGCCGGGTGGCTTCCGACATGGCGATCAAGGGGACGAGACGCTCGGCGATGATGGCGCCGACGGCCGCGGAACCGGCGGGTTCGCGATAAGCCTCGCGACCCGTGCGCGGCGCCGATCGTTCGTACACGTGGGGTCGTCGCATCACGTTTCCGTTGAGGTGAGTAACCGACGCTCGGAAGCGATGCCCGGATCGTCGGCTCGGCGACCGCCCGCCGGGCGCCGGCTCTTTGGGACAGATCGCGTCGAGCGCAACGCCCACGATCCGGCAAACAAGCGGGACGTGGCGACGCGGCGCTGACGACATGGCCGGGCCGGAAAGGCCCGGCCATGCGTGCCTCTCGCGGGCGGGCGGGCCCAAGAGGCGAAGCTTCTCAACGAAGCCGAGGAAGTTACGGGAGGTCTTGAGGAGAGTTTCGCGGGTGCGGCGGATTTTTGCACGTATTTCGACGGGTCACGGACGCCGGGGATACCGCCGGTTGCGCGATGCGCGCCCATGGACAGGAACCGCCGGTTCCGCCGGGACGGAAAACGCGGCAATTCCGTCCGGCCGACGACTGCTCTAGGTATTGGTCTGTTGCAGCGCAGGAGAGCCCGATGACCAGTGACCCCACCAAAGGTCGGCCGAACCCGGGCTGGATCGACGACCGGCACGCGCCCGTCATCTTCTTCGACGCGGCCCCGGCCTGCGGGCACCACCACGGCGTCGTGGGGGTGACGCTCGCGGTGGATCTCGCCCGAACCATCGACCCGACCGAGATCACGGTCCAGCACACCGTGATCGCCTACCTGCGGACGAGCGTGCAGGGCGCGGTGGCGCTGCGCGACAGCCTCGACAAGGCAATCCTGCTGGCCACGCCCGCCAAGGGCAAATCCAACTGAAGGGCGGCCTCGATCGGCGGCACCATGGCCGCTTCGCGCCGACACGGTGGGGGGCGACTCCGGCAGGGCTCGAACCTGCGACCTGCCGCTTAGAAGGCGGCTGCTCTATCCGGCTGAGCTACGGAGCCGAAAGGTCAGGCATTCGCGGGCGGTCCGGCCGACCGGCGATCACGGCCCGTTCCGGTGGGAAACGGCCCGATCATCCTTTGGCGCGGGCCAGATGAGGCCCGGTGCCCGCGCCGAGCTCAGTGGGTCCACTGGCCCTGGCGGCTGGTCTTGAAATTATCCGAATAGGACAGTCCGCGGCGCTCGGCCGTGGGCAGGGGCTCCTCAACCCGGTACGCGATGCCGCGCTTCTCCGCGAACGCGATCGCCTCTTCCCGGGTTTCGAACGACAGCCGGACCTGGGAGGTCATCTCGCTCGAACTGGTCCAGCCCATGAGCGGCTCGATGTCGCGCTTCACCTCGCGCTCGTAGTCCAGCACCCAGTGCTTGGTCTTGGCGCGACCCGACGACGTCGCGGTGTGGCTGGGCTTGTAGATTCGTGCCGTCATCCCTCAACACCTCCTCGCCGGCTCCGCGGCCGTGCCGGACCGATATGGGATCAGGTGGTCGGGGCAGCAGGATTCGAACCTGCGACCTATAGTTCCCAAAACTATCGCGCTACCAGGCTGCGCTATACCCCGAGCGAGACCCGCGTGACCCCGCGCCGCCGCAGCGACGAGCTACCATGGGGCGCCCCGCCGGACAAGGCTCGAGCCCCTCCGGCCACCTGCCATCCCGCGGCCGCGGGCCATGATCTCACTTGGGGAACAGGGCGTGCTCGACGCGGTCGCCCGGCTGAACGCCGATCTTGGCCACCGTGCCGGCATTGACCTCGAGAACGCCCAGCGCCTTGCCGTTGGACGGGATGATCTTCTCCGACAGCGGCTCGGCGTTCTGGGCCGTGCTGACCACGCGGCCGTCGGGCCCGATGAACACCATGTCGAGCGGGATGTAGGTGTTCTTCATCCACATCATCACGGGCTGCGCGGTCTCGAAGTCGAACAGCATGCCGCGGTCGGCGGGCAGGAAGCGCCGGTACATGAGGCCGCGTTCCCGATCCTGGTCGTTCCGCATGACCTCGACCTCGAAGGCGTGCGGGCCGCTGGCCGTCACGATCGACAGGCGTTCCAGCGTGCCGTCGGCCCGAGCCCCGATCGGGGCGGCGCACAGGGTGAGCAGGGCAAGCGCGAACCGCATTCCGGACAGCAAGGCCCTGATCTCCCCTGAAAAGCCGCGCGACCGCCGAGGTGGCGTTTCAGTGCGTCGTCGAAGGACCGCCGTCGAGCGGCCTGATCTCCGCCGCCATGAGGCCCTTTGAGCCTTCGCCGAATCGGACCAGGAAGCTATCGCCCGGCTTGAGTTCGGTGATGCCGAAGCGGCGCAGCGTTTCCATGTGAATGAAGATGTCCTCGGTGCCGTCGCCCCGCGACAGGAAGCCGAATCCCCGGATCCGGTTGAACCACTTGCACACCGCGACCTCGAAGCCGCCGCTGGGCACGACCTGCTGGTGCGTGCGGGGCGGCTGGGTCTGAGCCGGATGCACGGCGGTCGACAGGTCGAGCGACAGCACGCGGAACACCTGCAGGCCCTTGGGGCGCTGGAGCACCTCGCACACGACCCGCGCGCCCTCGCGCGCCGTCAGGTGGCCGTCGCGGCGCAGGGTGGTGACGTGCAGCATGACGTCGGCGCCGCCCTCGTCCGGCACAATGAAGCCGTAGCCCTTGGCCACGTCGAACCACTTGATCTGGCCGGCAATCTCCCGAAGCGCCAAGTCACCCTGTTCGCCGCCGTCCGCGTCGTTCCGCGGCTCAAAGTCGAGAAAGGTGTCTTTGCTGCCCAACGGACTCAACCCCACCCAGGCGAACACACGTCCGGACATCGGCCTGACACGGACCGGCACGCGCCCCCGCGAGGCACGGCCGCATCGAATCACGCAAATCAACGCCCTTGCGCCGACCATAGCATCGGTCCGGACGCGACAAAGCTGAAAACAAGGGCGCCCGGTGGTCGCGTCCGGATGTGACTAATTTGACTCGCACCAGGGCGCCATCGCGGTACCCACGTCGCCCCGGACCACCAGGTCGGCGTGCTCGTCCAGCGGCGTCGGCTCCCGGTTGACGATCACCAGGCGCGCGCCGGCCTGCTTGGCCAGCAGCGGCAGGCGGGCCGCCGGCCGCACCACCAGCGAGGAGCCCAGCACCAGAAACAGGTCGCAGCGGCAGGCCGCGTCCAGGGCTCTGGCCAGGGCTTCGGGCGGGATCGGCTGGCCGAACGCCACCGTGGCGGCCTTGACGAGCCCCCCGCAGGCGCAGACCGGCGCCGTGCCGCAGCGATTGAAGTCGTGCCGCAGCGCCGCGAGTTCGTGCCGCGCCCCGCAGGACAGGCAGTGCGCATAGGTGCCGTTGCCGTGCAGTTCCACGAGCCGGCCCGCCGGCAGGCCGGCCGCCTGATGCAGCCCGTCGATGTTCTGGGTCACCACGGCCGCGACCCGGCCAGCCGCGGCCAGCCGGGCGAGCGCGCGGTGGGTGCGGCCCGGCCGCGACCCGGCGGCCGTGTCGTCGAGCGCGAACTTGCGCCGCCACGCCTCGGCCCGGACCGCGGGGCTCGACAGCCAGAGGTCGAACGGGATGGGCGGGTAGCGCCGCCAGGGGCTGTCGGCCGAGCGGAAATCGGGAACGCCGCATTCGGTGGACACGCCCGCGCCCGTCAGCGCCGCGATGCGCCCCGAACCATTCACCATGGCGCCCAGAGCGTTCCGGCCGTCCTCCACCGCTTCAACCATCATCGGGCGCGCCCTGGAACCCCGAACCGCGGGTCCCGCAGGCTCAGGAGATCGGCCGTCAGGCGGGCTTCTTCAACCGTACCACGTTGTGGAGCGTGGTGTCGGCCGCGTCGAAAAAGCGGCGGATGCCGCGCGCGGCCTGGCGGATGCGCTGCTCATTCTCGACCAGCGCCAGCCGGACGTAATCGTCGCCGTGCTCGCCGAAGCCGATGCCGGGCGCGACCGCCACGTCGGCCTTCTCGATCAACAGCTTGGCGAATTCCAGGCTGCCCAGGTGCCTGAATTTGTCAGGGATCGGCACCCAGGCGAACATGGAGGCGGCCGGGGCCGGAATCGACCAGCCTGCGGCCGCGAAGCTTTCCACCATCACGTCGCGGCGCTGCCGGTAGGTGTCGCGCATCGCCTCGATGCAGTCGGCGGGCCCGTTCAGGGCCGCGGCGGCCGCGACCTGGATGGGCGTGTAGGCGCCGTAGTCGAGGTAGCTCTTGACCCGGGTCAGCGCCGCGAGCAGGCGCTCGTTGCCGACCGCGAAGCCGATGCGCCAGCCCGCCATCGAGAAGGTCTTGGACATCGAGGTGAACTCCACCGTCACGTCGGCGGCGCCCGGCACCTGCAGCACGGAAGGCGGCGGCTCGCCCTCGAAATAGACTTCCGCGTAGGCGAGGTCGGACAGAATGAAGATCTCGTGCCGTTTCGCGAAGGCCACGAGGTCGCGGTAGAAGTCGAGCGACGCCACCACGGCGGTCGGGTTCGACGGGTAGCAGACCACCACCGCGATGGGTTTCGGGATCGAGTGCAGCACGGCGCGCTCGAGCGACACGAAGAAGCTCGGCGACGGCTCGGCCGGGACCGAGCGGATGGTGCCGCCCGCCATCAGGAACCCGAAGGCGTGGATGGGATAGGACGGGTTGGGCACCAGCACCACGTCGCCCGGCCCCGTGATGGCCTGCGCCATGTTGGCGAAGCCCTCCTTGGACCCGAGCGTGGCGACGACCTGCCGGTCGGGGTCGAGCTTGACGCCGAAGCGGCGCGCGTAATAGCCGGCCTGCGCGCGGCGCAGGCCCGCGATGCCCTTGGAGGCCGAATAGCGGTCCGTGCGCGGCTTGCCGACCGTCTCGACGAGCTTGTCCAGCACGTGCTGGGGAGCCGCGAGGTCGGGATTACCCATGCCGAGGTCGACGATGTCGGCGCCCGCGACCCGGGCCGTGGCCTTGAGGCGGTTGACCTGCTCGAACACGTAGGGCGGCAGGCGCCGGACGCGGTGGAAGTCGCTCATGAACGGACCTGCGGGCCGAGATCGTCGGGAAGCCACAGCGCTAGAACCGCGGCCCCGCAATGTCCACGGGAATCGGTTAACGAGTGATTGATCCGGCGGGCTTGCGGGCCGGGTGGGCTTTCAGGGGCACGGGCACGGGCTTCACCCCGGCGCGGCGCTGCTGCGCCATCCGGGCCCGGTCCAGGTCCGCCGTGGCGGCCGCCACTTCGGCGGGCGTCAGGGTTTTGGTGGTCCGGGCCGGGTGCTCGGCCCCGACCGGCATGTAGTTGATGCCGTCGTCGTCGGGCCGGCTCCGCTCGACGAAGTCGGGCCGCGGCGCGGGCTTGGCTTTCAGGTCCAGGGCCCGCAGGATGCCGTCAAACGATCCGGCGCCGACGGGCGCGTCCGGCACGGGGGCGGATTGCGCCACGACGCTCGCCGCGGGTGCCACCATGGCGACCGTCAGCGCGACGCGGAACACGGAAACGGCACGGGAAGGGAACCGCATGGCTGGACATCCGGGCGTGAACGCTTATCGCGGTGAGCGCGTTTCGAAAGCGGGCGCGCTGACCGCTACCGATCCATTATGACTGAAACGGGACCTCGCCTCCACGGGGGGCCCGTCGTACCGGCCACCGGGACCCGCACCATGGGCAAGAAGAAACACCGGAACGCCGACGCCTCCGGCCCGGGAGCGGCACCGCCGCCGTCGGGCGCGGGGGTGGCCGAGGCGGCGCGACCCAAGCGGCACGGCGGCCGGAAGGCCGCCGAGCGCTCGGCCAAACGGGCGAGGCCCGAGGGACGCGGCACCGACGGGCGCGGGGCCGTGGACGAGGCCGTGCAGGCGGTTCTGCACGCCCCTGTCCGGCCCGAACCGGGTCCGCAGGGCCAGGCGGCCATGCAGCCGATGCCGGAGGCCTCGCCGGCCCCGACCCCGCCGGTTCCGCCGCGGCCGGCCGAGACCGCCGGCCATGACTCCTATCCGATGCCGGATTTTAACGAACTGGCCCGCAACATCGGGGCCGTGGTGGACCAGGGCGCGCGCGTGGCCGCGGCCTATCTCGGCGCCCGCGACGGGGGCGCCGCCGCGGCGTCGCCGGGCGAGGGCGTTTCCAGCGTGGTCAAGACGCTGGGCCGCGTCGCCGAACACTGGTGGAGCGACCCGGGCCGGCTCCTGCAGGCGCAGGCGGCCCTGTCGGCTCCGATGCTGGACCTGTGGCGGGACAGTTTTGAGCGGATGGCCGGCACCGGCACGCCGCGCGACGAGAAGGCCGACAAGCGCTTCGGCGACCCCGAATGGCGCTCCAACCCCTTCTTCGACGTCGTGCGGCGCGCCTACCTGATCGGGTCGGACTGGGCCATCGACCTCGTCGACAAGGCCGAGAGCGTCGACGAGCCGACGCGCGACCGCGCCCGCTTCTACATGCGCCAGATCGCTAGCGCGCTGTCCCCGGCCAATTTCCCGGCCACCAACCCCGAGGTGCTTAAGGAAACGCTGCGCCAGAACGGCGGCAACCTGGTGAAGGGCATGGCCATGCTGGCCCAAGACATCGCAGCCGGGCACGGCGACCTCAAGGTCCGGCAGACCGACGCCAGCGGGTTCCGGCTCGGCGTCAACACGGCCACGACGCCCGGCAAGGTCGTGTTCCGCAACGAGCTGATGGAGCTGCTGCAATATGCCCCGTCCACCGGGACCGTGCTGAAGCGGCCGCTGCTGATCGTGCCGCCCTGGATCAACAAATACTACATCCTCGACCTCAACCCGGACAAATCCTTCATCCGCTGGGCCGTGGCGCAGGGCTTGACGGTGTTCGTGGTGTCCTGGGTCAACCCGGACGCCCGGCACGCCGGCAAGGACTGGGACGCCTACATGCGCGAGGGCATCCTGGAAGCCCTGATCCAGGTCGGGGCCGCCACGGGCGTGACCGAGGTCGCGGTGGTGGGCTATTGCGTGGGCGGCACGCTGCTGGCCGCCTCACTGGCCGCCATGGCGGGCACGGGCGACCGGCGCGTGACGAGCGCGACCTTTCTGACCACGCAGGTCGACTTCCAGCACGCCGGCGACCTCAAGGCCTTCGCGGACGAGGACGGGATCCGCGCCGCCGAGGCCGAGATGAGCCGCCAGGGCTATCTGGCCGGCACCAAGATGGCGCAGGCCTTCAACATGCTGCGGCCCGACGACCTAATCTGGTCCTACGTGGTCAACAACTACCTCAAGGGCCGGGAGCCCGCGCCCTTTGACCTGCTGGCCTGGAACGCCGACGCGACCCGCATGCCGGCCGCCAACCATTCCTTCTACCTGCGCAACTGCTACCTCGAGAACAGGCTCGCGCGCGGCACGATGGAGCTCGGCGGCCAGACCCTGGACCTCGGCCGCGTCACCGTGCCGGTCTACAATCTCGCGACCCGGGAGGACCACATCGCCCCGGCCCGCTCGGTGTTCGAAGGCTCGCGCCTGTTCGGCGGCCCGGTCCGCTACGTGCTGGCGGGCTCGGGGCATATCGCGGGGGTGGTGAGCCCGCCGGCCCGCGCCAAATACGGGTTCCGCACGGGGCCGGCCGCCACGGGCGCCTTCGCGGACTGGCTGGACGCATCGGTCGAGCAGCGGGGTAGCTGGTGGACCGACTGGTTCGCGTGGCTGGAAGCCCAGGCGTCCGAGCGCGTGCCGGCGCGTGTGCCGTCGGGGGATCTGGGCGACGCGCCCGGCACCTACGTCCGGGTCCGATCCTGACAGGGCTTCGCGGCTCCGGGCGCCCGGCCATCTTCACCAGGGTTCGGCAGTCACGACCTGGACAACATGTCTGTTCCACGCCCTGCCCCGTTCGCCTACCCGTTGGCATGCCAACGGATGTGTATTAAATTACACGTGTGCCGGAGATCCGCCAGACCGCCTTGTTTCGGCAATGGATACGCAATCTGCGTGACCGCAATGCCGTGGCTCGAATCAACATCCGGGTCCGGCGTCTTTCCCTGGGCAACCCAGGAGACGTGAGAGCTGTCGGCGACGGGGTGAGCGAACTTCGCATCGATTATGGCCCCGGCTACAGAGTTTACTTCACCAGGCAGGGCGAGGTCGTCGTGATCCTGCTCTGCGGCGGTGATAAACGGACCCAGGATCGAGACATTGAACGGGCCAAGCACATGGCCAGGGACGCATGACGATGGCACTCGACACGACAGCCTGGGACCCGATCGAAGACTTTGAGAGCTCCGAGGACGAGCTCGCCTACCTGATGGCGGCATTCGAGGACGGGTCTTCCGAAGTCGTTGCGGCGGCCCTCGGTGACGTGGTGCGCGCGAGAGGCGCAAGCGTCGTGGCGGGTCAAGCAGGCGTCAGCCGCGAAACGCTCTACAAGGCTCTTGCCCCGTCCGGCAACCCGACCTTGAGCACGATCATCGGGGTATTCAAAGCTCTCGGGTTCAAGCTGACGCTTGACTCGAAAGCGGCCTTGCAAGGGGCTCGAACCGAGCCGGGGACGTCGTCATGATCCCAGTCCAACGCTTCCGCCAGGCCTGACCGGCCTCCGTCGTTTGATGCGACAATGCCTTTGTCCGGTGCCCACGGATCGTTACGGGCCGACCGCGTAGACCTCGACCGGCTGATCGGCGGGGCCGACCGGTGTCAGCCAGGGCGGCGGCCGGTGGGCCATGAGGCGGCCCGCTAGGCTGTCGGGGCCGCGGGCGGCCCAGTCGAGCAGTTCGGTCGATTGCCGGCACACCGCGAGATAAGCGGCCCCGGACGACCGCACGATCGCTTCCGCGTCCGGCCCGGCAGCCAGGAAGGCGCGGAGCGCGACGCCGTTGCCATCAGTGTTTCGGTGGTACGGCGCGGCCAGAACCGCGTGCGCGGTCGCGAGCAGGATGGTCGGGCCGGGGTCGATCGTGGACAGCACCAGCGCGGGCGGCAGCGCCGCGAGGATCGCGTAGCTAGCGGGCCGGAAGCAGGCCTGGTCGCCGGTTCCGGCCGTGGCAGCCGGCGTCGCCGCGGCTCCGCTAACGTCGACCGCAGCCGTCACGGCGGTCCAGCCGATCTGCGTGGTCAGCAGGGTGCAGGCCAGCATCGCGGCGGCGCCCGACCCGCGGCGACGCGCCAGCGCGAGCGCGGTCGCGGCGGTGCCCGGGATCAGCAGCGCCTGGGTGGCAGACGACACGCGCAGTTCCCAGCACGTCCCGAGCAGGCCCACGGCCGCCAGCCCCGCCAGGGTCGCCCATCGGTCGGCCACCAGCCCCGTGCGGCCGCGCCACGCCGCCAGTGTCGCCGCGAAGCCGGCCGCGAGCGCCAGCGCGATCGGCAGGAAGCGGAACGGTGCTTCCCGGACCAGGGCGGCGAGCGGCATGGCTTCGGTCACGCGGCTCAGCCATTCGCGCCGCAGCAGCGGGTCGACGGCCGCGTAAGGGTCGCCCAGGCAGGATGGAAAGAGCCGCAGCGTGACGAGGCCCAGCGCGAGGGCCAGGACTCCGGCCGCAGCGGCTCGTGCAACCGGGCCCGACAGCCGGCGGTCCGCGACCGCCAGCCCCGCGAACCCCGCCCCGACCCCCAGGGCCGCGACGAGATGCACGACCGAGAAGGCGTCGCACACCGTTTCCGCGTAGGCGGCCACCGGCCGGTCGAGCGGAAACACGAGCAGCGCGCCGCCCGCGAGCCCCAGGCCGAACGCCGCCAAGGCTCCGGCGCGCTCCCGGCCCCGCAGGATCCACAGCGCCGCCACGACCCCGCCGGCCGCGACCACGAAAGGCAGGTTCTGAAGCCCGATCCCGAGCGACAGCGCGGCCGCGAGCCCCGCCAGCAGGGCCGGGCCGGCGCGGCCCGGTTCCAGTCCGGCCAGCAGCCCGGCCGTCATGGCGGCCAGCAGCGCGAGCTGGACCCCGTGGTGGTGGACGTGGCCGGGCAGGAACGAGCCCGTCAGTTCCAGCGACGCGACGGCCAGCAGCGCCGCGATCCA
>CAXTEP010000008.1:0-15487 GCA_964243125.1 uncultured Lichenihabitans sp. | reverse complement strand
ACGATCCGCATGGCGTCGTCGGGATCGAACACCATGTCGTCGCGCCACACCGCGGCGGCGTGGCCCAGCATGAGCGGCACGGCGGCCAGCAGCCCCAGCGCGACCGCGACGCCGGCGCCGTGCGGGTCCAGCCTCCGGCCGGGGCGATCGGGCACGTATGTTTTCGACCAGGTGCTCAAGATGTGGCTTCCGGCATGCGGGCCGAAGCACGCTACCGCCGATGTCCAAACCCCGGGTTGACGCGCGCCTTGCGACGCCTGCTCCCGCGCCGCATAGTCCGGCGCGTTCGAGATCCATGTCAGGGAGGGTGGGATGAAGCTGGTTCGTTTCGGCGAGGCCGGCCGGGAAAAGCCCGGCCTGTTCCAGGGTCCGGGCCGGATCCGCGATCTGTCGGGCTTGGTGCCCGACCTGTCGGGCGACGCGCTGTCGCCCGCCTCGCTGGCCCGGATCGCCGCAGCCAATCCCGGCAGCCTGCCGCTGGTGGAGGGCACCCCGCGGCTCGGGCCGCCGGTCGGCCGGCCCGGCAATTTCGTCGCCGTGGGCCTAAATTACGCCGACCACGCGGCCGAAACCGGCGCCGCGATCCCCAAGGAGCCGATCCTGTTCAACAAGGCCCCGAACTGCATCGTGGGGCCCCACGACGACGTCATGCTGCCGCGCGGGTCGGAGAAGCTCGATTGGGAGGTCGAGATCGCGGTGGTGATCGGCAGCCACGCCAGCTACGTCACCGAGTCGGACGTGATGGCCCACGTGGCGGGCTTCACGATCTGCAACGACGTGTCCGAGCGGGCCTACCAGACCGAGCGCGGCGGCCAGTGGATGAAGGGCAAGAGCGCCCCCACGTTCGGGCCGCTCGGGCCCTGGCTGGTCACCCCCGACGAGGTCGCCGACGTGCAGTCGCTCGACATGTGGCTCGACCTCAATGGCCGCCGCGCCCAGACCGGCAACACCGCCACGATGATCTTCACGGTGGTGCAACTCGTGTCCTACATCTCGCATTTCATGGCGCTGGACCCCGGCGACGTGATCACCACCGGCACACCGCCCGGCGTGGGCCTGGGCATGAAGCCGCCCACCTTCCTGAAGGCGGGCGACACGATGGCACTGGGCATCCAGGGCCTGGGCGAGCAGAAGCAGACGGTCGTACCCTGGTCGAAGCCGGCCGCGTGAGGCGGTTGCGGGTTCGACCGGCGCCCCGGCCCGGGTTCTGCGCCGTCGACGGGCAGGGCCGGCGGCAGGTCAGGCCGTCCCGGTCATCAGGTCGATGTTCTGCACCGCCGCCCCGGACGCCCCCTTGCCCAGATTGTCGAGCTTGGCGACCAGCACGGCCTGTTGCCGGGCCGGGTTGCCCACCACGCGCAGTTCCATCCGATTCGTGTCGTTGAGCGACTGCGGTTCGAGCCGGCCCGCCTCGTCGTCCAGCACCGCCACATCGGCGCTACCCGCGTAATGCGCCGCCAAGGCGGCCCGCAGCGTCGCGGGGGTCGGCCGACCCGGCAGCAGGTCCAGGTGCAGCGGCACGCTGACCAGCATGCCCTGCCGGAAGTCGCCCACCGACGGTACGAACAGGGGCCGCCGGCTCAGCCGCGCGTAGGCCTCGATCTCGGGAATGTGCTTGTGGTCGAGCCCGAGCCCGTACAGCTCGAAGGGCGGCGCCGTGCCGGCCTCGTAGCTCTCGATCATGCCGCGGCCGCCGCCGCTGTAGCCGCTCACCGCGTTGATCGCGAGCGGGTGGCCGGGCGGGATCAGGCCCGCGTCGACCAGCGGGCGGAGCAGCGCGATGACGCCGGTGGCGTAGCAGCCCGGATTGGCGACCCGGCGGGCTCCCCGAATCGCCTCGGCCTGCCCGGCCGCGAGTTCGGGGAACCCGTAGGTCCAGCCCGGTGCCACGCGATGGGCCGTGGAAGCGTCGAGGATCTTGGGACCGCGCTCCCCGAGGCCGTCGGCGAGCCGCACGGTTTCGCGCGACGCCTCGTCGGGCAGGCACAGCACCACCAGGTCCACGTCGGCCAGGAGGTCGCGCTTGGCGCCCGGATCCTTGCGGCGCGCGGGGTCGATGCTGCGCAGGACGATGCCGGGATGGCCGGCCAGCCGGTCGCGGATACCAAGGCCCGTGGTGCCGGCCTCGCCGTCGATGAACACCGTCGCCATGGTGGCCTCCCTGAAAAAGGGCAACGATATACATTGCACGATCAGCAAGCACCACGGGACGAACCCTGGCGGTTTCAGCGGCTTTGCGCCGACGCAAGCGTATAAGGGAAGACAAACAACACAGAGCGAGACTCGGCCGCCCACATCGACACAGGCTGAAACCTGGCCTATGTTTTATCTATGACGGGCGGGGAGATGGCCAAGCTTCACGCGATGGGAAAGGTCAAGATCAAGGTCTTCGGCCGCGATCACCGCCCTGCTCATTTCCACGTGATTGCGCCTGACTTTGAAGCTCTGGTCGAGATCGAAACCCTGGCGATTCTTCGCGGCACGATGCCTGCTGTAATCCGCCGCGAGGTCCTAGCCTGGGTTTCCATCAACATGGACGCTTTGAAGGCCGAATGGAACCGCTGCAACCCCGACCTCATCCTGTGACCCGGAGCGATCCCGTGAACGATATGCCCCGCATCAAGGCCGTCACGGCCGCTGGCCGCGCGACCCTGAGAGTGACTTGGCAAGGCGCGGACGAGCCGATCCCCATTAACATTGCCGGGTGGATGGAACGCGGCGGCGAAGTTTTCGCTGCCCTGAACGATCCCGGCGTTTTCGCCCGCGCCCGGGTCGGCGAATACGGGTCGAGCGTCACCTGGGACGAGGACGAGGACGGAGGTGACCTCGCCATCGACGCCGTGCACCTCGAACTGCTGGCCGAGGCGCAGCGGCCGTTCCAGGCGAACGAGATCCAGCGCTGGCAGGCCGCATTGAGTCTGTCGAACCAGCAGGCCGCCGACGTGCTCGGGGTGGGGCTTAGCACATGGAAGACGTTCAAGGCGGGCGGACCGGTTCCGTCCACCGTCGTCCGCCTTTGCCGAGCCGCGCAGCGCGACCCGTTGATCGTCGAGGCCTATCTTGAGCGGCGGGCGCCGGGCGGCCGCGGAATGCGTGAGGCAGTATTTCCGAGATCGTCGCGCCAGCCTGTATGACACTGCGGGCTGAACCAGGGCGGTACAACAATGCCGTGTGTGGTGAACGACAAGTCGACATTCACCTCGCGCTCACCGCAGCTTCCCGAAGATCAAGCGAAGCGGCCTTGACCTTATCCGTGCGCAAGCAGCCCTCCCGACACAGTGGGAGGACCATCAGCTCAAGGCCGGTTTGCGAGGCACGCAACTGTCCAAAGAAAAAGGCTCCCCGAACCGGGGAGCCTCCGTGGTCCGCGCCCCGGTGCGAACCGGTCAGCGCTTGGAGAACTGGAAGCTCCGGCGGGCCTTCTTGCGCCCGTACTTCTTGCGCTCCACCACGCGGGAGTCGCGGGTCAGGAAGCCGCCGCGCTTCAGGGCGGGGCGGAGATCCGGCTCGAAATAGGTCAGCGCCTTGGACAGGCCGTGCCGGACCGCGCCGGCCTGGCCCGACAGCCCGCCGCCCGCGACCGTGATGACCATGTCGTACTGCGTGGTGCGGTTGACGACCTGCAGGGGCTGGTTGACGATCATGCGCAGCACGGGTCGCGCGAAATAGATCTCGATCGACCGGCTGTTGACCGTGACCTTGCCCGAGCCCGGCTTAAGCCAGACGCGCGCGACCGCGTCCTTGCGCTTGCCGGTCGCGTAGGCGCGGCCGTATTTGTCGAGCTTCTGGACGTGGACGGGCGCCTCGGGCGCCGTGCTCACCGACGAGGAGGCGAGGTCCTGGAGGGAAGAAAGGGTTTCGGCCATGGGCTCAGGCGACCTTCACGTTCTTGCTGTTCATGGCGGCGACGTCGAGCGCCACCGGCTGCTGGGCCTCGTGCGGATGGGTGCCACCCTTGTAGACCCGGAGATTGCCGAGTTGCTTGCGGCCGAGCGGCCCGCGCGGCAGCATCCGCTCCACGGCCTTCTCGACCACGCGCTCGGGAAAGCGCCCGTCGAGAATGAACTTGGCGCTGCGTTCCTTGATGCCGCCCGGAAAGCCGGTGTGGTGGAAGTAGACCTTCTGCTCCTTCTTGCGCCCGGTGAACACCACCTGCTCGGCGTTGATCACCACGACATTATCGCCGTCGTCCATGTGGGGCGTGAAGGCCGGCTTGTGCTTGCCGCGCAGCCGCAGGGCGATCACGGACGCCAGCCGGCCCACCACGAGGCCCTTGGCGTCGATCACCACCCATTTCTTTTCGATTTCAGCCGTCTTGGCCGAGAAGGTCTTACCGAACATAATCAATCCGTTCGCGGGAACGGGGACGGGCGGAACCAATCCGCGCCGTTCGCCGATGACCCTGCCAAATACAGGGGAGCAACGCCGAGGTCAACGTGCTGCTCTGCCCGAACAAAGAAAACGTAGCTGTAGCAGCGTGTTGCCCGATACGGTATTAGAGTACCTTGAAGGAGTTCCATGCCGAACACGATCGAGACCGACGACGGCCTTCGCGACCTGCTCCGGCGCGTGCGGACGATCGCGGTGGTGGGCGCCTCGGACGATCCCGCCCGCCCGTCCCACGGCGTGCTCCGCTTCCTGGTCGGGGCCGGGTACCGGGTCTACGCCGTGAACCCTGCCCTGCGGGTCGGGCAGATCGCGGGTGCCCCGGTGCACGCGCACCTTGCCGATGTACCCGAGCCGATCGACATGGTGGACGTGTTCCGCCGCACGGAGGCCGTGGACGCCGTGCTCGACGAGGCCTTGGCCCTGCGGCCGCGGCCTGCCGCGTTCTGGATGCAGCTCGGCGTGCGGGCCGAGGGTGCCGCGGCCCGCGCCGCCGCGCATGGCCTCGCGGTCGTCATGAACCGCTGCCCGAAGATCGAGATCCCGCGATTGATGAGGGAGTGATAAAGGTTCATGCGTGGCTCCACCTGCCCTTCCCCGATGCGTCCAGGGAGGGTCCTGGCGACCGGCCGTGCTCCGAACAGGATGAGGATGCGGATACATCGATGAGGTGGACATCGGACGAGGCGGGTCGCGGGACGCGGCACGACCCGTGACGGCTCTCAATACAAACGGACCCGGCTTCGCGACGCTGGCGTTGCACGGCGGCTCGGAAGCTTCCGGCGACGCCGCGGGACCGACCGTATCGGACCTCGCGCTGCTCGAGGAGCGGGTCGCGCTCCTGGAAGGCGGCACCGCGGCGGTTGCGTTTTCTTCGGGGCGTGCCGCGCAGTTGTCGCTCCTGCACGCGTTGCTGGACCGCGACGACGAGATCCTGGTGTCCGCGACCGTGCTGGCGGACCGCGCGATGGCGGCGGCCTGCGCCGAGTTCGGCTGGCGTCTGCGCGCCTGCGATCCCGCACGGCCCGACGATTTCGCGGCCGCGATCTCGCCCGCCACGCGGGCCCTGCTGGTCGAGTCGTTGTCGCCTATGGGCGACATCGCGGACCTCGCCGCGCTGGCCGCCGTGGCCGAGGGCGCCGCCCTGCCCTTCGTGGTCGACAACACGCTCGCCACGCCGGCGCTGGTCCGCCCGTTGCGCCACGGCGCGCACGTGGTGCTGCACGCCGGTTTCGCGGGGCTGGCGGGCCACGACGGCCTGCCCGGCGGGCTCGTGGTGGATGGAGGGACCTACGACTGGATGACGGCCAGCCGCATGGCCCGCCCGCATCCGGAACTCGATGGGCGTTCGGTCGGCGAGCGGTTCGGCAACTTCGCCTTCGCGGCGTCGCTGCGCATGACGGCAATGCGCCACCTCGCCGGCGTGCCGGACGACCGGGAAGTCGCGGCGGCGCTCGCCGGGTTAGGCACGCTGGCACTGCGGGTCGAGCGGCAGGCCGCCCATGCGGCGGCGTTGGCCCGGCGCCTCGAAACCGCTCCGGCGGTGGCAGCGGTCCGCCAAGGCGGCCCGATCCTCCACCTGACCCTCCGGGCCGGGATCGACCGGCCGGCGGTCGCGGGAGGATTGCAGCTGTTTGCGCCCGGACAGCCGGGCGGCATCCACTCGGCCCTGGTCGAGGTGCCCAGGCTCACGCCGGCCGGGCTTGTCCTTTCCGTCGGGCTGGAAGACCCGGACGACCTCGCGGCCGACCTCGATCAGGCGCTTGCGGGTTTTGCGGCCTGACCGTCCCTGCCGCGCGGAGCCTCGGTCCGCAGGCCGGACCGGTGCGTGACCGCCAAGGCCAGCACCACCATGGCGAAGGCCTGGTGGACCAGCGCGGCCCCGAGCGGCACAGCCCAGACCAACGTCGCGATGCCGACCGTCGCCTGGCACGCGACCGCGAGCGCCAGGAGGGTTGCGGTCCGCGCCACGCGGGTCCTCGGCGCCACAAACCAGCAATCGGCCGCGTGCGCGACCGCGGCAGCCAGCAGGCCGTAGGCGACCAGCCGATGGTCGAACTGCGCCGTCGTGGCGTTCTCGAACAGGTTGCGCCACGCGGGCGCGACGAACAGCAGCTCGTCCGCGGGCGGCACGAGGTGCCCCCCCATCAGCGGCCAGGTGTTGTAGATGCGGCCGGCCCGCAGCCCCGCCACCAGGGCGCCCAGGCCGAGCTGAAGGAAGACGCCGCCCACCAGCAAGGTCGCCGAGATCCGGATGCGGGTCGCGGCAACCCCCAGGCGCACCGGCCGGACGGGATCGAGGCCCTCGGCGAACCAGACCGCGAGCGCCAGCGTGGCGGACGCCACCGTGAGATGAAGCGCCAGCCGGTATTGCGACACCTCGGTCCGGTCGGCCAGGCCGGAACTCACCATCCACCAGCCGATCAGCCCCTGCAGGCCGCCGAGCCCCAGCAGGCCCGCGAGCCTGACCTTGAGGCCGCGCGACAGCGCCCCGGTCACCCAGAACCAGGCGAGCGGCACCGCCACCACGAGGCCGATCACCCGGCCCAGCAGCCGATGGCTCCATTCCCAGTAGAAGATCGACTTGAAGCCCTCGACCGTCATGTCGGGGAAGACCTGCGCGTATTGCGGGATGGCCCGGTACTTGTCGAACTCGGCCTGCCAAGCTTCGGGCGTGAGCGGCGGCACCACGCCGCTGATCGGCTTCCATTCGGTGATCGACAGGCCGGATTCGGTCAGGCGCGTCGCACCGCCGACCACCACCATGAGCAGGATCGTGAAAGCCACGATCCACAGCCACGCCCGCACGGCACCGCGCGGGTCGCGCTTCCGCGAGCGGTCGACCGGAGCTTGGGAAACCGAGACGGCCGCAAATCCGGATTGGGTCGACATGGGAAACTGAACCTGCCTTGACGGTGCCTTGCCACTATATCTAAGCCGTCCGGGACGCGCCGGCCACGGCAGCCTTGTCGCATCGCGGGCGGCGCGGTTCAGCACGATGTTACATGAGGCAGGCCGCGACGATCCTGCCCGTGCGACCGAGGATCACCATGCGCCGACGCGCTCGAAAATTCCTGGGAGCCGCGGTCATGCTGGCATTCGTGGCGGTCTACGCCACGCTCGCCATGCTGGCGGCCCAGTCCGACCCCGTGCACCGGCTGCCGGGGTGGGCGCAGGCCATCTTCTACGCCATCGTCGGCATGGCCTGGATCCTACCCCTCATGCCCCTGCTGGCCTGGATGGAGCGCCCCGACCCGGACGAGGTCGCGCCCTTCTAGCTTCCGAACCGGTCACGCGGCGTCGACGCGCCGGCCGCGGTTCCAGAGCACGAAGGCGAGGCCCGACAGCAGCACGTCGAGGTTGCCGAGCGACTGGTAAAGGCCGTTGACCGACACCCGGGGCAAGGCGGTCGGGTGGGCCGCGTGGCCCCGGAACACCAGGCCGGGCCGCGTCGTGACGGCGCTCGCGTAGCCGGCTTGCCGGGCGAGGTCGAACTCGCGCCCGCCCGCCGCAGCCCGGTCGCCGACCGGATAGGCGAGATGGCGGATCGGGACGCCGAGGCGGGCTTCCAGCACGGCCTTGGGTTCGGCGATCTCCGCACGCGCCCGGGCATCGTCGTGCTTGCCCAGCATCGGATGGCTGGCCGTGTGGGCCCCGATCGTGATCAGCGGGTGGCGGGCCACGGCCTCGATCTCGGGCCAGTCCATGCATTCGAGCGCCACCAGGGCGCGGCCGTCGATCCCGTGGGCGGCGCACAGTGCCGCGACCGCGTCGAGCAGCCGCTCCTCGGGGCCCTGCCGGAGCGGCCAGTAGACGGCCTCGAAGGCCGCGCGCTTCTCCGCGGCCGTGATCGCGGGAAGGTCGATCCGCTCGTCCCCGATCGTCACCGCGACCTGGGTCGCGGCCCGTACCGCCTCTTCGAGCTCCAACCACCACAGGCGCGCGCTGCGGTCCGCGAAGCCCGTGGTGACGAAGAAGGTCGCGGGCGCCCCGTGCCGTTCCAGGATGGGCAGCGCGACGTCGCGGTTGTCGCGGTAGCCGTCGTCGAAGGTCAGCGCCACCCAGGGGCGGCGCGACCCGTCGGGCTCGCCCAGCCGCGCGATCGCATCGTCGAGGCTCACGATGTCGTAGCCGGAGCCGCGCAGGTGCCCCAGCACCGCGTCCAGGAAGGCAGGCGTGACCGACAGCAGCCCGTTCGGGTCGAAAGGCTTTGGGTGGGCTGGGGCTGGCCGGACGTGGTGGAACATCAGGATGGCGCCGAGCCCGCGCGTGAACGGCACGGCCAGCCTGTGCAGGCGCGTGGCGCCGATCACGTCGAACCCCGCCCCGATGATGTGGTGCCGCACGCCCATGCCCGTGTCCTCCCAGCTGCCGCCATTGGAGCAAGACCGCGTTGAGGTTTGATTGCTAAGCCTCGATGCACGCGCACCATCCGGGCCGCGGGCGAGGGCGGAATGGCAGCCGACGTACAGGAACGGGCCGGGCTGGCGATCGAGAACCGCCCGCGCCGCCGCGCCGCCCACGCGGCCCGGCGCCCTTCCCCGGCCTTCGACCGCGTGACCGTGACGACGGACCCGCGGGCCGCGCTGGCGGACTGGCGGGCGCTGGACGCGGTGGCGGTCGCCTCGGCGTACCAGTCCCCCTCGGTCCTGGTTCCCTGGATCGAGACGGAGGCACGGGCCGGGGCCGTCACCCCCATGCTGGTGACCGCCTACGACGGGCGGGGAACTGCCGTGGCGTTTCTGCCGCTCGGCATCCGCGGCGCGGGGCCCCTGCGGGTGGCCGGGTTCCTCGGCGGCAAACACGTCAACTACGCGCTCGGCCTGTTCAGGCCCGGGCTTGCCTGGGCGGCCGCCGACCTCGACGCGCTTCTCGGCGCGGCCGCCCGCGCGGTGCCGGGCGGCGTCGACCTTTACGCCCTCCTCAACCAGCCCCACGCCTGGAACGGCATCGCCAACCCCTTCGCGCTCAAGCGCCACCAGCCGAGCCCGAGTTCCAGCCATCGGACCGCGCTGCTCGCCGACCCCGACGCCTTCATGGCGCAATGCCACTCGGCCCATGCCCGGAAGGCGCTGCGCCAGAAGCGGTCGCGCCTGGAGCGCCTGGGTCCCGTGACCCACAGGGTCGCCCGCTCGGCTTCCGAGGCTTCGGCCATCCTGGACGCGCACCACGCCCAGAAGGCCCCCAAGCTCGCCGCCATGGGGATCGAGCAGAACCTGGACGATCCCGCGCTCCGGGCCTTCCTGGAGGCGATCGCCCGGCCCGACGCGACGGGGGGCGCCGCGCTCGAACTGCACGCGCTCGCCTGCGGCGACCGGATCGTGGCGACCTTCGCGGGCTTGGCGCGGGGACGGCACTTTTCCGGGTTGATGCTTTCGCACGACCGCGAGCCCGATTTCGCCCGAAGCAGCCCCGGAGAGCTTCTGCTGGCCACGGTGATCCGGATGAAATGCCTGGACGGGTTCACGGGGTTCGACCTCGGGATCGGCGAGGCCCGCTACAAGCAAACCTACTGCCCCGTCGCCGATCCCCTGTTCGACACCTTCGCGCCTGTCACGGTGGCGGGGCGGCTGTTTCTCACGCAGGAAGCCGCGCGCCTGCGCCTCAAGGGCGCGATCAAGCGCACGCCCTGGGCGTGGTCGCTGGCCCGGCGCCTGCGGCGGCTGTCGCGACGCCCCAGGTCCTGACGCAAGCTCCGGCCGCCAACGCGGCTCCGGCCGCCGACGCGGCTCACGCGGCGCTCCTGGCTTGGCCGGCGTCCGCCCCGACGTTGGCGTCGGTCACGTCCAGATCGACGATTTCGCCAACCCCCGCCGTTTCCAGCGCGGCGCGGCAGGCGCCCGCGTCCTCGCCCGACAGGTCGTCCACCAGCAGGATCGCGAGATCGGCGTGGGCTGCGGCCTGCCGCGCCATGCTGGACCGGGTCGGCACGGGGGTCGCGATCACCACGTGGTCGTAGGTTTCGGCCAGCGCCCGCACCACCACCGCGAGGTTGCCCTCGTTTTCCGCGTCCACGAGGCTGCTGCCGAGCGGCACGATGTGCAGCCGCGAGGCCTCGTCGCGGTGGATCACCTCGGTGAAGCTCGACTCGCCCGCCAGCAGGTCCCGCAGGCCCTTGATGTCCTGCGCGTCGGACGACTCCTCCTGCGACAGGGCCAGGGCCGCGTCGAGGCCGGCCGGCTCGGCCCCGCAGTCGAGCAGGATGACGCGGTTCTGCCGCGCCAGGATGCGGCCGAACCGCAGCGCCACGGGGGCCACCGCGAGCTCGATCCCCGCCCCGGTCACGAGCGTGCAAACCGCGCCCGCGCCCTTGCGGCGCGTTTCCACCGCGTCGGCGGCCCAGGACAGGTCGTGGGCGGCACCGTTCGGCCGCGGGAAGGCAGAAGGCGGTTCGGCGATCGAGGAAGGGCCCGCGACCTCGTGGTCCTCGCCGGCGCGGACCGGATCGCCGGCCAGCTGCACCGGCATGGCCCGCGGCGGGACGGCCCGATCGGCCGGACGCCCGGACAGGAGCTCGCGGCTGATCACCACCCCGATCGACAGCAGCAGGCCGGCCAGCGTGAAGATCGCCACTGTCGGGCCCTTCTTGGGGAAAGCCGGGATCGCCGGCGCGATGGCCCGCGAGATCACGCGCGCGTCGGCCGGGGTCGACACCGCGCTCTCGCGCGCCACCGCGTCCTGGTATCGCTGGGTGTTGAACTCGAGCTGTTCCTTGAGCAGGCGGGCCTGCAGTTCGAGGTTGCCGAGCGTGACTTCGTCGGCCCCGGCCGTGGTGGCGGTCCGCTTCTGGGCGTCGAGCGCGGCCTGCAGGTTGTCGACCCGGCCGGCCGCGATCTGCGCCTCGTTCTCGAGCGTCCGCACGGTGCGGTCGGCCGCGGCGCGCATCTGCCGGTTGAGATCGTCGAGCTGGGCGCTCAGTTCCTGCATGCGCGGGTGGCCCGGCAGCAGCGTCCGCCCGAGCTGGGCCAGCTGGGCCTGCAGGGTGATGCGCTGGTCGCCGATGCGACGGATCAGGTCGTTGTTGGCGACGTCCGGCACCTCGCCGATGCGGTTGGCCTTGATCATGTCCTTGAGGAGCCCGGCCTTGGCCTGGGCGTCGGCCTCGGCGGTGCGGGCCTGGGCAAGCTGCGTGCTGATGTCGGTGAGCTGCTGGGCCGTGATGGTGGTGTTGTTGGTGCCGACCAGCAGGCCGTTGGCGGCCCGATATTCCTGGGCCGCGGTCTGGGCCGCGGCGGCCCGCACCTTCAGGTCGGCGATCAGGGCCGCGAGCGAGGTGGCGGCCGCGTGCGCGTTGTCGCGCTTGGCGCCCGACTGCAGCGCGATGTAGAGGTCCGAGATCGTGTTGGCGGCCCGGGCCGCGAGGTCCGGGTCCTGGGCGGTGAACTGCACGCTGAGCACGCGCGACTTCACCACGGGAAACACCGTCAGGTCGTCGTAGTAGGTGCTCAGCAGCCGGTCCTCGGGGGGCACGCGCAGGGGGTCGCGTTCGAGGCCGAGCAGGACGAGCAGGCGCGTCACCGTGCCGAGGCCGCGGGCCAGCGGATCGAACTCCGGCCTGCCCTGCAGGTTCAGGGCCTTGATGGCGTCGCGGGCGATGTCGCGCGAGGTCACGAGCTGCACTTGGCTCTGCACCGCCTCGTCGTCGGGCAGGGCATCGGGCTGCCGGTCGCCGCGGTCGGGACGCGTAAAGTAGCTTTCCTGGTTCTCGATCAGGATCTTGGCCTCGGCGGCGTAGCGCGGCCGGACCACGCTGACCCCGATGGTCGAGACGAGGAGGCACAGCGCCGCCGGGCCCAGGACCCAGGCCTTGCGGCGCGCGAGCGCGCGGCCCATGGCGGGCAGGTCGATCTCGCTGCGGTCCGCCGGCTCGGCGGCCCCGAAATCCTCTCGGCTGTCGAATCGCATGAACCACCCCGACCGACCCGGCACGGCCTGAAGCCGTTCGGCGCATCACCCGCGGGCCCGGCCAGACGCGCGGCCCGCTCCCTCGTGATGGGGCAGTAGACAGGACGGAGATTGAGGCTGTGTTAACCGTAACGCGAAATTTGCGCCGCCCGGTCGCCGGCCCTCGCCGCGTGGGCCAGGACGATCGCGGCGGCCCGCTCGCTGGGCGAGCCCGCGTCGAGCCGCATGAGCCGGTCGAGCCGCGCCATGGCGTCCAGCTGCGCCCGCCGTTCCGGGCCGTCTCCGACCAGAGGCGCGAGGGCCGCGGCGAGGCGGTCGGGCGTGCAGTCGTCGCCGATGAACTCGGGCACGCTGCGGTCGCCCGTGACGAGGTTGGGCAGCACGATGGTGGGGACCTTGACCAGGAAGCGGAGCTGCATTTCCAGGGCCGTGACCCTGTATGCCACCACGGTCGGCACGCCCGCGAGCGCCAGTTCGAGCGTGACGGTGCCCGAGGCCGCGAGCGCCGCACGCGCGTTGCGGAACGCGTCCAGCTTGGCGGCCTCGCCGGCCACGATGCGCGGCCGCACCGGCCAGCTGCGGCTCCGCACCTCGATCTCCGCGGCCAGGTGCGCCACGGCGGGCAGCACGAGGTCGAAGGCACCGACCCGCTGCTCCAGCAGCCCCAGGGCCGCGCCGAAATCCGCCATCAGCCGGCCGATCTCGGACCGGCGCGAGCCCGGCAGCACGAGCACCAGCGGGGGGCCGGCGACCCGCCGGGCCCCCTCGGCGGGGGACGGGCGCAGCTCGTCCAGCCGCTCGATCAGAGGGTGGCCCACGTAGGTGCAGCGCGGCCCGCCGAGCCGCCGGTGCGCGTCGGGCTCGAAGGGCAGCAGGGCCAGCACCTCGTCCACGTAGGCCCGCATGGCGCGGGCCCGGCCGGTGCGCCACGCCCAAACGCTCGGGCTGACGTAGTCGACCACGGGCAGGTCGGGCCGCCGTGCCCGGACGCGCCGGGCGACCCTGTGGGTAAAATCCGGGCTGTCGATGATCACCAGGGCGTCCGCGCGCGACGCCACGGCGGCGGCGGCGGTGGTCCGGATGCGGCGGAGCAGCAGCGGCAGGCGCCGCAGCACCGGCAGGATGCCCATCACGGCGATGTCGGCCAGGGGGAACAGCGACGCGAGGCCCTCGGCCTCCATCCGCTCGCCGCCCACGCCCTCGAAGCGGATCGGGCGCGGCGCGGCGGCGGCCCTCAGCGCCCGCATGAGCTTGTAACCGAGCTGGTCGCCGGAATGCTCGCCCGCCACCAGGAAAAGGCACAGCGGCGCGTGCGGCAAGCCCGCGACCGCGTCGCCGGCCCTCAACCGGCCGCGTCCTTGACGTCGCGCGGCACGCAAACGGCCCGGTCGGTTCCGGTGCGGATGAAGTCCAGGATCTCGGTCACCTCGGCGTGGGTCGAGAACTCGGCCGCGACATCCTCGACGCGCTCCTTCAGCGTGCCCTCGGCCGCGAACAGGAGCCGGTAGGCGCGGCGCAGGTCGTGGATCTGCTCGCGCGAGAAGCCGCGCCGCTTGAGCCCGACCAGGTTGAGCCCGGCCAGGTAGGCGCGGTTGCCGAGCGCCATGCCGTAGGGGATCACGTCGTTCTCGACGCCCGCGAGCCCGCCCACGAAGGCGTGGGCGCCGATGCGCACGAACTGGTGCACCGCGGCCCCGCCGCCCAGGATGGCGTAGTCGCCCACCCGGCAATGGCCGGCCAGCATGACATTGTTGGAGAACACCACCCCGCTGCCGACCCGGCAGTCGTGCGCCACGTGGGCGTTGGCCAGGAACGTGCTGCGATGGCCGACGCTGGTGAGGGCGCCGCCCGCTTCCGTGCCGGGGTTCATGGTCACGCCCTCGCGGATCAGGCAGTCGGCGCCGATCTCCAGGGTGGAGGGCTCGCCCCGGTATTTGAGGTCCTGCGGCTCGTGGCCGATCGACGCGAAGGGAAACAGGCGGGTGCGGGCGCCGACGCGCGTGCGTCCCGCCACGACCACGTGGGACAGGAGCGTGACGCCGTCGCCGAGTTCCACCTCGGGCCCCACAGTGCAGAAGGGCCCGACCGTCACGCCGCGGCCGAGCCGGGCGCCGGGCGCCACTGCGGCCATGGGGTGGACCACGGTCTCGCGGTCCTCCGCTCCCTCGCGGTCCGTGCCGCCCGCGATCATTCCATCACCAGCATGGCGCTGACGTGAGCCTCGCACACCACGGTGCCGGCTACCTTCGCCTCGCCCTTGTACCACCACATGTTGCGGCGGCGGGCCGTCTTGGTGAGGTGGTATTCCACGACGTCGCCCGGCACCACGGGCCGGCGGAACTTCGCCTTGTCGATGGTCATGAAGTAGACGACCTTGGGCTTGGCCAACCCCTGCGCCTTCACGCAGATGGCACCCGCGGTCTGGGCCATGCCCTCGATCAGCAGGATGCCCGGCATCACGGGCCGGCCGGGGAAGTGACCCTGGAAATGCGGCTCGTTGAAGGTGACATTCTTGATGCCGATGCAGCTCTCGTCGCCGCGGATGTCGATCACCTTGTCGACCAGCAGCATCGGGTAGCGGTGCGGCAGGGCTTCGAGCAGCCCCAGGATGTCGAGCGTGTCGAGCGAGTGCGTCGTGTCGTCCATTCAGGGGTCCGCCAAGCTCCGGATTCGCGCCGCTCCGGCCTACCTTACCTGATCGGGTGCGCGGACCGCCCGGTCAAGCCGGCGTTCCGGCCGGCCGGGCCGGTATATCGGCCGGTCAGCCCGGCTTGCCGGCCCCGGGATCCTTGTCGCCCGCCTGGGCGAGCCGACGCAGGACCGCCACCTGCCGGAACAGGTCGCGGACGGGCTGGGCCGGGGCGCCGGCCACGCGGGCGCCGGCCGGCACGTCCGCCATGACGCCCGCCTGGGCGCCGATCTGGGCGCCCGCGCCGATCCGGAGGTGGCCGGTCAGGCCCGCCTGCCCGCCGGTCGCCACGAAATCCTCCAGCGTGGTCGAGCCCGAGATGCCGCCCTGGGACACGATCACGCAATGGCGCCCGATCACGACGTTGTGGGCGATCTGCACGAGGTTGTCGATCTTGGTGCCCTCGCCGATGATCGTGTCGCGGTTGGAGCCGCGGTCGACGGTGGTGTTGGCGCCGATCTCCACGCCGTCCTGGATGACCACGCGGCCGATCTGCGGCACCTTGAG
>CAXTEP010000007.1:42983-49762 GCA_964243125.1 uncultured Lichenihabitans sp. | reverse complement strand
GCCACGAAGGTGTAGACGGCGGGCGTCACGAACAGGGTGAAGAGCGTGCCGATGCTCATGCCGGCCGCGATCACGAGGCCGATCGAGAAGCGGCTCTTGGCGCCCGCGCCCGCCGCGATGATGAGCGGCACCATCGACACCACCATGGCGGCCGTGGTCATCAGGATGGGCCGCAGCCGCACCCCGGCCGCGTGCTCGATCGCCTCGCGGCGGCCCATGCCCTCCTCCTCCTGCAAGCGGTTGGCGAATTCCACCATCAGGATGCCGTGCTTGGAGATGAGGCCGATCAGCGTCACGAGGCCGATCTGCGTGTAGATGTTGATCGAGGTCGCGCCCACGATGCCGCCGAGGTTGAGGGGCAGCAGGGCCCCGAACATGGAGGTCGGCAGCGCGATCAGGATGATCAGGGGGTCGCGGAACGACTCGAACTGCGCCGCCAGCACGAGGTAGATGATGATCAGCGCGAACACGAAGGTGACCAGCAGCGCGTTGCCTTCCTGCACGTACTGCCGCGCGTCGCCGCCGAAGTCGTAGGTGTAGCCGGCCGGGAACACCTCCTTGGCCTTGGCCTTCAGGAAGTCGATACCCTCGCCGAGCGTGCGGCCCGGGAAGGGCACGCCCGACAGCGTCGCCGAATTGAGCTGCTGGAAGCTCGTCAGCGCGTTGGGCTGTACCGATTGCGACACCGAGCCGATGATCGACAGGGGCACGAGGTCGCCGTTAAGCGACCGCACCTGGTAGCGCAGCAGCCAGTCGGGCGTGTCGCGGAACTCGCGCGGCACCTGCGGGATGACCTCGTAGCTGCGGCCGTAGAGGTTGAAGCGGTTCACGTAATTGCCGCCCAGCAGCGTCGCCAGCGTGCCGCCGATATCCGACATGTTGAGACCGATGCGGTTGGCCTTGTCGGCGTTGATCTTGAACTCGACCTGCGGGGTATCGAACTTCAGGTCCGTGTCGGTGAAGATGAATAACCCGCTCGCTTGGGCTGCCGCCTGCATCTGCGCCACCACCTCGGCCAGCTGCTTGTAGTCGCCCGTGGTGCGCACCACGAACTGCATGGGCAGGCCGCCGGTCGAGCCGGGCAGCGCGGGCGGCGAGAAGGCGAGCGCCTGGGCGGACGGCAGGGTCGCGAGCTTGGGGCCGAGCTCGCCCAAAATCGTCTTCTGGTCGCGGGTGCGCTGGTCCCAGGGCTTGAACAGCAGGCCCACGAAGGCCTGGTTGACGCCGCCCGACCCGTTGATGGTGAACACGTGCGCCTTCTCGGGGATGGCGTTGAAGATGCCGTAGAGCCCCTGCGTGGCGTTCTCGAGGTAGTCGAGGTTGGCGTATTGCGGGGTCTTGGCGACCGAGAACAGGATGCCCTGGTCCTCCTCGGGCGCGAGCTCCTTGGGCGTGGTCGTGTAGAGCAGGCCGGTGAGCACCAGGGTCGCGGCCAGCACCAGCAGCGTGATGGCCCGGAAGTTCAGCGTCCGGTGCAGGCGCCGCTCGTAGCGACGCCGCAGGCCGTCGAACATGCGGTCGAGGAAGCGCACGAAGCGGCTCTGCCCCTGCTGGGCGGACAGCAGCCGCGAGCACATCATGGGCGAGAGCGTCAGCGCGATCACGCCCGATACCACCACCGAGCCGGCAAGCGTGAAGGCGAACTCGCGGAACAGCGCGCCCGTGACGCCCGACACGAAACCGATCGGCGCGTAAACGGCCGCGAGCGTGATCGTCATCGACACCACGGGCCCGGCGATCTCGCGCGCGCCCTTGAGCGCCGCCTCGCGCGGGGTCAGGCCCTCCTCGATGTGCCGGTAGATGTTCTCCACCACCACGATGGCGTCGTCGACCACGAGGCCGATCGCCAGCACCAGCGCCAGCAGGGTCAAGAGGTTGATCGAGTAGCCGAGCGCCAGCAGGAAGATCATCACGCCGACCAGCGACAGCGGGATCGTCACGATGGGGATCAGCGTCGAGCGCAGGTTGCCCAGGAACAGGAAGATCACCGCCACCACGATCACGGCGGCCTCGGCCAGCGTCTTCTCGACCTCGAAGATCGAGGCGCGGATGAACTCGGTCGCGTCGTACGCGATGGCGGCCTTCATGCCGGGCGGCAGTTCGGCCACGACGCCCGGGAAGGCCGCCCGCACGCTCTCGATCACCGACAGCGGGTTGGCGGTGGGGGTCGTGTAGATGCCGACGAACACGGCCTTCAGCCCGTCGAACACGGCGGACGATTCGGCCGACTGGGGCCCGAGCTCGATCGTAGAAATATCGCCCAGCCGCGTGAGGCTGTCGCCGCGGGTGGTCACCACGAGCTGCGAGAAGGCCTTGGCGCTGTCGAGCGAGGTTTCGGCGTTGATGCTGGTCTGGGTGTAGTCGCCCTTGATCTGGCCGGCCGCCGAGATGAAGTTGTTGGCCGCGAGCGCGAGGCGCACGTCGTTGGGGGTGACGCCCCGGGCCGCCATGCGGTTCGGGTCGAGCCAGATGCGCATCGCGAAAGTCTGGCCGCCCAGGAGCTGCGCGTTGGCGACGCCGTCGATGGTCTGCAGCTTGGGCTGCACCACGCGCGACAGGTAGTCGGTGATCTGGGCCGAGTTCAGGTCGTCCGAGCTGAACGACAGGTACATGAGCGCGTAGCCCTGGCCCGTCTGCTTCACCACCACGGGGTCGTTGGCGTCGCGCGGCAGCACGCTCTTGACCTGGTTGACCTTGGACAGCACGTCCGCCACGGCCCGGTCGGGGTTGGCGTTGAGCAGCATGTTGAGCGTGATGGTCGAGGTGTTCTGCTGCGAGCTCGACACCAGCGTGTCGATGCCCTCGGTGCTGGCCACGGCCTGCTCGATGGGCGTGGTGATGAAGCCCTTGATCAGGTCGGCGTTGGCGCCCGGGTAGCTGGTCGTGATGGTGATGGTGGTGGAGGACAGTTCTGGGTACTGCCGGATCTGCAGCTTGTTGAACGCCACGTAGCCGACCAGCACGATCAGCAGGCTGACCACGCTGGCGAGAACCGGCCTGCGGATGAAGATGTCGGTGAACGCCATTGTCGGGCCTACTGCCGCGGGAGAACGGGGCGGGCCGGCATGCCGCCCCCGGACGCGACCGTGACGTGGGCGCCGGGCATCAGCTTGACCTGTCCCTCGCTCACCACCGTGTCGCCCGCCTTGAGCCCGTCCAGGATCGACACGCGGTCGCCGCGCACGTCGCCCATGCGCACGAAGCGCTGCTCGACCACGAGGTCGGCATTGAGGTCGAGCGAAGCCGACGGCGCCTCGGCGGCCTGGGCAGCGCCGACCGGTGCGGAACCCGCGGGCGCCGGCGCGGGCTTCACGACCAGCACGCTGTCGCCGTAGAGCGAGAAGGTGACGGCCGTACGCGGCACGGTCACGACGTCGCGCGGGTCGCCCGACAGCACCGCCACGTTGGCGAACATGCCGGGCAGCAGCTTCTTGTCGGGATTGGCCACCTGGGCGCGGACCACCACGCTGCGCGAATCCTGGCTGACGCGGCTGTCGACCGAGGTGACGGCGCCGGCGAACCGGTCCGCGAAGCCGTCGACCCCGATGTCGGCCTTCTGGCCCACCCGGATCGACGCCAGGGTCTGCTCGGGTACGGTGAAGTCGACGTAGATCGGATCGAGCTGGGTCAGGCTCACGAGCGGGGTGCCGGGAGACACGTACTGGCCGACGTCGACCTTGCGGATGCCGAGGCGGCCCGGGAACGGCGCCACCAGCGTCTTCTGGGCGATGATGGCCCGCGCGCGGTCGACGGTTGCGGCTGCCGTGTCGCGGGTCGCCTGCGCCTGGTCGACCGTGGCGCGGCTGGTGTTGCCGCCCGTCACCAACTCCTTCTGCCGGGT
Organism: uncultured Lichenihabitans sp.; assembly: GCA_964243125.1. Lineage (GTDB taxonomy): Bacteria > Pseudomonadota > Alphaproteobacteria > Rhizobiales > Beijerinckiaceae > Lichenihabitans. Next base: position 45,921 of record CAXTEP010000007.1, on the reverse strand, counting down.
CAGCGACAGGTCGGCGTTTCGCATCTGCGCCATGCCGGACGCGAGGTCGGCGCGTTCCGTGGACGGATCGATCTCGACCAGCACCGCGCCCTTGTCGACTTCCTGGGACGAGTCGAAGTGGATCGCCTGCACGATGCCGCCCACCTGCGGGGCGATGTCGATGCCCTGCACCGGCTTGAACGTGCCGATCGCCCGCACCTGGCCGGTCCAGGACTGCGTTTCGGCCCGTGCCACCGCCACGGCCGAGGCCGGCGGCTTCATTCCGGCGATGAACTGCTTGACCATCTGCGGCTTGAACACGAACTGGAAATACGACAGCCCGCCGACGAGCCCGCCCAGCACGATCAGAACCAGGATGAAAGCCAAAGCACGCTTCAAGGCACCAACCTTTCGGACCTGATCGGGGATCGCCCAGGCCGCGGCGGCCGGGTGTTCGGGCACGGCAAGCGGCCGATCTCACCGTCGCTGTCGCGGGGCCGGTCGAGACGGCCCCGCTTCCAGCACCCGCCGGCGTCTGCCGGTCGCCGGGTAATGGAATGAAATCGGGCCGTTTCCATGCTCCGCAGTCGCACCGGCCATGCGGCCGCGATATCTAACCGGGCGCGCGGGCAAGCGCAACGTCGGGAAGCGGCCGGAACCGGCCGAGGCCGTCGAAACGAAACACGGGCGACACGTCATGGACCAGACCAGCAGGACGACCGAGACGATCCGCGTGCCGGACCTCGACGGCAAGGCCGTCCTCGTGACCGGGGCTTCGACCGGCATCGGGGCCGCGGTGGCCCGCGCCTTCGCCCAGCAGGGCGCCAAGGTGGCGATCCACTACAACCGGAGCCACGATGCCGCAGCCGAACTCGGCGACACGATCGCGGCGGCGGGCGGCACCGCGGTCCTCGTCGGGGGTGACGTGTCGGCCGAGGGCGAAACCGAGCGCGTCGTGGCCGAGGCCGCCCGGGCCTTCGGGCGGCTCGACGGGCTGGTCAACAACGCGGGCGGCATGCTGGGGCGGCTCGCGACCGCGGCCATGACGGACCACCACTACGCGGCCGTGATGGACCTCAACGCCCGGTCGGTGCTGGCCGCGACCCGCGCCGCCCACCCCCACCTGAAGCGGCAGGGCGGCTTCATCATCAACACCACGTCGATCGCGGCCCGCAACGGCGGCGGCGGGGGCGCCATCCTGTACGCGGCCGCCAAGGGCTTCGTGTCCACGATCACGAGGGGCCATGCCAAGGAGTTTGCGGCCGACGGCATCCGGGTCAACGCGGTGGCGCCCGGCGTGATCGCGACGCCGTTCCACGACCGCTACTCGACCCCCGAGCAGATGGAGGCGATGCGGGCCACGGTCCCCATGGCGCGGATCGGCACGCCCGAGGACTGCGTGGGCGCCTACCTGTTCCTGGCATCGGCCGCGCTGTCGGGCTACGTGACCGGACAGATCATCGAGGTGAACGGCGGGCAGTTGATGCCATGACGGCGCCGTTCCTGCCCGGCGGGCTGTTCGACGTCAGGCCGGGCCAGCTCGCCTGCGTGGTCACCAGCCTGCAGATGCTGCGGCGTCCCGACGTCGCGCCGCTCCACCGCGACGACGTCGGCTTGTGGCCGGTGCCCGCGCCGCGGCCCGACCGGTACCGGGCGCTGTTCCGCCGGGTCGGCGAGGACTGGCTGTGGTGGTCGAGGCTGCGCCTGACCGACGAGGCGCTGGCGCGCGTCACCGGCGACGCGGACGTCGAGGTTTACGCGGTGAGCCGGGACGGCGTCGACCACGGCCTGCTCGAACTCGATTTCCGCGTCGCCGATAGTTGCGAACTCGCGTTCATGGGGGTGACGCAAGCGTTGCGCCGGCAGGGCGTCGGGCGCTGGCTCATGGCCCGGGCGATCGAGCGCGCCTGGGCGCGGCCGATCCGGCGGTTCTGGGTGCATACCTGCACCCTGGACCACCCGGCCGCCCTGCCCCTCTACCTGCGCCACGGCTTCGTGCCGTTCCGCCGTCAGGTCGAGATCGCCGACGACCCGCGGCGGCTGGGCCTCTACCCGCCCGAAGCCGCGCCCGACATCCCCCTGCTGTGAGGGGCGGGCGCGGATCGGCGCTTTAGCGCCGCAGCACGTCGGCGCGTCAGCGCCGCAGCACGGCGCCGGTCTTGCGGGCCACCTCGGCCTCGATCCTGGCGCCGAGCGCGTCCAGTTCGGCGTCGGTCAGGGTACGGTCGCGGGGCTGCAGCGTCACGCTCACGGCCACCGACTTGCGGCCTTCCCCGATCCCCGCGCCCCGGTAAACGTCGAACACGCCCGCCTCGGCGATGACGGCGCGGTCCACGGCCCGGACGGCCTTGAGGATGTCGGCCGCCGCCACCGCCTCGTCGACCACGAAGGCGAAGTCCCGCTCGACCGGCATGAGGTCGACCCGCTCGAGCCTGGGCTTGGCCCGCGTGGGTCTGGACTTGGGCAGCGGCAGGGCGTCGAGGATGATCTCGAACACGGCCAAGGGCCCCGCGATGCCCATGGCGTCCATGACCTTCGGATGAAGCTCGCCGAAGAACCCGACGGCCGCCTTGGGCCCGAGCCTCAGGGTGGCGGAGCGGCCCGGATGCAGGAAGGCCGGACCGCCGGGAACGGTCTGCAACCCTCCGAGCGGAATCGCCAGGGCCGCCAGGACCGCGAGCGCGTCCGCCTTGGCGTCGAACACGTTCACGGCGGGAGCCGGCGAACGCCAGTGGCGGCCCGCGCCCGCGAGCCCCGCCGTGCCGGCGCGCAGACCCGCGGCCGCGAAGCGCTGGTCGGTGTCCCGGTCGCCGAGGAACACTTGGCCGACCTCGAACAGGCCGATGTCGCCGAAACCCCGGTCCGCATTGCGGCGCGCCGCCGCCAGGAGCCCCGGCAACAGGCTGGGGCGCATGTCGGACAGGTCGGCCGCGATCGGGTTGGCGAGCGCCAGGGCCGG
>CAXTEP010000007.1:33903-42883 GCA_964243125.1 uncultured Lichenihabitans sp. | reverse complement strand
CCGGCACGCGGCCCGCCACCACGACCTCGGACGGCGTGCCGCCGCACAGGTCGACCACCAGGGCGGTGGCGCATTCGAGGCCCGGCACGCAGAACGCGGGGTCGACGCCGCGCTCGAACCGGTAGCGCGCGTCGGTGGCGATGCCGAGCTTGCGGCCCGTCCGGGCCGTGGCGGCCGGGTCCCACAGCGCGCTCTCGATCAGCACGTCCGTGGTGGCGTCGGAGCAGCCCGAGGCCTCGCCGCCCATGATGCCGGCGATCGACTCGGGGCCGTGGTCGTCGGCGATCACCACCACCGAGGGGTCGAGCGTGTAGGAACGGCCGTCGAGCGCCGCGATCGTTTCGCCGTCGCGGGCGCGGCGCACCCGCAACGCCCCCCGGACTTTCGCGGCGTCGAAGACGTGCAGCGGCCGTCCCCGGTCGAAGGTCAGGTAGTTGGTCACGTCCACCAGGGCGCTGATGGGCCGGAGCCCGACGGCCCGCAGCCGCCGCCGCATCCAGGCCGGCGAGGGCCCGTTGCGGACGCCGCGCACGAGGCGCAGCGCGAAGGCGGGCGCGAGGTGCGCGTCGTCGGGCGCGAGGTCGAGCGTCACCGCCACGGGGCACGGGAAGGCGCCCGGCACCGGGGCCGGCGGCTCCGTCCTGAGCCGCCCCAGGCCCGCGGCCGCGAGGTCGCGCGCGATGCCGTGGATGCTCGCCGCGTCCGGCCGGTTGGGGGTGAGGCCGATGTCGATGACGGGATCGTCGAGCCCGGCCCAGGCCGCGTAGGGCCGGCCCACGGGCGCGTCCTCGGGCAGGTCGATGATGCCGTCGTGCTCGTCCGACAATTGAAGCTCGGCTTCCGAGCACAACATGCCGTCCGACGCGACGCCGCGGATCACGCCCGCGCCCAGCGTGACGGCCTTGCCGGGAATGTAGGTGCCAGGCGGCGAAAAGACCGACCGCATGCCGGTGCGGGCGTTGGGGGCGCCGCACACGACCTGCACGGGCGCGCCACCGCCCGTGTCGACGCTGCAAACGCGAAGCCGGTCGGCATTGGGATGCGGCACGGCCTCGATCACGCGCGCGACCGTGAAGCCCGCGAGCCGCGCCCCGGGGTCGTCCACGCGTTCGACCTCGAGCCCGATCCGCGTCAGCGCGTCGACGATCTCGCCGAGCGTCGCGTCCGTGTCGAGGTGGTCCTTGAGCCAGGCGAGGGTGAGTTTCATGGGTGCGTCGCGATGATGGAAAGCATGTCAGCGCTGTTTCGAGAGAAGCCGGGCCACAAGCAAGGAGCTGTTCCTCGTTCGACAGGACCGAAGAGCGTCCATGGCGCTTCTTGCCTGACGGATGAAGTCGAGTGCTTCCTTTCGCGTACACCGGGATGCAGGATCCGGGTCATAGTCGGCCAGGACCCTTGCCCTCTGGAGTTCGACAAAAGCTCGACTGACCTGCTTGAGAACCGGGGACGAACGCTCCTCTCCCGCCAAGCGGTCGAAAACCTTGCGCGCCGCCATGTGGTCGATGGCACGGTACACCGGTGCCACGATCTCCCAGTGGGCGGGGAGACCTCGGGTTGCCGACGGTTCTCGACACGCACAGCCAGGATACGGCGTGGAACAACGCGTAATAGGCCGTGCTGACCGCTCGGTTGAGCGTGGCTTGCCGCGGTGGACCCGTACCGATCTGGATGATCTGCTCCGCGAGTTCCATCAGATGGTCCGGGTTCACGGCCAGCCTTGGAAGAGTTCACTCTCGGGCATTTCGTCATCGGCACGATGGAGGCGGAAGAAGGGAAACCGCTTCTCGCCCCGGGCCAGGAGCGCCTCGTGAAGCGCCCCATGGATGCGCGAGAAAACATCACCGTCGAGAACCGGGACGCCCGGCCCAAGCTCAGCCGTCACGGAAAGGGAGGAGGCGTCATCCTCGTCCAAATCTGACCTGACCTCGGCCTTCTCGAAAGCAAGATCCCGCATTTCCCGGGCGAGGACGTCGGCCGCAATCGCACGAACTTCTGCATCCGTCAGTTTCTCGACGTCCGCCATGGCCTTGCCTCCCGCAACATCGGTTTACCCGCTCAGCCCGCCCGCCAGGTTCGGCACATCGAGCGGCCGGAACCCGTAGTGGCCGAGCCAGCGCACGTCGGCCTCGAAGAACTGGCGCAGGTCGGCCATGCCGTATTTCAGCATGGCGATGCGGTCGATGCCCATGCCCCAGGCAAAGCCCTGGTACAGGTCCGGGTCGATGTTGCAGTGGCGCAGAACGTTGGGGTGCACCATCCCGCAGCCCAGGATCTCCAGCCAGTCCTCGCCCTGGCCGAAGCGGATGTCGCCGTTCTGCCGCGAGCACTGGATGTCGACCTCCATCGAGGGTTCGGTGAACGGGAAGAAGGACGGCCGGAACCGCATCGTCACCGTCTCGACCTCGAAGAAGGCCCGGCAGAACTCCTGCAGCACCCACTTCAGGTTGGCCAGGTTGGCGGTGCGATCGATCACCAGCCCCTCGACCTGGTGGAACATGGGCGTGTGGGTCTGGTCGGAATCGTTGCGGTAGGTGCGGCCGGGGCAGATCACCCGGATCGGCGGCGCCGTGTTCAGCATGGTCCGCACCTGGACCGGGCTCGTGTGGGTGCGCAGCAGCCGGCGCTCCCCCGCCGGGTCAGGCGGGAAGAAGAACGTGTCGTGCATGTCCCGGGCCGGATGGCCGGGCGGGAAGTTGAGCGCCGTGAAGTTGAAGAAGTCGGTCTCGATGTCGGGCCCTTCGGCGACCGCGAAGCCCATGTCGGCGAAGATGGCGGTGACCTCGTCGGTCACTTGGCTGATAGGGTGGATGCGGCCCTGGTTCACCGCGCCCTCGCGCACCGGCAGGGTCACGTCCACGGCTTCGGTGGCGAGGCGTGCCGCAAGCGCCGCCTCGGCCAGAACCGAGCGCCGCGCCGCGAGCGCCGCGCCCACGCGGTCCTTCACGGCATTGACCACCGCACCGCGGGCACGGCGCTCCTCGGGCGACAGCTGGCCGAGCGCGGCGAGCAGCGCCGAAATGGAGCCCTTCTTGCCGAGCGCCGCCACGCGAACCGCCTCAAGGGCCGTTTCGCTCGCGGCCGCCGCGATCGCGTTCAGGGTTTCGCGCTCGATATCGTCGGGGGTAGGCATCAAACCTCGCTCCGCCGGGCCCGGCGGCCGAGGCGTCCAACTGGATCAAGGATCGGCCGGTCGCCCGCAAACGACTCGCACGAGCCTCGCGGGCCGCGTTCAGGCCGCGACGGCGGGAAGCGCGCCCCGGGCTTTCTCGACGATAGCCTTGAAGGCGTCGGGCTCGTTGATGGCGAGGTCGGACAGCACCTTGCGGTCGATCTCGATGCCCGCCTTGGCGAGCCCGTCGATGAACCGGCTGTAGGTCAGGCCCATTTCTCGCACGCCCGCGTTGATGCGCTGGATCCACAGGGCCCGGAACGTCCGCTTCCGGTTCTTCCGGTCGCGATACGCGTATTGCATGGACTTCTCGACCGCCTGCTTGGCGATCCGGATGGTGTTCTTGCGCCGGCCGTAGAAGCCCTTGGCGGCTTGAAGCGTCTTCTTGTGCTTGGCGTGGGACGTGACGCCGCGTTTGACACGAGCCATGAGGATGATCCTTCGAGGTGGGAAACGGAACGGGCCGGTGGTCAGCCGTTCGGCAGAAAGAACTTGATCACGTTGTCACCGTCGCTCTTGAACATGACGTCGGTGCCGCGGTGGTTGCGGATCTGCTTCTTGGTCCGTTTGATCATCCCGTGACGCTTGCCGGCCTGCTGGTACATGACCTTGCCGGTTCCGGTGATCTTGAAGCGCTTCTTGGCGCCCGATTTCGTCTTCAGCTTGGGCATTTGGCTCTCCATGAGGTGCGGCGGACCCGGCCACCGGTCGGCGGCGGGCCGCTCGGAATCGTTCGTTTTGCGGACGAGCGAAGGAACCGCCACGGCAGCCCTGGTGAGCCGGGCGGTTCAAGGGGTTCGGCTTATACGGCCAAACCCGCATTTGGCAAGCCCGGGCAGGACCGGCGCCGCAACCACGGCGGCGGGCGGGGCGTTTCCATGGCCAACGCGCCACCCGCGCCGCACCAGGAGTTCCCATGCCCGGACTGGACAACAAGGTCGTGCTCGTGACGGGAGCCTCGAGCGGCATCGGCGAAGCCACGGCCCGGGTACTCGCCGCACACGGCGCCCGCGTGGTGCTCGGGGCCCGGCGCGTCGACAGGCTGAACACGATCGCGAGTGAGATCGAGCGGGATGGCGGCAGCGCCCGCGTCCGATCGCTCGACGTCACCGATCTGGCGGACGTGCGGGGTTTCGCGGACTTCGCCGAAGCCGCGTTCGGCCGGGTGGACGTGATCGTCAACAATGCCGGCCTGATGCCATTGTCGCCCCTCGCGTCCCTCAAGATCGACGAGTGGGACCGGATGATCGACGTCAACATCCGCGGCGTGCTGCACGGCATCGCGGCCGTGCTGCCGCGCATGGAGGCGCAGGGCCACGGCCACGTCGTCAACGTCTCGTCGATCGGCGGGTTCGTGGTCCAGCCGACCGCCGCAGTCTATGCGGCCACCAAGTTCGCGGTGCGGGCCATCTCCGAAGGACTGCGCAAGGAGAGCGCCAAGGTCCGCTGCACCTGCATCTACCCGGGCGTCGTGACCTCGGAACTTGCCGAAACGATCAGCGACGAGACCGCGCGCGAACGGATGAAGTCCTACCGCCAGATCGCCATCCAGCCCGACGCGATCGGCCGCGCGATCCTTTACGCGATCGAGCAGCCCAACGACGTGGACGTGAACGAACTCGTGGTTCGCCCGCTCGCCACCCAGGTCTGAACCCCCGAATCAAACTTCAAGGCGCGCCCGCGAGGGTCGCCAGGACGTGGGCGCCGCCCGCCAACTGCGGGTTGGAGGGCTCGAAGCCCTGCGCCAGTTCCCGCGTCCTGACCTCCGCGGCGGCGTCGGCGAAGACGCGATCGAGGGCGGCGCGTCCGGGCGTGGCGCGGCGGAGCGCGTGATTGAAGAAGGCGTCGCCGAAGTAGGTCCAGGTCGCGCCGGCCTCGCAGCCGAACGAGGGATGGGTCGCGTCCGCGGCCGTGATCACCAGCGTGTCGGGATCGGCAAGCCCGGTGAAGATCCCCGCGTAGCAGGCCGAGACGATCAGGACCTTCTGCCGGACGGGGCTGCGCCGCAGGACGCCCGCCAGCGCGCCGGGCGAGAGCAGGCCCTCGCGACGGCCGCCGCGCTCCGCGATCCCGTCGGGGGAACCGTGCGAACTCAGGATCACGACCAGGACGTCGCGGTCGGGATCGAGCCCGCGCCCGACCGCCAGGAGTGCCCGCGCTATGCCGTCCGGCCCCGCCGCGAAGCTCGCGCGCGTGTTGGCCAGCACGCGGACCGCCGCGGCCTCGCCCAGGCGCGACGCCGCGATGCGGGCCGCCTGCCCGGCTTCGGACGGAAACACGCCCTGCCCGCTCCAGAGCGCAAAGGCCGCCACCGCGATTTTTCCGGGTGCGGCCGCCACGGCGCCCGGCACCCATAGGACCGCCGCCGCGATGGCCAACAACGTCCGGGCGTGACAACGGCCGAACCGGGCAAACACCATGGCGACCTCCTGCGGGGTTGCATGTCTAGCGTCCGGCGACGCAGCCCGCCAAGGTGACATCTGCGCTCGGCCGGCCGGGGCGCCTCGACGCGCCCGCGCCACCCTGGCATCGAGGCGATTATCGAGTTTCATCAACCTGTTGAGCACGGATCGACTTTCTTGACATGCCTGATTTCCGCCCATATGTTGCCACGCGAATGGGCAGTCGCGTCGCTGCGAGGCGGGCGGGCGGGCGGGCGGTCCCGATCGCCGGCGCCTGCCTTCGCCGGGCGGCTTGCCGGAAATATATCTTCGGATTGGAAGTTGTCTGCTTGGCAGAAACCGGCCGCAACGAGAACGATGATGATACCGCGATGCGGATCAGGCTCGCGGCCCTGTCCAAGGATCTATCGGGGGGTGCCGCAAAGCCGGGTCCGGCGCTGCGGTCGGACGCCGGCCCCTCCGCCATGGGCCAGGCGGTCAGCCTCGGGCTCCGGGTGACGTCGGAATTCGTCGCCGCGATCCTGGTGGCCGGCTTCATCGGCTGGCAGCTCGACCGCTGGTTCCATTCCTCGCCCGCGGGTCTGATCGTTTTCATCGTCCTCGGGGCTGCGGCGGGATTTTGGAACGTTTATCGGATTGCGGCCCGGACCGGCAGCAAGTAACAGCAGCGGTGCCGAGACGGCGGAACGCCGGCCGCGGGTGCGGCCGCGACCCCGCTCGCAAGGAATGAGGATTCAGGCGTGCCGGAAAATGCGATCGACCCGATCACGCAGTTCAACGTCGAGCGGATCGTCAATTTTCACCCGTTCGGGCTCGACGCGTCCTTCACCAACGCGTCGCTGCTGATGGTGATCATCCTGGGGCTGGTGTCGCTGCTGATGATCGTCGGCACGGCGCGCCGGTCCCTGGTGCCGGGCCGTCTGCAGGCCGCGGCCGAGATGTCGTACGAATTCGTGGCCAACACGGTGCGGGGCTCGGCGGGCCAGGAAGGGATGCGGTTCTTCCCCTTCGTGTTCAGCCTGTTCATGTTCGTGCTGTTCGCCAACCTACTCGGCCTGCTGCCGTTCAGTTACACGGTGACGAGCCAGATCGTCATCACCTTCGCGCTCGCGGCCCTGGTGATGACGATCCTGATCGTCTACGGCATCGCGCGGCACGGCGTGCATTTCCTCAACCTGTTCGCGCCCTCGGGCGTGTCGCCGGTCATTCTCCCCTTCATCGTCCTGATTGAGATCATCTCGTTCCTGTCGCGGCCGATCTCGCTGTCGGTCCGTCTGTTCGCCAACATGCTGGCCGGCCACATCACGCTGAAGGTGTTCGGCGGCTTCATCGTGCTGCTGCTGGGCGCCGGCGGCGCCGCGGCGGCGGTGTCGATCCTGCCGATGCTCGGCATCATCGTCCTCACGGCGTTCGAACTGCTGGTCGCGGCCCTGCAGGCCTACGTGTTCGCCATCCTGACTTGCGTCTACCTCAACGACGCAATCCATCCGGGCCACTGATAAAGATCCCAACAACAAACGTCGCCCGACCCCAACCCGCACGGAGCACATCATGGATCCCACAACCGCCCACGTCCTCGCGGACAGCTACGCCAACGCCGCCAAGTTCATCGGCGCGGGCCTGGCCGCCATCGGCATGGGCGCCGCCGCCATCGGCGTCGGCACGATCTTCGGCAATTTCCTCACGGGCGCGCTGCGCAACCCGTCGGCGGCCGACGGCCAGTTCGGCCGGGCCTTCATCGGCGCGGCGCTGGCCGAAGGTCTCGGCATCTTCGCGTTCCTGGTGGCGATCCTGCTGCTCTTCGTGAAGTAAACTATCCCCAACGGGCCGGCCTCCGCGTCGCGGCGGCCGGTTCCGATCCTGTCCGAGACCGTTCCCCATGATGTCGCTGATCTCGCCGGCCTACGCCCAGGACACGCTGCCCGCCGAGGTGGTGAACAACCCCGAGGCGGGCCACCAGACGGGCGTGTTCCCGCCCTTCGACGCCCACTCGTTCGTGCCGCAGATCATCTGGCTGGTGATCATCTTCGGGGCGCTCTACTGGCTGATGTCGCGCATCGCGCTGCCCCGGGTCGAGAACATCCTGGAAGCGCGCAGCACCCGCATCGCCACCGACCTGGACGATGCCCGGCGCATGCAGGACCAGGCGCACGCGGCCAGCACCGCCTACGACAAGACCCTGGCCGACGCCAAGGGCCGTGCCCAGGCCCTGGCCCAGGACACGCACGACAAGCTGCACGCCGAGTCGGAAGCCAAGCGGCACGCGCTCGAGGACGAGTTGAACCATAAGCTCGCCGCGGCCGAGCGCCAGATCAACGACACCCGGACCCGCGCCCTGGGCAACGTGGACGCGATCGCGCGCGACACGGCCGCGCTCATCGTCCAGCACCTCACCGGCACGTCGCCCAGCGCCGACGCGCTCGCGTCCGCGGCCACCAAGACCAACTGAGGCCAGCCATGCATTTCGACGCCGAGTTCTACGTCGCGTTCGGGTTCGTGATCTTCGTCATCGGCCTCGGCTACCTCGGCGTTCACAAGAAGCTGAACGCGGCGCTCGACGATCGTGCCGGCAAGATCAGGGGCGAGCTCGCGGAAGCCAAGCGCCTGCGCGACGAGGCCGACGCGGTCCTGCAGAGTTTCAAGAAGAAGGCTGCGGCGGCCGAAACCGAGGCGGCCGCGATCGTGGCGCAGGCCAGGACCGATGCCGGCATCATGGCCAAGGAAACCGAGGCGCGCATGGCCGAATTCGTGTCCCGCCGCACCAAGCAGGCCGAGACCAAGATCGCCATGGCGGAAACCCAGGCCGCCGCCGACGTGCGGGCAGCCGCGGCCGAGGCCGCGGTGTCCATCGCAGGTGCGGTGTTTCGGGCCGATCCCAAGGGGACAGGCGCGTCCGACCTCGTGGGCGGCGAGATCGCGCGGTTGAAGACGCGTCTGAATTAACATTCGAACTTGGGGGAGCACGAGGCTTCATCGCGGTGGAACACGGGTTAGGCGTCATAGCCTGCCGTGATCACCGATCTCAGCGCGGAACTGTCAGATCACCAGAGCAGCGGTGAAGCGACCGGATCACCGCCGACCCATCCGTCAGCGCGCGACGATGAAGTTCAGCACGAGGTGAACCACCCAGGCGGCCTGCACGGCAGCTGCCGCACCCGCAATCACCATCAAGGTTTTGGCGATGACCCGGCTCTGAGCTTGGTGCACCGTTTCGGTGATCGCGATCGCGCGCGCCCGGCGCCGCCGACTAGTCTGGCCCTGATCCATCCTGATGGTTTCCTTCCGAGCGCATCACGCCGACAAGACGTAAGCATCCAGGGTGGTTCCGAAAGGACCGTTGACGGATGACATTGTGTCACCCCGGCCGGATCAGCCGGACTTGCGGCGCCGCGCGGCCGCGGGCTTGGCG
>CAXTEP010000007.1:28782-33803 GCA_964243125.1 uncultured Lichenihabitans sp. | reverse complement strand
TCGACCTTGCGGGGCGGGGCGGCGCCGATCTTGAGCTTGTTGAAGGCGACCAGGTTCCCGAGCGTGGTCCCGAAGCCCGGTTCGCTGGCCTCGAAGCCCTGGGTTCCGCCGCAGCCGCTCAAACCCGGTCCGATCAGGCACAACCCTAGGGCCGCCGCACGCCGGACATTCCTATGCCGCCTCATGCAGGAGCTTTCCCTTCGCCTTATCCTACGCCGACCGCGCGGCTTATAGCAGCTACACCCGCCTTCGCCAGCTTCCGGTTAACGGACCGCTTCCTGTCTTGCCGAGCAGGGGAGCGCCTGCCAAGAAGACCCGGTGCAATCCGTGTCGCAGGCGGCGCCCGAGGGCGCGCTCCCCTATGCCAAGATGAACGGGATCGGCAACGCCATCCTGGTGGTCGACCTGCGAGGCCGCGGCGGCCTGGACGGCCATGCGGCGCGGCGCCTGGGCGGCGTGGCAGGCTTCGGCTTCGACCAGCTCATGGCGATCCGCGACCCGCGGCACCCCGGCACGGACGCGTTCGTGGACATCTTCAACCGGGACGGGTCGGTTGCGGGGGCCTGCGGCAACGGCACGCGCTGCGTGGCGTGGTTCCTGCTGCGCGGCCAGCACCGCGTCGAAGCGACGGTGGAAACCGCCGCAGGCCTCCTGCCCTGCCGCAAGCGCGACGACGCGACGTTCACGGTCGACATGGGGGCGCCCCGCTTCGGCTGGCGCGACGTGCCCCTGCGCGACCCGGTCGAGAACACGGGGGTGGTCCGGCTGCAGCCTCCGTCTCCTCTGGTCGAGGCGCTCGGCCCCGCTTCCGTGCTCAGCATGGGCAACCCGCACGCGGTGTTCTGGCCCGACCCCGCGCGCGACGCGCCAAACCTCGGCGAGATCGGCCCGGTGCTCGAACGCCATCCCCTGTTTCCGGAGCGGGCCAACATCTCGTTCGCGCGGGTCGAGGCACCCGACCGCATCCGGCTCGACGTTTGGGAGCGCGGCGCGGGCCTGACACGTGCCTGCGGGTCGGCAGCCTGCGCCACCCTGGTGGCATCGGCGCGCCGGGGCGTGTCGGCCCGCGACGCCGAGGTGGTGCTGCCCGGCGGAGCGCTGCGGATCGCCTGGCGCGACCGCGACGGCCACGTGCTGATGACCGGACCCGTCGAACTGGAGCACGAGGGGACCCTTCGCCTCGACGACCCGGACGCGCGATCATGACGGCGGGCACCGATGTCGTGACCTTCGGGTGCAGGCTCAACATCGTCGAATCTGAAGCGATCGGCCGCCACGCCGCGGCGGCCGGCCTGGACGCCACCACGGTGGTCAACACCTGCGCGGTCACGGCCGAGGCCGCGCGGCAGGCTCGGCAGGCCATCCGCCGGCTCAGGCGGGAGCATCCCGAGCGGCGCATCGTCGTCACGGGCTGCGGGGCCGAGGTGGAGCCCGACGTCTACCGGGCCATGCCCGAGGTCAACCTCCTGGTTCCCAACCGGGCCAAGACCGAGGCCTCGACCTGGGCGGCGCTGGCCGGTCCGGCGGCGGAAACCTTGTCCGGACAAACCCGCTCGCCGGCCTGGGCCGACGCTGGCCACACGCGAGGGTTCATCGCGGTGCAGAACGGCTGCGACCACCGCTGCACCTTCTGCGTGATCCCCTTCGGCCGGGGCGAGTCCCGCTCGGTGCCGGCCGACGGCGTGGTGGCCCGGGCCCGGACCATGGCGGAGGCCGGCATCGCGGAGATCGTGCTCACCGGGGTCGACCTGACGGCCTGGGGCGCGGACCTGCCCGGCGGCCCGACGCTCGGGCGGCTCGTCAAGGCGGTGCTGGCGGGCGTGCCGGACCTCGCGCGCCTGCGCGTTTCCTCGATCGACTGCGTCGAGGCCGACCCGGACGTCATGGATGCGGTCGCGACCGAGCCGCGCTTCATGCCCCACCTGCACCTGTCGCTGCAGTCGGGCTCCGACCTGATCCTGAAGCGGATGAAGCGCCGGCACGGGCGCGCCGACGCGGTCGCGTTCTGCCGGGATCTGCGGGCGCTGCGGCCCGACATGGTGTTCGGCGCGGACCTGATCGCGGGCTTCCCCACCGAAACCGAGGCCATGTTCGCCGACAGCCTGTCGCTGGTGGACGAGTGCGGGCTGACCCACCTTCACGTGTTCCCATTCTCGCCGCGTCCCGGCACGCCGGCGGCCCGCATGCCGCCCGTGCCCGCCGCGGTCGCCAGGGAACGGGCCGCCCGGCTTCGTGCCCGGGGCGACGAGGCCCTGCGGCGGCACCTCGACGCGCAGCGTGGCCGCACCCTCCCGGTGCTGATGGAGCAGGGCGGCCGGGGCCGGACGGCCGACTTCTGCGCGGTCCGCGTGGAGCCGCGGCTCCCGGCCGGACAGTTCGCTGCCGTGACGATCGCGGGTCACGACGGACGCGAGCTCACGGGCCACCCCGCAGCCCGCTGATGGGCGGACTGCCCGCTGACGGATGGACGACCGCATGTTCGTGGAGGACATCGGGCTCGAACTGGGCTATGGGCCGTGCCGGCACCCGCCCCCCTGTTGCGCAACCCGAAAGGCGCCCCATGGCAGACGCATGCACCGAAGGACTGGACACGGGCTTCGTGAGCCTGGGCTACGCCAAGGTCGCGTTTCTGGGCGTGGTCCAGGGCCTGACCGAGCTCCTGCCCATCTCGTCCACGGCGCACATGCGGATCGTCCCGGCCCTGCTGGGCTGGACCGATCCCGGTTCGGCCTTCTCGGCCGCCATGCAGCTCGCCGCGCTGGCCGCCGTGGTGAGCTATTTCTGGAGCGACGTGCGGGAAATCCTGTTCGGCTCGCTGGCCGCCGCGGCGCGGCGCGACTTCCGGGCCTGGGATTTCCGCTTCGCGGTCTGGATCATCCTGGCCACCGTGCCGATCATCCTGGCGGGCCTCGCGCTCTCGTCGCGGCTCAACGCCTGCGGGTCGTCGCTGCGCAGCCTGCAGGTGATCGGCACCGCCTGCATCGTCATGGGCGTGCTGCTCGCGGCCGCCGAACTGGTGGCGCGCCACCGCCGCGTGCTCGCCAACATCACGCTGCTCGACGCGCTGGTGGTCGGGGTCGCCCAGGTCGGCGCGCTGATCCCGGGCGTGTCGCGATCCGGCTCGACCCTGACCGCGGCCCTGTTCCTGGATCTCAAGCGCGAGGAAGCGGCCCGCTTCTCGTTCCTGCTCGGCCTGCCCGCCATCGCGCTGGCCGGGCTCAAGGAGCTTTACGAACTCCACAAGGCGCATCTCGACGGGCACGGCTGGTCGGTGCTGGCGGTGGGCATCGCGGTCGGCTCGGTATCGGCCTTCGCGGCCATCTTCCTGCTGATGCGGATCCTGGAGCGCTTCTCGACCTGGCCGTTCGTGATCTACCGGATCGCCATCGGCATCGTGCTGCTCGTGGGCTTCTCGTCGGGGCGGCTGGTCTGACCGGCGCTCGGCTCAGGTGACCGGGGACGGGCCCGCGGCCCGGGCCCGCAGCGCCAGCGCGACCCGGGCGCGGGCCTCGTCGGCCTTCATGGCCCGGATGAGGTCGTCGATGCCGTCGAACTTCTCCTCGCCGCGGATCCAGTCCACGAAGCCCACTTCGAGCCGCTGCCCGTAAAGGTCGCCGGCGAAGTCGAACACGAAGGTTTCGAGCAGCGGCGGCCCGTTGTCGAAGGTCGGGCGGCGCCCGAAGCTCGCGACCCCGCCCTCCGTGCGCCCGTCGGCGAACCGCACCGCCACGGCGTAGATGCCGTGCTGCAGCCGGCAGGTCGGGTCGAGGTCGAGGTTGGCGGTCGGGTAGCCCAGGGTGCGGCCGAGCTTCTGCCCGTGCACCACCTCGCCCACGACGAAGTAGTCGTGGCCGAGCAGTTGCGCCGCCAGCGCCACCTCGCCGCGCTCCAGGGCCTGCCGGATGGCGGTCGACGACACGGCCGACAGGTCGCCCTGCGGGTCGGCCGTGATCTTGTCGATGATCGTCACCGCGAAGCCGAAGCGCCGGCCCGCTTCGGCCAGGAAGGCGGGCGTGCCTTCGCGGCCCCGGCCGAAGTGGAAGTCGTAGCCCACCACCACGCCCGCCACCGCCATGCGTTCCACGAGGATCGTGCGCACGAAATCCTCGGCCGACAGGCCGGCCATGCGGGCGTCGAAGGGCAGCACGATCATGCCGTCCACGCCGACGCGCGCCAGCGCCAGTCCCTTGGCGGTTTCGGGCGTCAAGCGGAACAGGGGCTCGGGCCGGCGCGCGAACACGTCAGCGGGATGGGGCTCGAAGGTGCAGACCGTGCAGGGCCGCCCCATGCGGCGCGCCAGGGCTTCGGCGCGCGCGATCACGGCCTTGTGGCCGCGGTGGATCCCGTCGAAATTGCCGATCGCCGCCACGGAGCCGAGCAGGGAGCCCGGCACGGCGTCGCGCTCCCACCGGACGTCGTGGACCACGATGGGGCAGTCGGGCGAACCGCTCACCGCGGACCGCACCGGTGCCCGACCGGCCCCGGCCGCTTGACGCGCGGAAGCACGCGGGCCGCCTACCAGGCCAGCCGCGGCATGGCGGCGAGCGGGCGATGCGCGAGCCGGGCCAGCCGTTCCGCGTAGGCGAGCCCGCCGGGGTCCTCGTCGCCGTCCGGATGGAGCTGGTCGCGGTGGATGCCGGTCGTGATGAACAGCATATCGAGACCCTGGGCCGCCGCGCCCGCCACGTCGGTTTCGAGCCCGTCGCCGACCGCCAGGACGCGGTCCCGGTCGACGGGACGGCCGCGCAGGCGTCCGGCTTCCTCCAGGGCGGCCCGGTAGATGGGCGCGTGCGGCTTGCCGGCCAGGATGGTTTCGCCGCCCAGCGCCGCGTAGGCCTCGGCGAGCGCACCCCCGCAGTAGCGCAGCCGGTTTCCGATATGGACCACCACGTCCGGATTGGCGCAGATCATCGGCAGGTTCCGGCCGCGCATGGCCGCCAGCGCTTCGGCGTAGTGGTCGGGGGTTTCGGTTTCGTCGTCGAACAGGCCGGTCACCACCACGTAGTCGGCCTCGGCCACGG
>CAXTEP010000007.1:26167-28682 GCA_964243125.1 uncultured Lichenihabitans sp. | reverse complement strand
TCGGTTTCGTCGTCGAACAGGCCGGTCACCACCACGTAGTCGGCCTCGGCCACGGGACCCAGGCGCGGCGCACGGCCCGTTTCGGCCCGCACGGCCTCGAACAGCGCGAGATCGCGCGGCGGCCCGACGTGGTGAGCCGTGCCGCCGGCCCGCGCCGCCACAGCCGCGACCGTCGCGTCGCCCGAGGTCACCATGGCGTCGAAGGCGTCGCGGCTCACCCCAAAATCCTGCAGCTGCGCCAGCACCGGGCCGCGGGGACGCGGCGCGTTGGTGATCAGCACGGCCGTGCCGCCGTCCCTCCGGAACCGCCGCAGCGCGTCGAGGGCGGCCGCGAAGGCGCACCGGCCGTCGTGCACCACGCCCCAGATGTCGCACAGCAGCACGTCGTAGCGGCCGGCCAGATCGCGGAAGCCGCGCGGGAGCCACGGTGCCGGACGGTCGACGAGCGCGGGGGCCAATGTCATCGACCGGGCGCTATCGGGCCGCCGCCGGTCTGTCAAGCACGCGCGGGACCCCGACCGGCGAGCGTGGCCATTGCGTTACTCGCGGCCCGGCTGCCGCCGATGTTGGCCCCGACACATTCCCTTCGCGGGCCGCATGGGCTAAGTTCGCACCCGTCCCGTCCTGCCCGCGAAAGTCCGCCATGTCCGCCACCGCAACAGCCCGCGCGATCGACATCGACGCCCCCAACGACCTCGACGCGTTCTGGCTGCCCTACACGGCCAACCGGGCCTTCAAGCGCAACCCGCGGATGATCGTCCGGGCCAAGGACATGTATTATTACGCACCCGACGGCCGGGCCGTGATGGACGGCACGGCCGGCCTGTGGTGCACCAACGCGGGCCACAACCGACCTTCGATCGTGGCGGCCATCCAGGCCCAGGCGGCCGAGCTCGACTACGCGCCCGCGTTCCAGTTCGCCCACCCCAAGGCGTTCCAGCTCGCCTCGCGCATCGCGGCGCTGGCGCCCGCCGACCTCGACCATGTCTTCTTCACCAATTCGGGGTCCGAGGCGGTCGACACCGCGCTCAAGATCGCCCTGGCCTTCCACCGCGTCGAGGGCAACGGGTCGCGTCAGCGGCTGATCGGCCGCGAGCGCGGCTACCACGGCGTCGGTTTCGGCGGCATCTCGGTGGGCGGCATCGTGGCCAACCGCAAGATGTTCGGCACCCTGCTGTCGGGCGTCGACCACATGCCCCACACCTACAACCGCGAGCACCAGGCCTTCACCAAGGGCGAGCCCGAGTGGGGCGCCCACCTGGCCGACGACCTCGAGCGGATCGTCGGCCTGCACGACGCGTCCACGATCGCGGCCGTGATCGTCGAGCCCATGTCGGGCTCGACGGGCGTGCTGCCGCCGCCCAAGGGCTACCTGCAGCGGCTCCGCGCCATCTGCGACAAGTACGGCATCCTGCTGATCTTCGACGAGGTGATCACCGGGTTCGGGCGGCTGGGCACGGCCTTCGCGGCCGAGCGCTACGGGGTCGTGCCCGACATGATCTGCTTCGCCAAGGGCGTCACCTCGGGGTCGGTGCCGATGGGCGGCGTCCTGGTGCGCAAGCACATCCACGACGCCTTCATGACCGGCCCCGACCACGTCATCGAGCTGTTCCACGGCTACACCTATTCGGGGCATCCGCTGGCGGCCGCGGCCGGGCTCGCGACCCTGGACCTGTACCGGGACGAGGACCTGTTCGGCAACGTGGCGCGGCTCGAGCCCGTCTGGGCCGACGCGCTGCACGGGTTGCGCGGGCTACCCAACGTGCTCGACATCCGCACCGTGGGGTTGGTGGGCGCCATCGATCTCGCGTCCCGGCCGGACGCCGCGGGCGCGCGGGCCTATGCGGCGCTCGACCACGCGTTCCGCGACCAGAACCTGATGATCCGCATCACGGGCGAGACGATCGCGGTCACGCCGCCCCTGATGATCACGGCGGCGCAGATCGGCGAGATCGCCGACAAGCTCGGTCGGATCATCCGCGCGGTCGCGTGAGGCCGACTCGGACCGGCGGGCTCGGGACCGGCCGGCCGCGTGGCGCGGCCGGCTAAACGACCGTGAAGTCCCCGGTGCCGAGGTGCCGCGTCTTCAGGATCGCGAGCTGGACGGCCGCGTCGCCGCCGGTGCCGTCGTCGTCCCAGGCGAGGGTCCGCGAGCTCTGGTTGAAGATGAACTGTCCGTGCGCGGCGGTCGCAACCGCCCGGGCGTTGTAGGCCGACACGAGGTCGTCGGCGGCCAGCGGCCCGGCCGCCAAGCCGTAATCCGTGGCGCTGACCTGGATCCTGTCGGCCTGGGCGGCCTTGAAATCCAGGATACTGTCGAGTCCGTTGGCGGCCGGGCCGCCAAGCACGAACGTGTCGGCGCCCGCCCCGCCGGTCAGCACGTCGTCGCCCGGGCCGCCCGTCAGCACGTCATCGCCACCCCCGCCCGACAGCGTGTCGTTCCCGGTCCCGCCCAGGAGGTCGTCCTTCACGTCGTCGCCCGCGAGGCTGTCGTTTCCGCCGCCGCCCGACAGGC
>CAXTEP010000007.1:19401-26067 GCA_964243125.1 uncultured Lichenihabitans sp. | reverse complement strand
TCGTCCTTCACGTCGTCGCCCGCGAGGCTGTCGTTTCCGCCGCCGCCCGACAGGCGGTTGCCGACGATGCTGCCCGCGAGGATGTCGTCCCCAGCGCCGCCCCGCACGTTCTCGATGCCCAGCACCAGGTCCGAACCGATCGTCGGCGCGGCCCCTGCGGCGGGCTTGCCGTGCGCGTAGTGCTTGGCAAGGTTGACCACCACGGCGCCCGCGGCGCCCGACAGGTCCAGCGTGTCGCGGCCGCTGCCGCCAAAAACCTGCTGGTCGCCGCTGCCGGGCGTGATCACGTCGTCGCCGGCACTCCCGAACAGCTTGACCGTGCCGGCGTCGCCGGTCAGCCTGTCGTTGCCGTCGCCGCCGAACACGGTCTCGATGCCGGTCAGGATCAGATGGCCGACCGGGGGTGGGGTGCCCGGCAGGGTCGGGATCAAGCCGCCGCCGAAGGTGGGGCTGCCGGGGGGAACGGGACCAGCGGCCAGGTCGTAGGCCACCCCCCTCGCGAGATCGACCACCATGTCGACCGACGGACCGAGCCCGGTCAGGTCGAGCTTGTCGTGACCAGCGCCCCCGTCGATGGTCTCGTCGCTGTTGCCGGGCCGGAACGTGTCGTCACCCGCGCCGCCCTCGAAGGTTTCGGCCAGGCGGAAGTCGTAGGTGGCGGTGCGGTGGCCCAGGAACAGGTCGTTGCCGGCGCCCCCCACCACGGTGACGGCGCCCGGGGCGACGTCGCGGTCGAGAAGGGTGAACCGTTGCCGGTCCGACAGCGTGTCGGTGCCAACATCCGCGCCCGTGACGGTTGCGCCGGTGAAGGACTGGATGTCGGCGGTGAAGAAGAACAGGATCGGTTGGATCGAGAAGGTGGTGGTGCCGAGGTCGACCGTCACGCCGTGAACCGCCGCGCCGTAATCCAGCGTATCGCCCAGGACCTCGTCGAGTTCGTCGTCGCCGGCGCCGCCAGCCAGGTCGTCGTGGCCGGTTCCGCCCGTCAGCGTGTCGCCGCCGCCGCCGGCGTTCAGGGTATCGTCGCCCCCGCCGCCCGCGAGGCGGTTGGCGACCGCATCGCCCGTGATCGTGTCGCGGCCGCCGCCGCCCGTGACGTTCTCGATGGCGCGCAGGATGTCGTGGCCGTCCTCGATCGAGTCGGCCGTACCGTCCTGATCCGCCGCGGCATCGCCCAGCACGACCGTGACGCCGCGCCCGGTGTCGCTGTAGTCCGCCGTGTCGGTGCCGGCCCCGCCGTCCAGCAGGTCGTCGCCCGTGCCGCCCCTGAGCAGGTCGTCGCCCCCGGCACCGTGAAGCGCGTCGTCGCCGGCGCTGCCGAAGATCGTGTTGTTCAGGACGTTTCCGGTGATGAGGTCGTCGCCCGCCAGCGCGTCCAGGAAGGTTTGCCGGTCGCTAAGCGTCAGGGTGTCGTCGAACGGTGTCGCGACCGCGTCCCGGTGGTACTCGAACGTGTAGGACGCCGTAAAAGTCTGGTTCGGCACGTCCACGTCGTAGGAGCCGAGCGTGATGTCCCCGTCGTGGATGGGGATCGTCTCGTCGATCAGCGGGCCGAGGTGGATACCGGCCTTCACGTGGGCGATCTTCACGTCGAATTTCAGCGCGGCCGACAGTTCGCCGACGATGAACTCGACCTCTTCCCGCAGCGACAGGATGTCCGTGAAGGTGAAGTGGCCCCCGAACGTGTAGGTGGCCTGCACGGTGGCGGTGCCGTCGCCACTGGGCGGCGCGAAGGCGAGCGCGCCGCCCAGCAAGCCCGTTTGCGTCGCGCCCACCACCTGCCGGCCCGTGTGCTCGTCCGTGAAGGTCGGGGTGGCCGCGACCGTCACCAGGTCGGGGTGGAATTCCACGTGCTGCTTGAGCGCGCCGGTGAGCGACAGGTTGGCGGCCAGGGTCGTGTAGCTGTAGTTGTAGCTGAACGGGCCGAGGCCGCCGCTGTCCGATCCTTGAAAAATCTTGCCCGGGACCCCGAACGCCGAGGCGACCAGCGCCGCCACGTTGGCGCTCGCTTCCGCGAACGCGAGGCCCCGCCCGGTGTCGGCCGAAAGCACCGTGAGGCCTCCGGCCTGGAAGCCCGCCGCGGCCGATGCGCCCGGCACGGACGGCAGGGAAGCGCGGACCTCGCCGATGCCGTCGCCGAAACTCCGGTCGAAACTCGGATGGCTACCGTTCAGGTCGATGAGAGTCTGCAGCGTGCGGTAGCCGTTCGTGCCCAGGTGGATGGTGGGCAGCGACACGCTGGCGTCGATGTCGGGCAGGATCGGGATCGGGATGTGGACGCCGATGCCGGTCTTTAACGTGACGTCCGCCTGGCCGCCGATCTCGAAATGCAGCGAGCTCTGGTTCGGGTCGTAACCCGAGGTCGTCACCGTGGCGCCGTACTGCTTGAACCGGGACGTGTCGAGCACGGGCGTCACGTCGGCGGCGCCCGACGTGCTCGGAGCAAGCTCGTTAAGGTCGACGTCGTAGGCGATGCTCGCGGTCTGCCCGGCGATGTGCACGCCGCCGGTCAGCCCGAAGCCGAAACTGGCCAGGACCTGGGCGCGCAGGTAGAACGGGAACACCTTGACCTTCGCGGTGCCGGTGTCGAAGGACTGGGCGAAGTAGAACGGGTTGGAGCCGTCGGGCCGCAGCTGGAGGTCGAGCCCCCCGGCGCTCGTGCTGCTCGTGAACACATGCTCGGTCATGATCGCCCCCGCGGTCGTCGCGGCACGCAGCGTGCAACGATCCGTGAACCATGCGCATCCTTCGATCGGAGGAGGCGCGGCACTTAAATTCCGGGGCGGGGATCGGACGGCCCGGGGGACCCGGACGGCCCTGGCCCGCGGCTCCGTCGCGCTTTGACTTTCAATGCGGAATGGTTGACCTTGAGACGGCGCTTGCGGCCAAGCCGTCGCGCGCGAGACGGCCTTATGGCGCCGCCGCGCTCCGCCTTTCGTCCCCGCGATCCAGGGTGCCATGTCCGCAGCTGAAGCCGTTCTCCCGCAATCCTCCCGCTCCGCCGTGGCACCGGGACTGACGCCGTCGCGCGACGGCGGGGTCGCGCGGACCGGAGGCCCCAAGATCACCCACTCGCGCCTCGACAACGGCATGGAGGTGGTGGTGATCCCCGACCACCGGGCGCCGGTCGTGACCCACATGGTGTGGTACCGCAACGGCTCGGCCGACGATCCCGCCGGCAAGTCGGGCATCGCGCACTTCCTCGAACACCTCATGTTCAAGGGCACCGCCAAGCACGCCCAGGGTCAGTTTTCCGAGACCGTGGCCGAGCTAGGCGGCCAGGAGAACGCCTTCACGTCGACCGACTACACGGCCTATTTCCAGCGCGCCGCGAAGGAGCACCTCGGCACGCTGATGGCGTTCGAGGCGGACCGCATGACGGGCCTCGTTCTCACCGACGAGATCGTCGACCCCGAGCGCGACGTGGTACTGGAAGAGCGCCGCATGCGGACCGACACGGACCCGAGCGCGCAACTCAACGAAGCCGTCCAGGCGACGCTCTACGCCCACCACCCCTACGGCACCCCCATCATCGGCTGGACTCACGAGATCGAGGATCTCGGCCGCGCCGATGCGCTCGCCTATTACGGCCGCTTCTACACGCCCGCCAACGCCATCCTGGTGGTGGCGGGCGACGTCGACCGGGACGCGGTGGAGGCCTTGGCGCGCGACACCTACGGCCGGGTGCCGGGACGCGGCGAAGCGCCGGTCCGCGTCCGCCGGCGCGAGCCAGAGCCCCGCGCCCACCGGCTCGTGACGCTGGCCGACAGCAAGGTCGAGCAGCCGAGCGCCCAGCGCGTCTACCTCGTGCCGTCCTACACGTCCGCGAAGGAGCGCGAGGCCGCGGCCCTGGAGGTGCTGGCCCACCTGCTCGGCGGCGGCCCCACCAGCGCGCTCTACCGCGCCCTGGTGCTCGACCAGAAAATCGCGGTGGCGGCCGGGGCCTACTACATGGGTACGGCGCTGGACGACACGCGCTTCTTCGTGTGGGCCCTGCCGGCCCCCGACGTGACCCTGGAAGCGCTCGACGCGGCGATCGAGGCCGTGATCGGAGACGCGGCCCGGATGCCCGCTTCGCCCGACGACCTCGCCCGGGCGCAAACGCGGCTCGTGGCCGACGCGGTCTACGCGCAGGACAACCAGGCTTCGCTGGCCCGCTGGTACGGCGCCGCCCTCGCGACGGGCCTGACCGTGGAAGACGTCGAGGGCTGGCCCGCTCAGGTCGAGGCCGTGACGGCCGAGGACGTCCGGGCCGCCGCCGCGACCTACCTCCAGAAGCGCCGGGCCGTGACCGGCTTCCTCGTGACCGCACCGTGACGGGCTTTCCCCCGCTCGCGCCGAGTTTCGGACCCGCATGATGACCGCACAGGTGGCTGCCAAACCGACGGCGCGCGCCGACACCGTGCAGAAGGTCGTGTCGCCGGGCGGCGTCGCGGCCTGGCTGGTCGAGGATTATGCGGTGCCGCTGGTCGCGGTCGACGTGGCGTTCCGCGGCGGCGCCGCGCAGGACCCGCCCGGCCGTGCCGGCACCATGTCCATGGTGGCGAACCTGCTCGACGAGGGCGCGGGGCCGCTGGACGCCGACGCGTTCCACCGCGCCATGGACGACAAGGCGGTCGAGCTCTCCTTTTCGGTCGACCGCGACCACGTGGCGGGGCGGGTCAAGACGTTGTCCAAGAACGTGGACGCCGCCGTCGACCTGCTCAGGATGGCCGTGAACCAGCCGCGCTTCGACGGTGACGCGGTGGAGCGCGTCCGCTCGCAGATCGCGGCCGGGCTGCGGCGCGACGCCAAGGACCCCGAGGCGCTGGCGAGCCGCGCCTGGCGCGAGGCCGCCTTCCCGGACCATCCCTATGGCCAGCCGGTCCGCGGCACGCCCGAAACGTTGGGCGCCATCACGCGCGACGACCTCGTGGCGGCCCACCGGGCCAATCTCGCGCGCGACAACCTCCACATCGCGGTGGTGGGCGCGGTCGATGCCGTGCGGTTGGGCCGCCTGCTGGACGCGGCCTTCGCGGGCCTGCCGGCCCGCGCCGCACTGGCCCCCGTGCCCGACGTCGCCATGGCCGGGTCGGGACGGCGCGACGTGGTCGACCTCGACATCCCGCAGTCGACCATCCGGTTCGGCCTGAACGGCATCGCCCGCAAGGACCCCGACCACATGGCGGCCGTGGTGGTCAACCACATCCTGGGCGGCGGCGTCTTTTCGGCCCGGCTGTTCCGGGAAGTGCGCGAAAAGCGGGGTCTGGCCTATTCGGTCTATTCGCAGCTCGCGACCTTCGACCACGCTGCCCTGTTCTCGGGCGGCACCTCGACCAAGAACGAGCGCGCCGCCGAGTCGCTTCAGGTGATCGAGGACGAGATCGCCTCGCTGGCAACCCACGGCCCCACGCCCGAGGAGGTCGACAAGGCCCGGCGCTACCTCACGGGCTCCTACGCGCTGCGCTTCGATTCCTCGCTGAAGATCGCGAGCCAGCTCGTGCACCTGCAGGTGGAGGGGTTCGACGTGGACTACCTCGACGCCCGCAACGCCCTGATCGACGCCGTGACCCTGGAGGACACGCGGCGCGTGTCGCGCCGCCTGTTCGGCGAGGGCCGCCTGCTCGTGACCCTGGTGGGCCGCCCGGTCGGGGTCTAGCACGTCCGCCATGCCGGTCCGCCGCCTCGATCCCATCCTGATCGACCGCATCGCGGCGGGAGAGGTGGTGGAACGGCCGGCTTCCGTGGTCAAGGAGCTGGTCGAGAACGCGCTCGACGCCGGTGCCCGCTCGATCGACGTCACGGTCGCGAAGGGCGGCCGGGAGCTGATCCGGGTGGTCGACGACGGCGCGGGCATGGGGCCCGACGACCTCGCGCTGGCGGTCGAGCGGCACGCGACCTCCAAGCTCGGCGACGGCGACCTCACGCGCATCGCCACGCTCGGGTTCCGCGGCGAGGCCCTGCCCTCGATCGGCTCGGTGTCGCGGCTGGAGATCGCCACGCGGCCGCGCGACGGCTCCCCGGGCCACCGGATCGTGGTGGACGGCGGGCGGGTCGGGACCGTGGCGCCCGCGGCGCGCCCGGCCGGAACGACCGCCGAGGTGCACGGCCTGTTCTCGGCGACGCCCGCGCGGCTTAAGTTCCTGCGCTCCGACCGCGCCGAGGCGCAGGCCGTGGCCCAGGTGGTCCGGCGGCTCGCCATGGCGCATCCGGAGGTGCGCTTCGCGCTCGGCGGCGACAACCTGACGGGTTTCGACCACCTGCCCTGTCCGGACGGCGCCGAGGGTCGGCTGACCCGGCTGGCCCAGATCATCGGCGACGCCTTCGACCGCAACGCGCTGCCGCTCGACGCCGTGCGGGAGGGCGTGGGGCTCACCGGCTACGCGGGGCTGCCCACCTTCAACCGCGCCAACCGGGAAAGCCAGTTCCTGTTCGTCAACGGCCGCCCTGTGCGCGACAAGCTGCTGATAGGCGCGCTCGCGGGCGCCTACGCGGACCACATGATGCGGGACCGGTTTCCGGTGGCGGCGCTATTCATCGCGTGCGACGCGCGATGGGTCGACGTGAACGTCCATCCCGCCAAGGCGGAGGTGCGGTTCCGCGACCCCGGGCTGGTGCGCGGGCTGATCGTGGGCGCGATCCGCGACGCGGTCGCGGGCTCGCTGCACCGGGCCGCGAGCACGGGCG
>CAXTEP010000007.1:0-19301 GCA_964243125.1 uncultured Lichenihabitans sp. | reverse complement strand
CGCCGGCTCGACCACGTGCTCGCCACCATGGCGTGCCACCACTCGGTGCGGGCCGGCCGCCGCCTCGTGCTGGCCGAGATGGACGCCCTGTTGCGCGACATGGAGCGCACGCCCGGTGCGGGCCAGTGCAACCACGGCCGCCCCACCTACGTCGAACTCAAGCTCGGCGACATCGAGCGGCTGTTCGGGCGGCGCTGAGCGTCGATCAATGGCGGGCGACGAGCTCCCGCTCCTGGCGGTGCACGACCGGTGCGTCCGGCATGATGCCGGCCTTGCGCCGCCGCAGGAAGCGCGGCCGGTGCTTGCGGTGGGCCCGTGCGCCGCGGCGGTCGCCGCAGCCCTCGCCGAGCGGCAGGCCGCCCAGGCTGATCTCGGCCTCTTCGACCGTCCCGGCCTGGCGCTCCACCAGGGCCGGCAGGCGGAAGAAGCGGCTCCACAGCCGCCAGTCCGCCACGATGTCGCGGTCGTCGCCCGCCTCGTCCAGCACGACCGACAGTTCGCGGTCGCCGTGGATCAGGTTGAGCGTGTAGCACAGCGCGCCTTCCGGGCCGCACCGCAGGCCCAGTGTCACGCCCCGGTAGGAGCGCACCGGCACCGCCACCCGCATCGCCACCCCGCCGACCCGGCGGTCGATGCGGATCACGTCGCGGCTGAGGCAGACCGAGCGGACCTGGCCGTCCGCACGGGCATCGATCTGGGGCGGGATCCGGCCTGCGCCGGCCGGCATTGCGGTCCGGAGAGCCGACCCTCCTGTCTGGTTGAACATCGCGACGCCTTCCGTTGTGCCGATCGAGCGGCGGCGGAGGTTGGCCCTCCCTGATCGCGAGTGTCGGGTCTGCCCTCCCACCGGGAGCCTAAAAGTCACGGTTTACCGGGGATGAACAACGCTCAACGTCAACGCAATGCAAATGAGATGTTGACCCTTGATGAATTCACGGCGCGGTAATCATCTGAAACAAACAACCACTTTTCCACTGATGATACGGTGATTCGCGTCATGCATAGGAAGAATAATCTTGGGACGGAGCGGCCCGCTCGACTGAAATAATTCGTTCAGCGATGCGGCCGAACGCCAGGCTCGCGGCCGCCCGTGCCTCTACTTGACGCGAGGGGCCGCGTAGGGGCCGCGCTTCGAAGTGCCCAGGCCCAGGCCGACCAGGGCTTCGGCGAGCCGCACGGCCGCCGCCACGCCCTCGATCACGGTGACGCCGTGCTCGGCCGACAGTGCGGCCGCGAGGTCGGCCATGCCGCCGCAACCCAGCACGATCGCATCCGCGCCGTCGGCCGCCAGCGCGTTCGCGATCTCGGCCGACACACGCGCCCGCGCGCCCGAGGCGGGATCCTCGAGGTTCAGGACCGGCACGTCGGTGGCGCGCACGCGGGCGCAGCGCGACATCAGGCCGTAGCGGCGCAGGTTGTCTTCGATGCCCGGCACCGAGCGCGAAAGGGTCGTGACCACGGAGAACCGATGGGCCACGAGGCTGGCCACGTGGAACGCGGCCTCGCCGATGCCGATCACCGGCGCTTCGGTGATGCAGCGCGCCGCGTCGAGTCCCGTGTCGTCGAAGCAGGCGATCACGAAAGCGTCGGCGTCGGCCTGCTCGGCAATCCGGGCCAGCAGACCCGGCACCGCCAGCGCGCCGTCGTGATAGCCCTCGATGGAGGCGGGGCCGCGATCAGGCTGGGTCGCCACGATCGCGGTGCCGGGCGAGGCCGCGACCCGCGCCGCCGCGCCGATCTTGTCGGTCATGGATGCGGTGGTGTTCGGGTTGACGACGACGATCCGCATCGATCAGACCACGCCCTGGCCCGCGTCGGTGCCGAACCGCGCCTGCCGGGCGCGCAGCACCAGGATCACGGCCAAGGCCAGCGCGATGATCAGCACCGACACCGCGGTGGTGGCGGTGCCGAGCGCGTAGATGGTGGGGGTGGTCACCGAGGTGGTCAGCGCCCTGAGCTCGATCGGCAGCGTGTCGGACGCCCCGACGGTCTGGCTCGACCGGGCGATCTCGTCCCACGACAGGGTAAAGCCGAACAGGCCGACGCCGATCAGCGAGGGGCTCAACATGGGCAGCAGCACGAAGCGGAACGTCTGCCACGGCGTCGCGCCGAGGTCGCGGGCCGCCTCCTCCAGCCGCTTGTCGAAGCGGTTGAAGATGGCGAACATGATGAGCAGGCCGAACGGCAGCGTCCAGGTCAGGTGCGCGCCCAGGCCGGAGGTGAACAGGCCGAGCGCGGTGGTGAAGTCCTCCGTGAACCAGTCGGGGCCCACCGTCTTGATCGTGTCATCAACGAGCCGGAACTGCAGCGCGATGCCGAGCGAGGTGATGATGGAGGGCACGATCAGCGACGCGATGGCGGTGTAGAACAGGAACGACTGACCGAGGAAACGCTTGCGGAACGCGAGGCCCGCGAGCGTCGAGAGCACGACGGTGAGCACCATGACGGTCAGGCCGAGCGCCAGCGAGCGCCCGAACGAGGGGCCGATGTCGACCGAGCCGCCCCCCTCCCACAAGAGCTTGAACCAGTGCAGCGACACGCCGTTCATCGGGAACGTCAGGCCGCCGGTCGGCCCCTGGAACGACAGCACGAAGATCACGAACATCGGGCCGTACAGGAACAGCACGTAAAGGCCGAACACGACCGCGAGCCAGTAGAACGAGGCCGGGCGTCCCTCGCGCATGACGTCAGAGCTCCTTGCGGATGTCGACCACGCGGGTCAGCGCCCTGACGATCAGCAGCGTCGCGGCGAGTAGGATCACGGCATTGGCGGCGGCGGGCGGGAACTGGATGGCGTTGAGCCGGGTCTCGATGATCTTGCCCGCCGAGGCGATCTGCTGACCGCCCATCACTCCGAAGGTGACGAAGTCGCCCATCACGATGGTGACCACGAAGATGGAGCCGATCACGATGCCGGGCTTCGTCAGCGGCACGATGACGTGCCAAAGCGTTTGCCAGCCCGACGCCCCGGCGTCATAGGCGGCCTCCAGAAGCGCCCGGTCGATCCGGATCATCGAGTTGAGGATCGGCACCACCATGAAGAAGGTGAACAGGTGCACGAAGGCGAGCAGCACCGAGAAGTCCGAATAAAGCAGCCACTCGATCGGGGTCGAGATGACGTGCAGCGACATGAGCGTCTGGTTGATCAGCCCGTTGCGGCCGAGCAGCGGGATCCAGGAGATCATGCGGATGACGTTGGAAGTCCAGAACGGGATGGTGCACAGCAGGCCGAGCACGATCTGGGTCGTGGCCGAGCGGATGTGGAAGGCCAGGAAGTAGGAGATCGTGAAGCCGATCAGCAGCGTCAGGGCCCAGACCAGGGCGCAGAACCGCGCCGTGCTGGCGTAGGTCTTGAGGATGGTGCAGACGCCCGGCAATTGGTCGAGGCAGCCCTCAAAGGTTTCGGTGTAGCTGCGGGTCGAGAAGGACGGCAGGATCTCGTAGTCGTTGTAGTCCAGAAAACTGACCGCGACGATGATCACGAGCGGCAGGATGAAGAAGCACAGGAATACGAGGCCCATGGGCGCGGCCTGCACCCAGGCCGGCAGCGTCACGGGGCGCCTCGCGGCGCGGACCCTGGGCGCCGCGACGGCGACGGTGGAGGAGCGGGTCGCGATCTGATTGGCCATGGCGCTCGACCGCGGTCACGAGGACGGGGCGGGACGGCGCACCCGAGGCGCCGTCCCGCGGGTTCAGGTCAGGCCGCGATGAAGTCGTTCCACTTGCGGACCATGTAGTCGTTCTCGTCCATCACGGCGTTCCAGCACGCGACCGCGCCCATGCGGGCGTCGTAGGACCCGCCGTCGCGCACCGAACCGGCTTTCTCGATCAGCGTGCCGTCGGGGGCGTGGATGTCCTTCTCGGCGGGCTTGCCTTCCATCCAGTAGGCCCATTCGTAGGGCTCCATGTGGTCCTTGGCGGTGTCGAGCACGGCCGCGTAATAGCCCTGGCGGTTGAGGTAGGCGCCGGCCCAGCCGGACAGGAACCAGTTCACGAACTCGTAGGCGAGGTCGCTCTTCTTGCCGACCGCCTTGGACACCGCGAAGCCGGACGCCCAGGCGCGGTAGCCCTCCTTGAGGGGCTGGAACGTGCAGGGGATGCCCTTGGACCGCACCGCCGTGACGGCGGGCGACCACATGGACTGGATCACCGTCTCGCCCGACGACATCAGGTTGACGCTCTCGTTGAAGTCGGACCAGAAGGCCCGGAACTGGCCCGCCTTCTTGGCCTCGGTCAGGGTCGCCATGGTGAGGTCGATCTCGGCCCGGGTCATGTTGCCCTTGTCGGCGTATTTGTGCTTGCCGGTCGCTTCCGTGACCATGGCGGCGTCCATGATGCCGATGGACGGGATGTTCAGGATGGCGGCCTTGCCCTTGAACTCGGGGTTGAGTAGCTCGGCCCAGCTCTCGATGGGGCGCTTGATGAGGTCGGGCCGGATGCCGAGCGTGTCGGCGTTGTAGGTGGTCGGGATCAGGGTCGCCCATTCGGTGACCGAGGGGGCGAACTTGGTCGAGTTCTTGCCCTCGACGAACATCACCTTCTTGGGGGCCGTGCCCTGGTCGCCGATGGCCTTGCCGTCCATGAGCTGGCACTTGGTGATCACCGGCGTGATCTTGTCGAACATCTTGATCTTGCTGGCGTCCATGGCGAGCAGGTTGCCGGCAGGCACCAGCTTGCGCAGGCTGAAATATTCCGTGTCGACGAGGTCGAAGGAATTGGGCTGGGTGATCACCCGCTTGGTGACGTCGTCGGTCTGGACCGCGATGTATTCGATCTTGATGCCCGTGTCCTCGAAGGCCTTCTTGGCGATGTCGGGCGACTGGTTGGTGGCGGTGCTGAGATAGCGCAGCACCTTGGGCTCCTGGGCCCACACCGCGGGGGCCGGGAAGCTGGATCGCTTGGAAGCCCCGAGCCCGAGGCCCGCGCCGGTGCCGGCGAGCGCGCCGGCGGTCTTGAGCAGGGTGCGCCGGGACAGGACCGGCTTGGCGTCATCGTTCGACATGGTGTCCCCTTCCTTGGATGTCAGGCTGCGGGTTGCAGCGCGTGGATGTCCGACTCGGCCCAGCTCAGCGCCACGGGGTCGCCCGGCTGCCAGGGGTCCGCCTCGTAGCGGTCGTCGCCGATCAGCACCGAAAGCTCGGGCGCGATCGCGGCGTCGAGCGCCACCAGGATCTGGCCGCCCTGGTACTCGACGTTGCGGACCGTGGCCGGCACGGCCCCGGTCCCGGCCGCCGCGGGACGCTGGATCGCCACCCGGTCGGCCCGGACCGCGATGGCGCCGGCCGGCGTCCTGATGATGTTGTGGCCGCCCGTGAAGCGGGCCACGAACTCGGTGCGGGGCGCGTTGAAGATCTCGCGCGGCGGCCCGGCCTGCTCGATCCGGCCCCGGTTCATCACCACCATGACGTCGGCGATCGCCATGGCCTCGTCCTGCCCGTGCGTGACGTGGACGAAGATGATGCCGAGCTCCTGCTGGAGACGCTTCAGTTCGGTCCGTACGCGCACGCGCAAAAAAGGGTCGAGCGCCGACAGGGGCTCGTCGAGCAGCAGCATGCGGGGCTGGGTGATGATGGCGCGGGCCAGCGCGACGCGCTGCTGCTGGCCGCCCGACAGCTGCGCGGGCAGCCGGTTGGCGTAGGGCTCCATGTCGACGACGCGCAGCGTTTCGAGCGCCCGCGTCCGGCGCGTCGCCTTGTCGACCCCCTTCATGCGGAGCGAGAACGCCACGTTGTCGATGCAGGACAGGTGGGGGAACAGCGCGTAGCTCTGGAACATCATGGCGGTGCCGCGCTCGACGGGCGGCAGGTCGGTGATGTTGCGGCCGTTGAGCAGGATGTCGCCGCTGCTGGCCGCTTCGTGGCCGGCGATCATGCGCAGCGTCGAGGTCTTGCCGCAGCCCGAGGGACCGAGCAGGCAGCAGTAGGTCGAGGCCGGCACGTCGAGGTCGATGGCGTCAACCGCCACGGTCGAGCCATAGCGTTTGGTGAGGTTGATGAGGTTGAGGGCCGCCGCTGCCATGAACACTCCTTGAGGCGCCGATCATGCGAGATGCGTGCCATTTCGGGCCACGATCGGGGCTCATCGGCTGGGACGTCGCTCGCGCGGCTGGGCCTGGCTGGCCAGCCGCGTTCCAGCCGTCGCAGCATCGCGACACTGCTGAATTTCTGGGCAGTAGATCGTGACAGGCGGGTTGCGACGCCGGCGGTGGCGGCCCATCGAAGCAAGGGACCCCTGCCCCATGTGGATCGCACAGATCTCCGACCCCCACGTCGGTCCGGCCGGCACGCTGTACGGGGGCGTGCTGGACACCGCTGCAACGTTGCGGCGGGCCGTCGCGCAGATCAACGCGCTCGTGCCCCGGCCCGATCTCGTCGTGATGAGCGGCGATCTAGTCGACGACGGCCAGCCGGACGCATACGCCCACGCGTCGTCGATCCTCGCCGGCCTCCGGCCGCGGCTCCTTGCCATGCCGGGCAACCACGACGAGCGGGCCGCCTTCCGGGCCGTGTTCGCGGACCGGTTCGCTCCAGCCCCCGACGGCCCGCTCCACACCGTGGTCGACGACGCCGGCCCGGTGCGCGCGATCGGGCTCGATGTCACCGTGCCGGGCCGGCACCACGGCCTGTTCGATGAGGCCGCGGCGTCCTGGCTGGGCAGGGTGCTCGCCGCCCAGCCCAACCGCCCAGCCGTGGTCGTCATGCACCAGCCGCCGCTCGCGATCGGCGTCCCCTACCTCGACCGCTATCGGTGTTTCGGGGCGCGCCGGCTCGCGGCGCTGCTCGGCGGCTTCCCCCAGGTCGAACGCGTGCTGTGTGGCCACGTGCACCGATCGCTGCAGGCGCGCTTCGGCAACACGCTGCTCTGCGCGGCCCCGAGCACCGCGACCGCAATCGCACTCCGGCCTTTCCCGGACGCGGAACCGGCCTCCTTCATCGAGCCGCCCGGGTTCCTGCTCCACCATTGGCGGCCGGGCGTCGGCACCGTCACGCACGCGGTGTCGATCGGCACCTTTCCGGGTCCGTTCCCGTTCGCTTGATGGGCGGTCAGGTCGGGGGCGCGGCGATGAGATCGGCGAGCGCCAGGGCGATCACTTCGGTGGCTCTGCGCAGGTCGGCGAGGGGCAGCCGCTCGTTGGCCCGGTGGGCATTGGCTTCCTCGATCGTGCGCGGCCCCGCGCCGTAAAGCACGATGGGCACGCCGGCCTCGGCGTAGTGCCGCGCATCCGTGTAGAGCGGCACGCCCGCGGGCTCGACGGGCTCGCCCATCACGGCCGAAGCGCGGGCGCACAGCACCTCCGCGAGGCGGCGTCCGGCGTCGAGCGGCACGAGCGGAAGCGCCAGCAGGATGCGCCGCACCTCCACGCCCGCCTGCGGGTGCGCGGCCGCGGCCCGGCCGATGAGGTCGCGCAGGTCGCGCTCGACCGCGGCCGGCTCCTCCTCGGGGATGATGCGGCGGTCGAGCCGGAAGGTGACGCGGTCGGGCACCACATTGGTGTTGATGCCGCCCCGGATCAGCCCCACGGTGAGTTGCGGGCTGCCGATGCCCGGGGTGGCCGAGACGTGGTCGGCGAGCTGGGTCCGCCAGTCGTAGAGCGCAGCCAGGATGGCGGTGGCGGCCTCGAGCGCGTCGACGCCCGCGGACGGCCGGGCCGCGTGGGCCGAGCGGCCGCTCACCTCCACTTCGAGGTGCAGGCAGCCGTTGTGGGCCGTCACCACCGCGTAGGAGAAGCCCGCGCCGATCGCGAGGTCGGGCCGCGACAGGCCGGAGCGCAGGATCAGCCCCGGACCGATCTCGCCGCCCGTTTCCTCGTCGTAGGTCACGTGCAGCTCCACCGCGCCCCGCAGCGCGAGGCCGGCCTGCTCCAAGGCCAGCATCGCGAACGCGTAGGTGGCGATATCGGATTTCGAGACCGCGGCGCCGCGGCCCACCATCCAGCCGTCCACCACCGCGGCCCCGTAGGGGTCCTGCGTCCATCCCTCGCCGGGCGGCACCACGTCGCCGTGCGCGTTGAGCGCCACCGTCGGGCCGTCCTCGCCGAAGCGCCGGCGCACTATGAGGTTGGTGGCGCTCGCCATGCCGTGCGCGGCCGCGAGGGCGGGGTCGACGGGATGGCGCTCGACCGTCAGGCCGAGCGCGTCCAGGAGGTCGGCGGTGCGCGCCCCGTGGGGCGCGCAGTCGCCGGGCGGGTTGTCGGAGGGCGTCCGCACGAGCTCGGCCAGGAAGGCCACCTGATCAGCTTGGCTGCGGTCGAGGAAGCGGCGGATCGCGTCGGCGCCGTCCGGCGCGCGGACGGGTTCGGCAGTGTCGGTCATCAGAAACTCTCGGGTTGGCGGTCAGGCCGAAGGCAGGAGGTCGCGCAGGCGACCAGCGGCGATGCGCTCGATCTGCGCCAGCGCCTCGGCCAGTTCAGTGTCGGGGTCGTGGGTCAAGCGCCGCTCGAAGGCCGACAGGATCGCGGCCGGGGTCAGGCCCTTGACGGCGATCACGAAGGGGAAGCCGAATTTCTCCTTGTAGCCGTCGTTCAAGGCCGTGAAACGCGCGAGCTCGCCTTCGCTCAGGCGGTCGAGCCCGGCCGAGCCCTGCTCGCCCGCCGAGGCCCGCGTCAGCCCGCCCGCGAGCGCGAGGCGGCCCGCGAGGTCGGGATGGGCCCGGACGAGCGCCAGCTTGTCGGGATCGGGCAGGCCGCGCAGAACCGCGACCAGGGCACCGTGCAGTCCCTCGGCAGTGTCGGCCGATGGGCCGAGCCCGGCCCCGTAGGCCCGTTCAGCCACGGCGGGGCTGTGCTCGAACACCGGACCGAACACTTCCGTGAACAGGGCCGGCCCCATGCGGCTCGGGCGGAAGCCCCCCTCGGGCCGATGATGCCGGATCCAGTGGCGGGCGATGTCGAGCCGGGTCGTCACCCAGGCGTCGGCGTGACGGCCCACATGGTCGAGGAAGCGTTCTAGGGCCGCGGCGCGGCCGGGGCGGCCCACCAGCCGGCAGTGAAGCCCCACCGACATCATTCCGGGATGGCCGTCCTGCCCTTCGCGGTGAAGGGTGTCGAAACTGTCCCGCAGGTAGGCAAAGAACTGGTCGCCGCTGTTGAACCCCTGAGGGGTCGCGAAGCGCATGTCGTTGGCGTCCAGCGTGTAGGGCACGACGAGCTGGGTGCGGCCGCGGCTCTCGATCCAGTAGGGCAGCTCGTCCGCGTAGGCGTCGGCGAGGTACAGGAACCCGCCTTCGGCGGCGCCCAGCGCCAGCGTGTTGACCGAGGTGCGACCCTGGTAGAGGCCGAGCGGCCGCGACCCCGCCACGGCCGCGTGGATGCGGACCGCCTCGTCGATGTCGGCCCGCTCGGCGTCGGGTGCGTGGTCGCGGTAGTCGATCCACTTGAGGCCGTGCGTGGCGATCTCCCACCCCGCCTCGTTCATGGCCGCGACCGCTTCCGGATGCCTCGCCATGGCGGTCGCGACCCCGAACACG
The DNA here is from genome assembly GCA_964243125.1 of uncultured Lichenihabitans sp. GTDB lineage: Bacteria > Pseudomonadota > Alphaproteobacteria > Rhizobiales > Beijerinckiaceae > Lichenihabitans. The sequence goes on along the minus strand of CAXTEP010000007.1, from coordinate 9,836 downwards.
GTGACGGGCATCCCCCGGCGCCTGAACATCCGCCACAGCCGCCAGAAGCCGACGCGCGACCCGTATTCGTAGATCGACTCCATGTTGGCGTGGCGCTGTCCCGGCCAGGGTTGCGCCCCGACGATCTCGGACAGGAACGCTTCGGAGGCCGCGTCCCCGTGCAGGACGCAGTTCTCGCCGCCCTCCTCGTAGTTGACCACGAACTGCACCGCGATCCGGGCGCCGTCCGGCCAGTCCGCCGTGGGCGGGTGCCGGCCGTAGCCCCGCAGGTCGCGGGGGTAGGCCTGATCGAGCGAGAAGACGGGCATTCAGCTCCCCCGGTAGGTCGAGTAGCTCCAGGGCGAGACCAGCAGCGGCACGTGGTAGTGGCCGTCCGGGTCCGCCACCCCGAAGCGCAGGGGGACGATGTCGAGAAACGGCGGATCCGGCAAGGGCGTGCCCTGGGCCCGGAAATAGTCGCCGACGTGGAACGCGAGCTCGTAGGCGCCCGTCGCGAAGGCCTCGCCTTCGAGCAGCGGCGCGTCGGTCCGGCCGTCCCGGTTCGTGGACGCGGAGGTGACGGCCACCCGCCGCCCGTCGGCCTCGATCCGGAACAGCGCCACCGCGACGCCGGCGGCCGGGCGGCCCGCCGCGGTGTCGAGCACGTGGGTGGAAAGACGGGGCATGGCGGCGGTCCGCGTCGGGTTCGGCCCCCGCGTGGGTACGGCGGCGTGCCGGTCATGGCAGAGCCAGCGACCGGCTCCTGTCAAGTCCGCCCGCCACGACGGGCGACGCGACCGGGCAGAACAGGATTCGCGAGGTCGGGGCAGCGACCCACGTGTCTCGCCGTCGGCACCGGGCCTCCGCCGGGACATTCGCCTGGGAGAAACGACGATCCGCGCCCGAAGCGGGGCGACCTGTCCGACGCGACCCCCGTGCCTCGCCCGCCATGCGCCTCGTCCGGCCGGTTCCTCGGCTCGTGCCGTGTCACGGGCAGCGAGGGCGCCTCGGCGACCCAAAATCTTACAGGCGCAAAGGCGGCCGTTTCAGGAATCCTTCATCGAACGCGTGAACCCTGCATCCGAGGGTTCGCCGGTATCTTGGCCTGCAATCTCGACCGCAGGAGAGTGGAATGGCCAAGCGACTGCGGGTTCTGGCGTGGTGCCTCGCCGTTCTCGTCGTCGCGGCGCTCGCGACCCTGCCGATCGGCATCGATGCCCAACTGTCGCTCGGCGTCGCCTGCATCGCGGGCATGCTGGTCCTGTGGTGGCTGCCGCGGACGGGCTTCGCCAAGCACGTCTTCCTCGGCCTCGGGACCTTCGTGGTGCTCCGCTACGTGTACTGGCGGTCGAGTTCGACCCTGCCGCCCGTCGGGCTCACGGCGGACTTCATCTGCGGGTTCCTGCTTTACGCGGCCGAGATGTATTGCGTGGTGGTTCTGGCCCTGAGCCTCTTCATCATCGCCGATCCGGTCGAGCCGCGCGACGCCCCCGCGGTGGCCGACGGCGACCTGCCCAGCGTCGACATCTTCGTGCCGTCCTACAACGAGGACGCCGAACTCCTGTCGTCGACCCTGGCGGCGGCCCGGTCGCTCGACTATCCCGCGGGCAAGCTGAACGTCTACCTGCTCGACGACGGCGGCACGGACGCCAAGGTCAGCTCGACCGACCCGCGCGTCGCCCTGCCGGCGCAGAAGCGGCGCGCGACGCTCAAGGAGCTGTGCGCGCGTTTAGGGTGCCACTACGTCACCCGCGCCAAGAACGAGCACGCCAAGGCCGGCAACCTCAATGCCGGGCTCGCGATCTCGACCGGGGACCTGGTCGCCATCTTCGACGCCGACCACGCCCCGTTCCGCAGCTTTCTCAAGGAAACCGTGGGGTTCTTCACGGAGGACCCGCGCCTGTTCCTGGTGCAAACCCCGCACGTCTTCCTGAATCCGGACCCGATCGAGAAGAACCTCAGGACGTTCAGGACCATGCCGTCGGAGAACGAGATGTTCTACGGCCTGATCCAGCGCGGCCTCGACCGCTGGAACGCGTCCTTCTTCTGCGGGTCCGCGGCGCTGCTGCGCCGGCGCGCGCTCGTCAGCGTCGGCGGCTTCTCCGGCGTCACCATCACGGAGGATTGCGAAACGGCCCTCGACCTGCACTCGACCGGCTGGAACAGCGTCTACGTCGACAAGCCCCTCATCGCCGGGCTTCAGCCCGAAACCCTGTCGAGCTTCATGGGCCAGCGCTCGCGCTGGTGCCGCGGCATGATCCAGATCCTGCTGCTCAAGAACCCGCTGTTCCGGCGCGGCCTCTCCCTGCCGCAGCGCATCTGCTACGTGTCCAACCCCCTGTTCTGGTTCTTCCCGTTCCCGCGCCTGGCCTTCACGCTGGCGCCGCTGCTCTACCTGTTCCTGTCGCTCAAGATCTACGTCGCCAACCTGCACCAGATGGTGGCCTACACGGTCACCTACCTGATCGTGAACGTGATGATGCAGAACTACCTGTACGGGCGCGTGCGGTGGCCCTGGGTGTCGGAGCTCTACGAGTACGTCCAGTCCATCTTCCTGTTTCGCGCGATCATCAGCGTCATCCTCAACCCGCGCAAGCCGACCTTCAACGTGACCGCCAAGTCGCTGACGCTGGAGGAGGACCAGCTGTCCGAACTGTCCATGCCGTATTTCGGCATGTTCTTCGTCCTGCTGGCCGCCGCGGCCCTGGGTGCCTGGCGGTTGCTGGTCGAGCCGGTGTTCAACGACCTCCTCGTCGTCGTGATGATCTGGAACACCCTCAACCTCGTGATCGCGGGGGCCGCGCTCGGCGCCGTGACGGAACGGCGCGAGCTGCGTCGCAACCAGCGCCTCAGCGTCGAGCGGCAGGGCGTCCTCGTGGTGGGCGACGTGGAGGTGCCCGTGATGATCGAGGACGTGTCGACCGGCGGCGCCCGCGTCCGCGCCTTCGACGGCGTCGTGCCCATGCGCGAGAACGAGACCTTCGGCACCCTCCGGGTCGAGAAGACGCGGACCGAGGTGTCGGTCCACAGCCTGTCCGCCCTCGTGCGCCGCATCAACATGTCGGACGCCGACGACCTGTACGGCCTCCAGTTCGTCCAGGTGTCGCCGGTGCAGATGCGGCTGGTCGCCGACCTGATGTACGGTGACTTCATGGTGCTGGACCGCGAACGGCGGGCGCGACGCTCCCACAAGAGCCTCGGAAGCGGCACCGTGCAGTTCCTCGCCTGGAGCCTCCACTACAGCCTGCGCGCCTTGGGCTTCGCGGTCCGGCCGGGCCGCCGCAAGCCGGTCACGGCCAAGACCACCCGAACCAAGGTGGAACCCACGGTCGGCCAGGCCGCGGTCCTGCCCGACCACGATCCGGCACCCCGGGTCGAGGCCGCGGCGGAGATCCGGGCGCGCCAGGAAGAAGCCGCATGAGAGCGATGGTCCTGTGCGGCATCCTGACCGCTTGCCTGGGCGTCGCGGCTCCCGGGCCGGGCTCGGCCGAGCCGGCGGCCCCGGTCGCGGCGGCGCGGACGACGGCCCTATGGCACCTGCCCGCCTCGGCGGACGGGATGCGGATCGTCGGCGAGGCCGGCACGCTGTCCTGGCCGGTCTACGTGCCGGCACAGGCCGCGCCGACGCTGAAGCGGTTCCAGATCGGCTTCCAGGCCGCCTTGCAGGTGATGCCCGAAGCGTCCTGGCTGACCGTTTCGATCAACGGCCAGGCGCTCGGACGGGTCCCGATCGCGGCCCCGACGGGAGTCAAGACGCTGCTGGTCGACATCCCGCCGGGGGTCGCGCAGCCCGGCTGGAACGCGGTCGCGATCTCGATCACCCAGGCTCATCGGGTGGACTGCACCGTCGCGTCCACCTACGAGCTGTGGACCCGGATCGACCCCGCCACGACGGGCTTCCTGGGCGGGCCGCCGAAGATCGCGAGCCTGGCCGACCTGCCGGCCCTCCCGACCGACGGGAGCGGGGCGACCCCGCTGCACCTGCTGCTGCCCAGGGAGCCGTCGCCGACCGATCTCGGCCGCGCCGTCAAGGTCGCCGAACGCGTGGCCTTGCGCGGCCATTTCCTGCACCCGGTGGTGGATACCGCGCCGGCCGCCTCCGGCCTCCAGATCGCGGTCGGCACACCCGGCGCGCTCGCGTGGCTGCCGAACCGCGGCGCCAAGCCCGGCCCCGGCACCACGCTGGACCCCGGCCGCGACGGCGCCCCGCTGCTGGTGGTTTCCGCCGCCACCGAGGACGAGTTGGATCAGGCGATCGAGGAGTTCGGCCGCGGTGGACCCGATGCCGTCGGCACGGAGGAAGGCCTGGGCGCCCTGGCGCGCCAAGGCGGCCGGCGCCTGAAGCCCGGCACCAGCCTGTCGTTCGACGAGCTCGGCATCCGGTCGCGCACCTTCAACGGCCGCCTGTTCCACGACGCCTTCGACGTCGTGCTGCCCCCGGACGCCTACCCGGCCGACTATGCCGAGGCGCAGCTGACGCTGGACGGCGGCTACGCGGCGGGCCTGACCGAGGACGCACGCTTCACCGTGCGCGTGAACGGGATCATCGACGGCAATCTCGATTTCGTGGACCCGCGGGGCGTGGTGCTGCAGCGGCGCGTCATCCACATGCCGCTCGACCCCTTCCATCCCGGGCACAACCGGATCGAGATCGAGGCGCAGCTCCCTAATCGCGCCGACGGGACGTGCGACGCGATCGGCGCGATCGGCGCCAAGGAGCGCTTCCTGCTTCTCGGCACCAGCAGGCTGAGCCTGCCGCCGCTCGCCAGGGTCGCGCAGTTCCCCAATCTCGCGGCCAGCCTTTCGGGCAACTTGCGGGTGACGCCGCGCGAAGCCCCGCGGTTCTTCCTGCCTCGCGCCACCGACGCCGCGGTGTCGGCGGTCGCGACGCTGCTCGCGAACGCCTCCGTCGACACCGGCACGCCCGCCGACGCCGTGTTCCAGCGGGGCGTTCCCCAGTCCGGCGCCGGGCCGGCCATCGTGGTCGCGACCTCGGCCGACCTGCCGGCGTCGCTGCTGGGTTCGGCCGGCATCGACGCCCCCACGGTTGCGGCGGCATGGCGGGCCGCGGGCAGACCGGCCGGGTCGGCCGCGCCGGGGCTCGCGGCCCGTGAAGCCACCGACACCGCGCGGCTCGACGCCTGGGGACAGAGCGTGGACGACCGGTGGCTGGGCGGCTTCGGTGCGAGCCTGCAGGGGCTGGGCGATAAGCTCACGGCCTCGCTGCGCGCCGCGGGCCTCCTCCGCTACGCCGACAGCTCGCTTCCCATCACGGCCGACACCTCCTTCGTGTTCGCCCAGGGCATGGCCGACGACACGCCCCTGACCCTCGTGACCGCCCGGGACGACAGGTCGCTGGCGGCCGGCGCCGTCGAGCTCACCGAACCCACCCGCCTCGCCGGTCTCGACGGCAGGGCCGCCTCGTTCGACGACGGCGCGTCGGGCGCCACCCTGGTCCCGGCGCGGGACACGACCTTCTTCCGCACCCAGGACCTGTCCATGGGCAACGACCGGCTGGTCGCGGCCGGCTGGGTGTCGAAGCACGCGGCCTGGTACATCGGCGCGGTCCTGCTGGCCGTGCTGCTGCTCGGCGGCTCCACCTCGGCATTCCTGGTCCTGAGCCGGCGGAAGCAGGCCCCATGAGGTGGCTGATGGCGCTCGCCGCGGTGGTCCTGTTCGCCGGTCGCGCGCTCGCGGAAGGACCGCCGGGCCTGGCCGGATCCCTGGACGCGCCGGAGTTCTGGCAGGCCTACAAGCAGAGTTTCATCAGCCGGGGCGGCCGGGTGATCGACAACGCCAACCGCGACATCTCGCACAGCGAAGGACAGGGCTACGGCATGGTCCTGGCCGTGGCGGCCGACGACCCCGACACGTTCGCGACCCTCTGGCAGTGGACCCGTTCGCAGCTGATGCTGCGCGACGACGGCCTGGCGGCCTGGCGCTGGGACCCGGCCGCGACCCCGCACGTCGCCGACCGCAACAACGCCGCCGACGGCGACCTGCTGATCGCCTGGGCGCTGGCGGAAGCCGGCGAAACGTGGTCGCAACCCGCCTACAGGACGGCGGCGCTTCAGATGGCCCGCAGCCTGCTCGCCCACGACGTCGCCGACAGCCCGATCGGGCCGGTGCTGCGGCCCGGAACCGCGGGCTTCGCGGCCTCCGACCGCCCCGACGGCCCCGTGGTCAACCCGTCCTACTGGGTGTTCCCCGCCCTGGCGCGCCTGGCCGTGCTCGTGCCCGACCCGGCCTGGTCTCCGCTCATCGCATCCGGCCTGCGGCTGGTGCGGTCGGCCCGCTTCGGCGCTCAGGCGCTGCCGAGCGACTGGGTGTCGCTCGCCGGCGGCCGCCCGCAGCCCGCCAAGGGTTTCGCGCCCACCTTCGGCTACGACGCGATCCGCGTGCCGCTCTACCTGGCCTGGGCCAGACTGGGCGATTCGCCCATCCTGGACCCGTTCGCGGCCGCGTTCGCCGATCCGGCCGTTCCGCCCCACCGCATCGACGTCGCGACGGACCAGGCCGTGGAACCGCTCGCCGACAGCGGCTATCGCGCGGTCGCGGCCCTGACGCGCTGCGCGCGCCGCGGCACCCCGATCCCGCCCGAGCTCCGCGGCGCGGAGGTCGACCGCTATTATCCCTCCACGTTGCGGGCGCTGACGCTCGTTGCGGCCCGCCAGAGCTTCCCCCGATGCTTGTGAAACGCGTGATCGTGGCCGGGATGCTCGGCCTGCTTCCCTCGGCTGCGGCGGCCCAGGCGCCGCCCGCCCGGCCGGCCGGCGCGGCGCCCGAGACCGTCGACACCAGCGCGCTCAGCTATTATGCGTCGCGGCACGACACCGCCCGCATGGACGCCGAGCTGCGCAGGCTCCGCAGCCTTTACCCCAACTGGCAGCCCCCGGCCGATCCGGCAAGCCTGCCGGCACCGGGCGGGGACGCCGCCGTGCAGCCGCTGTGGGACCTGTTCGCGGCCGACAAGCTGGACGAGCTCGATGCCGCCATCGCGGCCCGCCAGGCCGCCAGCCCGGATTTCGCGCCCCCGCCCGATCTGGCCGAAAAACTCGCGGCCAAGCGGGCGCGCCTCGCCCTGTTGGCCGCATCCGGCAGGATGGACTACGGCGGCGTCATCGACATCGCGGCCCGCAGTCCCGACCTCGTGAAGCCCGACGACCTCGATGTCAGCTGGACCGTGGCGGAGGCCTACGGCCGCGCCGGGCAGAGCGCCAAGGCGCTGCTGCTCGACCAGACGATCCTTCAAGCCACGCAGGAGCCCACGGCGCGCTTGGCGACGGTGCGCAAGGCGATGGCGTCGCTGGCGCCCGGCGACCTGCAAACGCTCCTCGGCATGGGCAAGGCGGGACCGGACGGCCGCTCCGAATTCGCCGCGGTCGACCTCGACCTCGTGCGCCAGCGGGTCGGCCGCGTCCTCGCCGCCGCTTCGCCGGGTGAGGCGACGCCGGGCGATGTGGCGCGGCTCGAAGCGTCCGCCCGTGCCGGTGCGGCGAGCGACGCGGCGCTGCTGGGCTGGCTCGCCTCCAAGCAGCGCAGCTGGGCCAGCGCCCAGGCGTGGTTCCAACTGGCCCTCGCGGCCGGACCGCAGCCGGCCCAGGCCCGGCCCGAGGACGCCAAGGTCGCCCAGGGCGCCGTGCTGGCGTTCCGGGCGCTCGGCCGGAGCGACGACGCCGAGGCGCTCGCCTACCGCTGGCGCGACGCCGACGCGGCCATGACCCTCCTGTACCTCGACGGCGTGCAGGCCGACCTCACCAAGCCCAAGCCGGTCGCGGTCGACCCCGACAGGCTCAAGCGGTTCAGCGACCTGGTCGCCAAGACCCAGTCCGGCGACGGCGCGCAGGCGCTGGGGTGGTACGCCTACAACATCGGCCAGTTCCGCCCCGCCCAGGCCTGGTTCGGCAAGGCCCTGGCGTGGCAGCCGCGCGACAGCACCGCCCTGGGCCTCGCCCTGTCGCTGAAGCAGTCGGGAGACCGGACCGCCCTGGCCGATTTTCTCAAGGACAACGCCGCGACATTCCCGGCGCTGGCGACCGTCGCGGCGGGGCGGGCCGCCCCTGCCCCGGTCGCGGCGGAGCCGTCCCGGCAGCGCCGCCCCGCGCGGGTCCACGTCGCCGGAGGTCCTGGCCCGCGCCGCGCCGGTGCGGTCCGGGACCGCGGATGCTCGGCCGACGTGAGTGGCCGGGGCGCGGGGGAAGCCTTACGGTCCGGCTGGTGCCTGATGGAGCTGGACCGGCCCCGGGAGGCCGCCATCGCGTTCGCGGCCGCCGGGGAGAGCTCCGGCACCGCCACGGACGCGGCCTACGGCCGTGCGCTGGCGGACCTGCGCGCCCGGCGGACCCGGGGAGCTGTGGCGGCGGCCGGCGCCGGGGCGCTCACGCCCGCCCACCGGCGCGAGGTGGGGCTCGCGGCCCTGTCCCAGACCGCTGCCGCGTCCTTCGACCAGGGCCGCTACGACGACACGCTGGCGGCCCTCGACCAACGCCAAGCCTTCACGCCCGAGCCGCGCGACCTGGCCGTGCTGCGGGCGTGGTCGGCCTATCACACCGGCAACCGCGAAAGCGCGCACGCCCTCTTCTCGGAGCTGGACCAGCAGCTTTCCACCCCCGAAACCCGCTCCGGCCTCGCCGCAACCGACAGGCCCGTCCGCTACTGAGGATTTCGCGATGCGCTGCCGCGGTTTTGTTGCCGGCCTGCTGTCGGCCGCTGTTCTGGCCGTCACGGGCGGATGGGCCTCCTCGGCCGATCGCGTCGCCTGGATCGACGACCTGGGCCTCCATCCCGGCCGGCTCCTCGTCGTGCCTCCACCGTCGGCCGGGGCCGTGGTCGGCGTCGACGAGCAGCGCAAGATGGACAGCTACAGCCAGACCATCACCCTGGCGGGCGACCGCGGCACCGTGGGCGAGAACGTCGTCGCGGTGACGGTGGTCCGGGACGGGCTGGCGCCGCGCGTGGATCAGGCGGCCTTGTTCGACGACATGCAGGAGCGGATCCCGGCGGGCGTGCCGATGGCCATGGAGCCGCCCGGCCAGGGCAACGTGTTCGGCCTGTTCGGCGCCGCCACGGGCAGCCGCGGGGCGATGACCTGCCTGTACGGATGGCAGTCCGTCAGCCTCGCCGACCGTTGGATCACCGGCAAGGCGTCGAGCATCTTCGGTGAGCCGCACGCCTTGTCGATCCGGATCAGGCTGTGCCGGACGCGCGTGACGCCGGCCGCGCTGACAGCCGTTTTCGCAAGCCTGCGGAGCGGGATCGCGAGCAGCCCCTCGTTCCAGATGCCGTGGTCGGTCCGCGACGGCGACGCCTTGTCGGCCGCCGCGGCGGTTGCGGGCGAGGGCGAGCAAGCGGTCCAGCCGCACGTGTTGAACACGATCCAGTCCGACGCCACCGACCCGGACCCTCCGCCCGCGATGCGCCGCCGGCCGCAGGTCAGGCGCGCGCGGCTTCAACGATCCGTTCCCGCGACCGAGACGGCCGCCAACGCCGTGCCGGCGCGAGCCCCGCTCCCGGGCATGCCGGACGTTCCGCTTCCACCCTGACGTGGCGTCGATCCCGAGTTTTCGCCTGTTTGCCGCGGGCGGAAGTTTGTGCCCCAAGGTGAATGTCTCTGCCCGATGCGCCGCGGTCCGGCGGGACGCGCCGCGACCCTGCTTCAGCCGTCATCCGCCTCGCGGGGACGTTTCGGCCGCTCGACCCACCAAGCGGGGAGAAGCCTTGCTGATTCCGAGGACCGCGGGCGCCGGTCCGCTGCAGGCTCCGCGCTCGTCCTCCGTCGGCAAGCGGCACCCGACCCCGCCTCCGATGCTGTCCCGCCTTCGACAACGGGGACACGAGGGTGGGTCGGGCTCGATCCC
>CAXTEP010000006.1:34015-50154 GCA_964243125.1 uncultured Lichenihabitans sp. | reverse complement strand
CCAGGTCACCCAGCAGAACGCCGCCATGGTGGAGCAGTCCACCGCGGCCAGCCACAGCCTCGCGCGGGAAACCGAGGAGCTCGCGACCCTGATGGGCCGGTTCGATCTCGGGCGCGAAGCCGGCGCGGAGGCGATGCGCCGCCCGGCCGCCCGCGTCGCTCCGCCCCGCAAGCCCGGAGGCCGCGCGGCCGCCAAGCCCGTCGCGGCCCTGAAGACCGTGGGCACCGGTGGCGCGGCCCGCAAGCCCGAGGCGGATGCGGACGGCTGGGCGGAGTTCTGAGCCGGCGCCCGGAAACCCCGCGCCGCCGCGGCTTGTCCGGCGAGGGCCGCGGCCATCACCGGCCCCGCCCTCACCCACCCCATGAGCCAGGACGCGCCCGGCATCCCGGGCCGTCGCGGGACAGGCTCCTGCCGCGGCGGCGCGCAGGAGTTCTTCCATGGTCACTCGACATATCGGGCGTGACCTTGGCTCCGGAACGGCATCGAGCCAACCTCACGCCGCCCGTCCGGCCTCGCGGCCCGGCGGACCGGCCTGCCGCTCGACGGGTAGACCGCTTCCATCCCCGGCCAGGACCGGTTCTCGGACGAAGTCAGCCGCGGCGCCGGATCGGCACGATGAGGAACTTGTGCCAGCGATAGGTCCCGTCCCGCCGTCGCCATCGCGCCTCGAAGGCGCAGTTCACGCCGGTCGCGATCGACGCCGCCCAGGCCCGGCCGGCGCGCCCGGCGTCGTCGGGGTGGTGGGCGCCGGTGCGGGCCTGGCGGGCCGGACCGATGTCGCCGAGGTAGTCGTGGAAATGCTGGTTGGCGTAGATCAGATGGCCGTCACGCGCCGGCGACACCCACAGCGCGTCGTACAAGGGGCGCAGCCGGGCTTCGGTCTTGGTCAGGGCCCGATCGGCCGGTTTGCGCGTCCCATCCTGATTGCTGCGCACGGCACCGTCCGTCTCACCAACGAATTCGTGGCAGGTCCAGACTGGCGAGGACGGGTTGAATAAACGCGGTGCCGGTCATGGGTATCACGGAAGAGACCATGTTTCGAACCAGCCAGCTCTCGGTCAATCCTCCGTCTCGCGTGATGAAGCGACGTTGAAACCGGTCCCGCTGCCGCGGCGCGCGATGCTGGCGCCGTCGGTTCCGGCCCGGGATCGCCCACTCACCCCTCCTGCCCGCGGTCCGCCAGCGTGTGCTTGATGCGGGATTCCAGTAGGGCCAGGACCGCCGCCTCCTCGGGCTTCAGCCGGGGGAGGTTGTCGCGCAGCTCGATCTCGATGTCGCCCTTGATCTCGAGCAGCAACTCGCCCGACATGTAGCTGTTCAGCACCTCGGGGTGGACGTAGCACTTGCGGCAGATCGTGGCGGTGTTGCCCAGCCGGGACGAGACGTGCTCGATGGCGGCGCGGATGTTCTTCTTGGCCGCCGCCTCCGTGTCGATGGCGCCGAACTCGTGGAGCGCGAGCGCGGCCAGCACGGTGCCGGCCCAGGTGCGAAAATCCTTGGCGGTGATCTCGCGCCCGGTGATCTCGCGCAGGTAGGCGTTCACGTCGGCCGAGTCGACGCCGTGGCGCTCGCCGTCATGGTCGACGTACTGGAACAGGTGCTGGCCCGGCAGGTCCTCCAGCGCCTGCACGATGCCGGCCACGCGCTTGTTGCGCACGTCGAGCCGCCACATCTTGTTGCTCTTGCCCTTGAACTCGAAGTGCAGGGCGTTGCCGTTGACGTCCACGTGCTCGTGCAGCAGCGTGGTCAGGCCGTAGGACTGGTTCTGCTTGGCGTAGTCCTCGTTGCCGACGCGGATCAGCGTGGATTCCAGGAGGTACACCACGGTGGCCAGCACCTTTTCGCGGGGCAGGCCCCGCAAGGCCATGTGGCGGCGCACCGTGTCGCGGATCCCCGGCAGCGCGCTCGCGAAGGCCGTGACGTGCTCGTATTTGGCGCTGTCGCGCACCTCGCGGAAGGCCGGGTGGTAGCGGTACTGCTTGCGGCCCTTCACGTCGCGGCCCGTGGCCTGGATGTGGCCGTCGGCCCGGTCGCAGACCCACACCTGGGTGTAGGCCGGGGGCACCGCGAGCTTGCGGATGCGGTCCAGCACCTTGCCGTCCGTGACCTTGGCGCCGCGCGGGTCGCGGTAGAAGAAGCCGCGGCCGGCCCGGTGCCGGGTGATGCCGGGGTCGTCGTCGGACACGTAGCGCAGGCCCGCCGATTCGGCGGCGTCGCGCGGGTCGACGACGTCGCCCGCGTCGTGCTCCTCCGCGTCCCCCACCTCGTCCAGCATGCACGCCATCCCCGAACCGTCCGACCTCAATGCGGGTGTTTCCGGATTGTTCCTGGCACGTGGGAGGCTCGCCCGGCCCAACCCCGGCGCCGCCACGACGGACGGGACGAGACCACGCGGACCCGGAGCGCCGCGGTCACGACTTGCCGCCAAAGGAGTTGAGCAGCGAATCCAGGAACCTGAAGAACAGCTCGACCCCGTAGCCCACGAGGAAGGCCGTCGCCAGGGGGGACAGGCTCAGGCCGCGCGCCGGATTGAACAGCCCGCAGATCGCCCCCGCGATCACGGCGGTGATCATCCTTGCCGAATCCGCGAAGGACGGGTGGTATGTCTTGTTCTTGATCGTATCGGCGAAATTGCGCAGCCGGAACGCGTAAGCGCCCAGCATCGCGTAGAGGATGGGCAGGGCGTAGGACGTGATTCCTCCGACAAAGGCCGAGTAATTGTCCCGAACATTGTCCGCGAAGGACCTGATCTGCTGAAAAGCCCTGATCTTGCAGAAGACCTCCGCCTCGTAGTTGGCGATGGCCGGATTGATCTCCAGCATCGCGTGGGAGTCGACCTGTCCGGGAAAATCGCCGTCCATCGGGTTGTGCTCGAAATTGCCGGTAATCCTGTTCAGCTTCAGCGTCCTGCTCAGGATCTCTCTGTTGGTTCCGGCCAGGGACTGCAGGCCCGCGATGCTGTCGACCGACAGGGTTTCGGCCTGATCCCTGCTGCGGAGCAACTGGCATGCGTCCTCGTGGGCGTCGATCGTCTGCTTCGGGATCTCGGCCCGCAGCCTGGCGGCCAGCGCGCCTCCCGCGTCGATGTCCGACTTGATCCGTTCCGACATGCTGTCGGCCGCGAAGGTCACGAGCGAGATCGCGGCCGCAAACGCCGTCAGCGCGATGGCGACCCACCTGTTCAACCGAAGATTGCGGCGCGTGCTGGCATTGCTGCAACTCCTGATCGTTTCGGCCGTGACGCTGCCGAGCACCTTCGACACCGACGCGTAGGCGGTGTAGAGCCTCGCCTTGATGTCGTCGTCGACGCGGTTGTTATTCAAGGCCTCGCGGGCCTGGATGACGTGCTTGACCGCCTCGACGTCGAGATCCTTGCCGCACTCGGCCGCGTACCGGACCAGGATCTCGGCGCCGTCGACGGTGTCCTCGAACGCGTTCTTCGATGTTTCCTCGGGCTTGAGGCTGATGTCGTAGGACCCTTTCACCAGGGCCGCGTAGGCTTTCAGGAACCGCGCGGCCTGATCCTTCGTCAGGGTTCCGGCGTCGCTGGCCTGCTTGGCGTCCTGGATGGCCTGGGCGATCTCGTCGGCGACCGGCCTGGCCCCCTGGGCCGAACGCACGAGCAGAACCTCGGCCTCGCGGATGGACGCCACGATGGGGTCGCGGCGTGACAGGTGATCGATGAAGCGCGTGATAATCATGGCATCGTTCCGCAATGACTTGAGACCATCGAAAGCAAAGAAAATCAGCAATGGACTTTGAAACTGTCGCGCGGCCTCGCGGCCGCGGAAACGTTGCGGCCGCGCGGTTGAACCGTCGAGCGGCGCGACCCTGATCTGAAGCGAACCGACAAGCGTCGTCAACGGCGTTCGCCGCCGCAGCAGCGGCGGCGCGCGGCCGTCACGGCGCGGCGGTCGGCGCGAGGTCGCGGCGCAGCGTCACGCGGGCGGGGTTGCCGAGCGCAACGCTCCGGTCCGGCACGTCGCCGTTGACCAGCGCGCCCGGCATGACCAGGCAGTCCGCCCCGATCGACACCCCCGGCAGCACGATCGCGCGGGCCTCGATGACCGTGCGCGGACCGATGCGCGTCCGGCTGAACAGGTTCCGGGTGATGTCGTGCGTCAGGATCGCGGCGTGCTCGCCGATCACGGCCCCTTCCTCGATGACGATGCCGCGCGGGAAGGTGCGGTCCAGCAACGCGGTGGGGGCGATGCGGACCGAAGGATGGATCGCCATCTTCCAGACCTTGGCGCAGAGCAGCCACTTGAGCTTGCACCGCAGGCGCCGCAGACCGTTTCGCATGACCATCGTTTGACAGATCCTGGGCCATCGCGAAAGCTGCGCCTGGCCGACGCTGAAGGTCATCGCCTTGTCCGAACGGTCGCTCGAACAAATCCGCTGGGTCCGGCTCGGTCTGCTCGCGGCGCGCCGCCGGTTGCTGCGCCTGACCAAGGGCGTGAGGATCGGCAGGCGGGTCGTGATCTCGCTCAGCGCGCGGATCACCTGCGGCCGGCGGGGCACCGTCCGCATCGGCGACGACTCGCTGCTGGCCTTCAAGACCCTGGTCACCACCCTGTCGGAGGCGGGCGGCGACGAGCGGCCCGTGACCATCGGGGCGCGGTGCTTCATCGGCGGCGGCTCGATCGTGGCGCCCGGCGTCACCATCGGCGACGACAGCATCGTGGGCGCCGGCAGCGTCGTGCTCCACTCGGTTCCCCCCGGCTCGCTCGTGGCCGGAAACCCTGCCAGGGTGATCAGAAGCGGCTTGACTGTTGTTCGGTCCCGTGACCAATTTCTGTTCCGTTGATGAACAACGAATACATCAGACCCTCGTTTCAAGACTGAGGTGATCGAGGACCTGCATGAAGATCTGCTTTGCTGCATCGGGTGGCGGGCATCTGCGTCAGATCCTCGAACTGAAAGGCCTGTGGCCGAAGGCCGAGTGCTTCTTCGTTTCGGAAAACAGCGTCCTTTTGCAGAGTTTCGAAGGTCCGCCCAAGCGGTTGAGCGTCACTCCATTTGCGCTGAGCGAGATGAAGAAGAAGGGCCGGCGCGCCGTACTGGGCCGGATCGGCCGCAACATGGTCGAGTCGTTCGGGCACGTCCGCCGCGAGCGGCCCGACGTGGTGATCACCACCGGAGCCGGGTCGGTCTTCTTCACCGCCCTGTTCGGGCGCCTGTCGGGCGCCAAACTCGTCGTGATCGAGACGTTCTCGCGCTCGACCGGGCTGTCCAAATTCGCGCGCATCGCCGGGCCGATCGCCAACCAGCGCGTCCTCCAAACCCCGGCCCTGTCGCGCTTCTGGCCGCGAGCGCCGATCTTCGATCCCATCAAGCTCCTGCCGCCCGGCAGCTTCGACAAGGAGGACCTCATCCTGGTCACGGTCGGCGCGACCCTGCCGTTCGACAGGATGGTCGGCGCGATGGCGGAGCTGAAGGCCCGCGGCCGGGTCGCGAGCCGCGTCGTCTACCAGGTCGGGCGCAAGGGGGTCCGGCCGGCCGGCGGCGAGGTGCACGAGGAGATGCCGAACCTCGCCCTGCAGGCGGTCCTGGCCCGCGCGAGGATCGTGGTGTGCCACGGCGGCAGCGGGTCGATCGTTCCCGCGCTCCAGGCCGGATGCCACGTCATCGCCTTCGCGCGCCGGGAAGCGCTGGGCGAGCATTTCGACGACCACCAGCAGGATCTGACGGAAGCGTTCGAGGCGCGGGGGCTGGTCCTGCTGGCCCGGGACGCCGAAAGCCTGGAGGCGGCGATTACGCGGACCGCCACCCGCACCGTCACGCGCGTCACCAGCGACATGGCCGACCTGTCGGCCTATCTCGGCACCCTCACGTCGCGATGGTGCGGCCCGCCCGTTCACGCCAGGAGAAGCGTCCGATGATCGTGGTGACTCCATCCAACCGCGAGATCAACCTGCCCTACGTCGCGCCCCTGCTGGACTTCGGGGCGCGTTTCATCATCGTCGATGATTCCGAAGGAACCATCGCGATCGCGGACCCGCGGTTCCAGGTCTTCAACTGGCAGCACCGGCGCGACATCCTCGGCGCCAAGGACGAATTCTTCCCCCGCCGGAACGGCGCCTGCCGCGACTTCGGGCTCTACATGGCTTGGCGGGAATCCGACGACGACGAGATCGTCGTGGCGCTCGACGACGATTGCGAGATCACGGAGCCCGGCTTCGGGCAGGTGCTGCGCCACGCTTCCTCGAACACGATTTTCGTGCGAGGGGCCGTGGCGGCGCGGGTCGGCGGCTTCGCGGAGGGTCTTGGGGTGGGCACCCCCGTTCCGGGCGGCGAGGATACGGACTGGGCCATCCGCGCCCTCGCGCGGTCGCGCGCCGCCGCGCTGATGCCGCTGCCCTGCGTGGGCACCGCGACGCCAGCGCGGCCCTGCGCACCCGCTACTACGACGGCGGTCTCGCGGCCCTGGCCCGCAACCTGGGCGCTGTGCCGGCCTGCCGGCGCGCGCTCGCCCGAAAACTCCTGGTGGGCGTCTACCACGTCCTGCGGGGACGCATGGAACCCGCGGCCCTGCTGCGGGCCTGGCGCCACGCCGCCGCCGTGGCGGGAGCCGCCGCCTGAGGTCACGCGGCCCGCACGAACGGCGGCTCGGACCAGGGCCTCGGCCCGATGGGCCCGGCCGAGCCCGCCTTGCTTCCCCGCACCCCTCGATGCTACTCCCCTCCCCCCAACCGTCCGAGCCTCCCGGAGCCATCCTTGCCAGCCCCCAAACCCGTCAACTGGGCCAACGTCACGACCCTCGCCTGCGTGGCGGTGCTGGTCGGCACGGAACTCGTGGGCATGTCCTGGGCGGCGGGCTGGGCGCTGGGCGGCCTGTTCCAGCTGCCGCCCGTCGTGGCCCACGGGGTCGAGGTAGCGTTCGCGCTGCTCGGCTTCGTGGCTTTGTTCTACTTCATGCGCGCCGCCGCCCGGGTCGAGCCGGTGCGGGGCTGAGGGTGAGCGGGACCGTCGACCGCCGCCAGCTCCTCAGGGCGCTCGCGGCCGCGGGCGCCGCGGGCCTGCTGCCGGCCCTGCCGTCGGGCGCGCTGGCCCAGGCGGCCCTGACGCTGGGGACGCCCGAATCCTTCAGCTTCGAGGGGCTGAAGGCGGTGGCGCGGGAGCTCGCCCGGCAGCCCTACGCGGCGCCACGCCGGCCCGACCCCGCCGTGGTGGACCGCATCGACTACGAGCGCTGGGGCCAGATCACCTTCGACGCGCGCTCGGCGCTGTTCGCCGACGGTCCGGGCCCCTTCCCGGTGACCTTCTTCCACATCGGCAAGTTCTTCCCGAAATCGGTCGAGATGTACGCGGTGGCGGACGGGCAGGCGCGGCCGGTCGTCTACAGCCAGGCCATGTTCGACATGCCGGCCGACTCGCCCGCCCGGCGGCTCGAACAGGGCATCGGCTTCGCGGGCTTCCGCATCCAGGAGCCGCGCGGCGGCTCGCTCGACTGGCGCAAGAACGACTGGGTGGCGTTTCTGGGCGCCGCCTATTTCCGGGCCATCGGCGAACTCTACCAGTACGGCCTGTCGGCGCGCGGCGTCGCGGTCAACACCGCCGTGGCGGGCCGCAGCGAGGAATTCCCGGACTTCACCCGCTTCTACATCGAAGCGCCGACGGGCGACGACACGATCGTGGTCAACGCGCTGCTTGACGGGCCTTCGCTGACCGGCGCCTACCGGTTCGCCATGACGCGCGGGCGCGGCGTCACCGTGGCGGTCGACCACACGCTGAACCTGCGCCAGGACGTCGAGCGGCTCGGCATCGCGCCCGTCACCACCATGTACTGGTTCTCCGAAACCGAGAAGCCCACCGCGGTCGACTGGCGCCCCGAGGTCCACGACTCGGACGGGCTGGCGCTGTGGACGGGGGCGGGCGAGCGCATCTGGCGGCCCCTCAACAACCCCGAGCGCACCACGGCCTCGGCGTTCGCGGACCAGTCGCCGCGCGGCTACGGGGCGCTGCAGCGCGACCGCAATTTCGACCACTACCTCGACGGCGTGTTCTACGACCGGCGCCCGAGCCTCTGGGTCGAGCCCGCGGGCGACTGGGGCCGGGGCGCCGTGCAGCTCATCGAGATCCCGACCGACGACGAGATCCACGACAACGTGGTGGCGACCTGGGTGCCGGCCGAGCCCGCCACCGCCGGCAAGAGCTACGCGTTCGGGTACACGATGTACTGGCAGGCCGACGAGCCCCATCCCACCCCGCTCGGCCGCTGCGTGGCGACGCGGCTGGGGCGCGGCGGCCAGCCCGGCCTGCCCCGCCCGCCGGGCGTCCGCAAGTTCATGGTGGAATTTTTGGGCGGACCGCTGGCGCAGCTGCCCTTCGGGGTCAAGCCCGAGCCCGTCCTCTACGCCTCGCGCGGCCATTTCACCGACTACCTGTACACCGAGGCGGTGCCGGACGGCGTCAACGGGCACTGGCGCGCCCAGTTCGACCTCGTTGTGGACGGGACCGATCCGGTCGAGCTGCGCTGCCACCTCCGGCACGGCGACGAGATCCTGACCGAGATCTGGGCGTTCCAGTACCATCCGTTCTAGTCAGCCGTGGGTTTCCCGTCCGCGCCGTGCTCCGCGCGTCCGGGCGCGGATGAACGGGGTTGCCGGCGGAGCCTCGCGGCGTGCAGCACCCGCCCGTCGATGGCCGCGAGGCCGAGCCCGATCAGTGCCATCCCGGCGACGGCCTGAGCACCGATGCGTTCACCGAGAAACGCGACCCCGAGCAGAAGGGCGCTGACGGGCAGCAGGAAGGTGACGAGAAGGAGATTGGTCGCGCCTGCCACGGCCAGGATGCGGAAGTAGATCGTGGAGGCGAGCGCCGTGCTCAGCAGCGCGATGCCGACCCAGGCGCCCCACGCCTGGGCGCTTGGAAGCGGGAAGCGCCAAGGGTGATCGACCAGGAGCGTGATCGGAACCAGGATGGCCGTGCTGGCCGTGAGCTGCCCGGCGGCGACCCTCAGCGGCGCGAGCCCGCGGAACCGTCGGCCGTAAAGACCCGCGAGAGCGTAGCTCGCGGCGGCGAGGAGGCATGACCCCTCGCCGAGCGCGTCGCCACGACCAAATTCCGACAGCGCGCCCGGCCCGATGAGAACGCTCACGCCGAGAATCCCGAATCCGACGCCGACACTTTTCGGCCAAGTCAGCTTTTCGTCGCCCGTCAGCACGTGGGACGCAAGCACGGTGAAGATCGGCGTCGTGGCGTTGACGATCGCGGCGAGGCCACTCGCGATGCTGGCCTCGCCGAAGACGATGAGAGTGAACGGAACGACGTTGTTGAGCAGACCCATCAGCAGAAATGGTTTCCACGGCGGGGACCCCACCGGCCTCTGATCGCCTCGGGCGAGCAGGAGAGCGTTGAGGCAAAGCGCCGCTAGGCCGACTCGCCCCAGCACGACCGTGAAGGGTGGGAATTCAGCGACGAGTATCTTGAAGAAGAAGAAGGACCCGCCCCAGAGGACCGAGAGGACCAGGAGGAGCCCCCACTCGTTCCGCCCCATCTTCAGGTTGCCGTTGCGATGCGTCACGCCGATGCCTCCGAGTGCGGCGGCGGTTAGATCACGGAGGCGCCTTCCCGGCCTCCCGGATCCTGCCTCCTAAATCCGCGCCGGGCGCTTCTTCGCTGCGCTACCGGGCGGGACGCGGAGGCCCGGGTGATCGGGTGCCGGCGGCCCCGAGCGGCCCGGAACCGGAAGCGGAGCTTTGGCATTGCCTAGGTGACGCTCGCTGTCGGGAGGATTGGGCCATGGGACGTTCGCTGCTGCTTTGGCTGATCGGGGTACCGATCCCCGTCATCATCCTGCTCTGGTTGTTTTTCCGCTGAACCCCTGACCGAGGTGGCCGGGCAAGGTTCGGCACGACCTCGGTCCTGTTTCCGCCGAGGAACGATCCCCGAGGGCTCGCAGGCGGACCGATGCTCCACGGGACCTGGATCGACGTCTTCCAATCGGTAAGATCATATGGCGCGCGTCGTTTCCTCCCTGCAGCCCGGCGAACGCGACAGCCTGCGCACCCTGGTGTCGCTGGGGGCCGTGATCGCGGCCCTGCATTTCGGCGCCGAGATCCTGGTCCCGATCGCGCTGGCTATCCTGCTCAGCTTCGTGCTGGCCCCCATGGTGCGGCTGCTGCACAAGATCGGCCTCGGGCGCGCGCTTCCGGTCGCGGTCACGGTGATGCTGGCCTTCGTGATCCTGGCGAGCCTGGGCGGGGTGATCGCCACCCAGGTCAAGGACCTCGCGGGCGACCTGCCCCGCTACGAGACCACGCTGGTCCGCAAGATCACCTATCTGCGCGGCATGTCGTCGAACGGCGGCATGCGGAAGGTCGAGGACGCGGTCGCCCGCCTGTCCCGGGCGCTCAACCGCAACGCGCCCGAGCAGAGCGGTCCGGCCGGGCAGAACGCCGCCGCGCCCGGCCCCAACGCGGCCCCGGCCGACGACGCCGGCGTCGCGCCCCTGCCGGTCCAGCTGGTGCCGGCCGCCGAAGGGCCGCTCGCCACCGTCATGGTATTGGCGGCCCCGCTGGTGCATCCGCTCGCCACCACGGGCATCGTGCTGATCTTCGTGGTGTTCATCCTGCTGCAGCGGGAGGACCTGCGCAACCGGGCCATCCGGCTGTTCGGCGCCAGCGACCTGCAGCGCACCACGGCCGCCATCGACGACGGGGCCAAGCGGTTGAGCCGCTACCTGATTACCCAGGTCATCCTCAACGCGAGCGCGGGCGTGGCGGTCGCCTTCATGCTGTGGCTGGTCGGCGTACCGAGCCCCGTCCTGCTCGGCATCCTGTTCGGCTGCTTCCGCTTCGTGCCTTACGTGGGCGCCGTGATGGGCGCGGTGCTGCCCCTGCTGCTGGCCGCCGCCGTGGACCCGGGCTGGTCCATGGTGGTGTGGGCCGCGGTGCTGCTCGTCGCCACCGAGACGATCGTCGGCCAGGTGATCGAACCGCTGGCCTACGGGCACAACACCGGCCTGTCTCCCATCGCGGTCGTGATCGCCGCCACCTTCTGGACGGTGCTGTGGGGGCCGGTCGGCCTGTTCCTGTCGACGCCGCTGACCGTGTGCCTCGTGGTGCTGGGCCGGCACGTCGACCAGCTCGAGTTCCTGGACGTGCTGCTGGGCGACCAGCCGCCCCTGTCGCCGTCCGAAACCTTCTACCAGCGCATGCTGGCGCGCGACCCGATCGAGGCGTCCGACCAGGCGCAGCGCTGCCTGAAGGAAATGTCGGCCTCCGAATACTACGACAACGTCGCCCTGCCGGGCCTGCTGCTGGCCCAGGACGACGTCAACCAGAACCGGCTCGACATGGACCGCCAGGAGGAGATCAGGGATGCCGCGGTCGAAGTGGTCGACGATCTCGAGGACGACGATCCCGACCACGCCCACCCGCCCGCCCGGCGCCGGCGGTTCTGGCACCGGGGCAGGATCGCGGGCCAGGAGCCCAAGGAGGCGACCCGCCCCGAGGACCTGATGCCCGACACCGTGCCCGAGCGGCTCAAGCCGCCCGGCAGCGTGCTCTGCGTGGGCGCGCGGGGTCCCCTGGACGACGCGGCCGCCGCCATGCTGGCGCAGGTCTTCAAGAGCTACGAGATCGGGGCCCGGCTCGAAGGGCACGCGCGCCTGTCCAAGGCCGAGATCGAGCGCCTCGACGTGAGCGGCGTCGCGATGATCTGCCTGTCGGCGCTCGACGGATCGAGCCCCGCGTTCCTGCGCTTCGTGCTGCGCCGCCTGCGCCGCCGCGCCCCCGACGCGCAGATCCTGGTGGGGGCCTGGTGGCGCCGGGACGGCCTGCGCGACGGCGACGGCGAGATCGACGACGCCGTCAAGGAGCCCAAGGTCACGACCTTCGTGGACGCGCTGCGGTACTGCCTGTCCCAGGCCGACGAGCCGGCGGCGCCCAGGAGCGAGGTGCCGCGGCTGGCCGCGCGCGACGCGCTGCCGGCGGCCTCGTGAGCGGGCGATCATACCGGCCCGGTTGGTCCGCTGCGCCGCCCGTCGGCGGCGGACCCGTTCGGCGTGAGCGCCGACGCATCGGTCGCTGTTGCGTGACTCGAACCCACGCGCGCGTGTAGACTCCTTCCCGGAAGCCTGGGAGGGTGTGATGGCCACCGATGTTGATCCGATCGCGCGCGTTGGTGACATCACTGTCACGTCCGGTGGCATCGGGTCCGGGTCCTACGGTGAAGACGTGCTTGACGGCTCCGCATCGACGGATCCGGATGGCTTCATCGTCAGCTATGCCTGGGACCTGAACGGCGACGGCCAATACGATGACGCGACCGGAGCCATGCCGGTCATCGGCGGCCAGATGCTGGACAGCCTGCATCTGAAGCCGGGCGGAACCTACACGGTGGGACTGAAGGTCACCGACAACGAGGGTGCGGTCGGGACCGCGACCGCCGCGCTGCACATCAACCGGGCACCGGTGTTCCACCCCCTTGATGCAGGCGTGCTTGACGATGACGGCAGGGTCACGTTCGACCCGAGGAACCTGTTCACCGATCCGGACGGCGACCCGCTGACGATCACGCCGGCCTTCGCTCCGTTCAAGGATTCCAACGGCACGCTGACCCTCAACCCGGACGGGTCCTACACCTACCAGGCTGATTTCGGCACCGCGTCGGATCCGCGGCCGGCCGATGGGGGCGCCAACTTCCTTTTCTACGCGTCCGACGGATCGAGCTTCCAGCAGGGCGAGATCGGGTATGGTCTTTCCTACCCCTTTCATCCCGTTTTGGCTCAGACCGAGAGGGCGAAAACAACTGCGCACCGGTCCGTAACGGTCGATCCGCTCGCCGACGCGCTTTATCCCAACGCGCCGAGCAGCTACGCGAACGTCTTCATCGCGAGCGCCTCGGTGGCCACCGCGAACGCGGGGCAGGTCAGCATCGCGGACGGCAAGCTGGTGTTCAACCCCGGCTTAGATTTCTCGACGCTCGCGCCGGGCCAGACCCGGACCGTGGAGATCGACTACACCGTCGCTAGTTCCGATGCCGACAACCTGCA
This sequence comes from uncultured Lichenihabitans sp., assembly GCA_964243125.1. Taxonomy (GTDB): domain Bacteria; phylum Pseudomonadota; class Alphaproteobacteria; order Rhizobiales; family Beijerinckiaceae; genus Lichenihabitans. Next base: position 37,154 of record CAXTEP010000006.1, on the reverse strand, counting down.
AACCCGCAGCACGGTCGCCAAAACCTTCGTGACCGTGACCGGGTCGGCCTCGACCGGCAACGTGGCGCCGGTCGCGGTTGTCGCGAACGCCGTCATCACGCGACCCGACGTGTCCTATGTCGGGGCGGACCAGCTTGCCCTCGACGGGTCGGGATCGGCCGATCCGGACGGCCGGATCGTCAGCTACGCCTGGGACCTGAACGGCGACGGCGAATTCGACGACGCGTTCGGGGCGAGGCCGATCATCGGCGACGACAAGATCGCGGCGCTGGGCTACCAGCCCGGCGGCACCTACACGGCCGCCCTGAAGGTGACCGACAACAACGGCGCGACCGATACCGCCACCGGCACGATCCACATCAACCGGCCACCCGCGTTCACCGCGCCGCCGGGGTTCGACTTCGACCTCGGCGACAACGAGTCGGAGACGATCAACCTCAAGGACTTCTACCCCGATCCCGACGGCGATCCCATCACGATCACGCCCCTGTTCACGCCCTTCCAGCACCGGTACGACCGGCTCACCCTCAATCCGGATGGGTCCTACACCTACGACGCCCATTTCAACTCTGCCGCCGACGTCGCGCCGAACGACTATCCGGCCTTCCAACCCCGCTACGTCGTTTCCGATGGCACGACATCGTTCCTGGACGGGTTCGACATCGAATACACGAACGTCTTCGACCCCGTACTTGCCACGGACGTCAAGCTCAAGGACACGGTCGGCCAGACGCTGACCTTCGATCCCCTCGCGGTTGCGGACTTCCAGGACCCGCGGGAAAGCTACACGTCCATCACCCTGTCGGCGGCCGCGACCGAGGCGCCGCACGCGGGCCAGGTCAGCATCGTCGACAACCGGCTCGTCTTCGACCCCGGGTCCGACTTCGACGACCTCGCGGCCGGCCAGACCCGGACCGTGAAGGTCGACTACACGCTGGAGTCGGTGCTCGACCTTCCGCCCGCCTTTGAGGGTGACACGGGCGAGCACGATGACCGATCGTCATCGGCGGTCGCCACGATCACCGTGACGGGCACCGGCACCGCTCCGCCTCAGCCCTCCGGCGTCACGCTGACGGGCAGCCCCTACGCCGACACGCTGGCGGGCGGGCGCGGCAACGACACGATCGGCGGCGGCGCGGGCGCCGACGTGCTGACGGGCGGACCCGGCGACGACGTGATCCGCGGCGGCGACAAGAGTGACGTCCTGCACGGCAACGCCGGCGACGACGTGCTGATCGGCGGCGCCGGGCACGACCGGCTGGTGGGCGGGGCCGGTGCCGACCGGTTCGTGTTCGGTTCGCCCGACGAGGGCGGCAAGACGATCGTGGACTTCACCCACGGGCAGGACAAGCTGGTGCTGTCGGGCAAGGATTTCGGAATCGCGGACGGGGCGGCGCTCAACCTGTTCACCGGTCCGACCCCGGCCGCCGAGGGCCAGCAGCCCAGCCTGCTGCTGGACGACCACGGCCTGCTGCGGTTCGACGCCGACGGTACGGGATCCGGCAAGCCGGTCTTCCTGGTTCAGTTCGAGCGGCACGCCGTTTTCGACGAGTCAGACCTCGTCCTCGCGTGAGGGTCGTGGGCCGATGCCGTCGATCGGAACAATTTGATGCATATTGTCGGTATCGCGGCATCGGGGTCGAAACCTTATCGAAGTTTGGCCTGAACCGCTCCGACGAAGTTGCACCCTGTTAACGCCCGCCCCGCACCCTCTGGCTCGCGACGAGCACCAGGAGCGGGCAATGACCAATCAGATATCAGTGACCCAACTCGATCAGGCCGGGGCGACTCAACCGGGCGACGCGCCCCCGCCGCCAACGACAGGGGTGGTGCTGACGGGAAGCAGCGGGTCCGACACGCTGTCGGGCGGCAGCGGCGATGACCTGATCCGCGGCCTCGGCGGCGCCGACCTGCTGCAGGGCAATGACGGCAACGACCGGATCGAGGGCGGCGGCAAGAGCGACGTCTTGCTCGGGCAGGCCGGCAACGACGTGCTGGTGGGTGGAAGCGGCCACGACATCCTGTCGGGCGGCGACGGGGCCGACCAGTTCGTGTTCGGGTTGCCCGGCGACGGCGGCAAGACGATCGTGGATTTCACGCACGGGGAAGACCAACTCGTGGTGTCGGCGGGCGGTTTCGGGGTGGCGGACGGCGCGACGCTGGACCTGTTCACCGGCGCGGCTCCGGCCGCGACGTCGGCGAACCCGACCCTGCTCTACTTCAGCCAGAGCGGCCTGATGCAGTTCGACTCGGACGGCACGGGGGCGCAGAAACCGGTGTGGTTCGCGACCCTGCTGGGGACCCCGCAGCTGACGGCGGACGACATCAAGCTGGGTTGATCGCCGACGTCGCGCGGCTGGCCGCGCATGGGCGCCCGGGCCACCGCGCGGCCAGCCGGGGAAACGCGGTTTCCTTCGTTCCGCTCCCGCGCTAAAGAGGGCGTGGCATCAGCGGGGGAACGCGCCATGGGTATCATCTGGACCATCATCATCGGCTTCGTGGCGGGGGTGATCGCCAAGTTCATCATGCCCGGGCCCAACGAGCCGAGCGGCTTCATCCTGACCACCATCCTGGGCATCGTGGGCGCCTTCGTGGCCACCTACCTGGGCCAGGCGATCGGCTGGTATCGGGCCGACGAGGGCGCCGGATTTGTCGGGGCTATCGTCGGGGCCATCGTCCTACTGGGGATCTGGGGCTTCTTCCAGCGCCGGTCGACGACGGTCTGACCGGACGCGGCCCGCGGGGCCGGACGCGGTGGCGCGCCCGGTCTTTTGCCGGGCCGCCCCGCAACGTCCTTCCGGCCTGCGGCGTTGTTCCTCGGTGGACGCGGCACGCACGTGACCGCGCCCCTCCATGAGGAGCACGCAGCCATGTCAATCCGTCTCGCCGCCCTGGTCGGCAGCCTCGTCCTGAGCCAGGCCGGCCTCGCCTTCGCGCAGGACGCCACGAACCCGAGCACCTTCCTGCACCAGGAAGGCGCCGACCTGTGGCGGGCCTCGAAGCTCGCGGGGGTTTCCATCTACGGCCCGGACCAGCAGCGGGTCGGGACGATCAGCGACGTGCTGGTCAGTCACGAAGGCGGCGCCAAATACGTCGTGGTCGGGGTCGGGGGTTTTCTCGGCATCGGCACCAAGGACGT
>CAXTEP010000006.1:16060-33915 GCA_964243125.1 uncultured Lichenihabitans sp. | reverse complement strand
ACGCTCACGCGAGACCAGCTGAAGGCCGCTCCCGATTTCCGGTTCGCCAACTAGCGGCGACTGGCCGTCGGCCGGTCGGGCTGCCCCGAACCGGCCGATGCGGTGTCCGACGCGTTCTCGCCCGTCAGGTGAGCCGGGCCTTGACGGCGCAGTAACCGGTGGTGCCGCGGTAGGCCAGGAACGACCCGATCGCCAGGGCCGCGATGCTGAGCAGCGGGTTGGGACGGGGCTTCGCGCCCACGGCCGCGATCGCGAGGCCCGCGACCACCGACAGGCCCCGCTCGGTGACCGATAGGTTCGAGTGATCCGGCGTGACGGCCGGGAAGGTGTTCGACATGCTGCAGTTCTCGATGTTGATGGGGCTGGACGACGCCAGCGTCGATTGCAGGACGTTGGAACCGGCCGGTCGGTTGCATCGACGGCCTATACGATCCCTCGAACCGGACGCGTGATGCTCAACCGAGCACCATGCTGCCCGGCCGCTTGGCTTGGTTCTCGGGCTCGACGTGGATGGTCACCACCGCGCCCTCGACCTTCTCGCGCAGCGCCCGCTCCATGCGGTCGCAGATCAGGTGGGCGTCCGCGACGCTCATGCGGCCCGACACGACGAGGTGGAATTCGATGAAGGTCGCCTGGCCGGCCGCCCGGGTCTTCAGGTCGTGCACCTCGATGGCGCCCTCGCGGGTGGTTTCCACCACGGCGCAGATCTCCTCCAGCCGGTCTCCCGGCACGGCCTCGTCCATGAGGCCCGCGACGCTTTCCTTGACCAGGCTCCAGCCCGACCACAGCACGTTGACGGCCACCAGGGCCGCCACTGCGGAATCGAGCCAGGCGAGACCGGTCAGCACCACGAGGCCGACCCCGGCCAGCACACCCAGGGAGGTCGCGACGTCGACGAACAGGTGCCGACCCTCGGCCACAAGGGCGGGCGAGCGAGCGCGGCGGCCGAGCCGGGCCAGGAGCGTCCCCCAGGCGGCGTTGAGCCCTGTCCCTAGGGCGTTGATCAGCAGGCCCTGGAGCGGCGCGTCGAGCGCGGCCGGATGGCGCAGGGCCAGAACGGCCTCGCGCAGGATCGCCAGGGCGGCCAGCACGATGCACACGCCCTCGACGATGACGGCGAAATACTCGACCTTGTGGTGGCCGTAGGGGTGGTTCCGGTCGGCCGGCTTGGCGCTGACCCGGATCGCGGCGAAGGCCATGGCGGCCGTGAGCACGTTGATGATGCTTTCCAGTGCGTCGGACAGCAGCGCCACGCTGCCGGTCAGCAGGGAAGCCAGGGTTTTCAGGCCGAGCACCCCCAGCCCGACCCCGATGCTGCCGAGCGCCACGCGTTGGATCTGGCCCATGCCGGTCGGCGGCCCGTCTCGCCCCGACCTCAGCGGCCGAACAGGCGCTGGAGAAGGTCGCGGTCGTCCTGCTCCGGGCCACCGTCACGGCGGTCGGGCACGGACGCGGGAGGCGTCGGGCCGTCGTGGGCCGCCGCGGGGTCGAGCGGCGCGACCCCCCGCGGCTCGGCGGACCCGAGCACGGACGCCACAAGGCGGCCGAGGTCGAGCGGCGGGGCGGCGGGGCCACCCGACGCGGGGTCGCGGATCGATCCCGTGGCGGCCGCGTCGTCGCGATCGGGCGCCGGGCCGCCCGGCAGCGGCACGGGGGTCGCGGCTTTCAGGGCTGTCCGCATGAAGCGGCTCCAGATGTCCACGGGGAGGTTGCCGCCCGACGCCTTGCGGGTGGGCGACCCGTCGTCGTTGCCGACCCAGACGTCGCAGACCAGCGCTCCGGTGTAGCCCACGAACCAGGCGTCGCGCCAGTCCTGGCTGGTGCCGGTCTTGCCGGCCGCCTGCCAGCCGGAGAGCTCGGCCTTGCGGGCCGTGCCGGTCAGCAGGGTTTCCTGCATCATCCGGTTCATCATGGCGGTGCGAAGGGGGTCGATCACGCGGCCGAAGCCCGTCCCCTTGCGCCCGTAAAGCAGCCGGCCGCCCGCGGTCCTGATTCGGGTGATCACGTGCGGCTGGACCCCGAACCCGCCGTTGGCGAAGGGCGCGTAGGCGCCCGCGAGGTCCAGCGGCGACACCTCGGACGTGCCGAGCGCCAGGGACGCGTTGGGCTGCAGCTCCGCCGTGAGGCCGAGCCGGTGCGCGGTCGCGGCCACGGCCCGGGGGCCGACCTCGAGCCCCAGCCGCACCGCCACCGTGTTGAGCGACAGGGCCAGCGCCGTGGTGAGCGTGACGGGCCCGAAATACTGCCGGCTGTAGTTCTCGGGCTGCCAGCCCCGAACGTTGATGGGGGCGTCGTCGCGCACCGTGTCGGGCGTCAGCCCGCGCTCGAGGGCGGTCAGGTACACGAAGGGCTTGAATGCCGAGCCGGGCTGGCGCCTGGCCGCCGTGGCGCGGTTGAACTGGCTGTCGGCGTAGTCGCGGCCGCCGATCAGCGCCCGGATGGCCCCGTCGGGCGCCAGCGCCACGAGCGCGCCCTGGGACACGCCGTAGCGGGCCCCCTTGGCCGCGAGTTCCTCGTCGAGCGCCTGGGCGCCGGCGCGCTCCAGGGCGGGGTCGATGGTGGTGCTCACCACGATGTCGCCCTCGACCGCCCCGATCGTGTCGTCCAGCACGTCCATCACGTAGTCGGCCGCGTAGTTGACGGCGCCGCCGTCGCGCGCCCGCACCGCGCGGGCGGGGCTCGCGAGCGCGGCCCGGGCGGCCTCGGCCGCGACCAGGCGCTCGTCCTGCATGGCCGCGATCACCTGGGCGGCGCGCGCGCTGGCGCCCGCCGGATTGCGGTTGGGGGCGAGCCGGGTCGGTGCCTTCATGAGTCCGGCCAGCACGGCGGCCTGCGCCAGCGTGACCTGGCGGGCCGGCGTGCCGAAATACTTCTGCGCCGCCGCTTCCACCCCGTAGGCCCCGGAGCCAAAGTAGACGCGGTTCAGGTAGAGTTCGAGGATCTGGGCCTTGGAGAACTTGTGCTCCAGCCAGAGCGCCAGGATGGCTTCCTGGATCTTGCGCGACAGCGTGCGCTCCTGGGTCAGGAACAGGTTCTTGGCGAGCTGCTGGGTCAGGGTCGAGCCGCCCTGCGTCCCGCCGCTACCCGCGATGTTGCGGGTCAGCGCGCGGGCGATGCCAAGGGGATCGATGCCGTGGTGGGCGTAGAAGCGGCGATCCTCGATGGCCACGAAGGCCTGCGGCAGGTAGGCGGGCAGGTCGGCCAGGCGGACCGCCGCCCCGCCGGTGTCGCCGCGGTTGGCCAGAAGCGTCCCGTCCGCTCCCAGAATGGCGATGTTGGGCGGACGCTTGGGCACCGCGAGCCGGTCGACGGGGGGCAGCTCGCGGGCGTAGTAGCCGACCAGAACCGCGGCGCCGACCCCGCCCCAGATGGCGGCCACCAGCGCCCAGGATACGATCCGGGCCACCACCGATCGGGGCCGCCGCCGCGACGCGGGCGCGCTGCTTCCGCCGGGATCGCCGGCGCGGCGCCGTCCCTTGCTCACGGCCGGACCGGCACGCCGTGGCTCGGCGATGAGCCGCTCCCGCGGGATCGCGTCGAGGTCGCCGCGCCGGGCCGGGCCGGGCCCGACGTCGAAGCGCGGTTCGCGCCGGCCCGATCCATTGCTGTCCGCCCCACCCGTCCGGCCGTTCCGCATCGCGCGAACCCCTCAGCGCCGGGGATCGGCTCGGAGGCTAGAAGCGGCGCATTAAGGGCCGGTAAACCGCGGCGGAGCCCGGGGCGCGGTGACGGTTGTCCAGCGATGCCGACGCGTTCGCGTTCCGGTCCGAAGCCCGTCAAAGCCCCAGGCTGAAGGCGATCAGCCGCGGGCGGGGTCGGACAGGCCGTAGAAGACCGCCGCGTTGCGGCCGAAGATCGCGGCGCATTCGTCCGCCGAACACGAGGCCGTGAGGGCCGCGGCGGCCTGGAACCATCGGTCGTAGCTCGACGCGCGCAGGCACACGGGCCAGTCGGAGCCGAACATCAGCCGGTCGGGCCCGAAGCAGCGCAGGATGTGGGTGGCATAGGGTTCGAGGTCGGTTTCGGTCCAGTCCGGGCCGGCCTCGGTGGCGAGGCCAGACAGCTTCACGTAGGCCCGGGTTTCCCGGGCCAGCCGGGCGATGTCGGCCGACCAGGACGCGAACGCGGCCTCGTGGATCTGCGGCTTGGCGCCGTGGTCGATCACCACCTTCAGCCCCGGGTGCCGCAGCGTGCGGTAAAGGAGGGGCAGGATGTGCTGGGGATGCAGCAGCGCGTCGAAGCACAGGTCGAGGTCGACCAGCGCGTCGAAGGCCCAGTTCAGGTTGGGGTGCTTGACCCATTTGGGGTCGGCGATATCCTGGATCATGGGCCGGACGCCCTTGAACTTCGGGTGGCGCCGGAACCGCTCCAGGGCCGCCAGGTGGGAGCGGTCCTCGAAGTCGATCCAGCCCACCACGCCCAGCACGGTCGGCTCGCGGTCCGCGATGCCGAGCAGGTACTCGGTTTCCTCGAGCGTCGGGGCGGCCTGGATCAGCACGGTCCCGCCCACGCCGTTGCGGACCAGCGACGGGCGCAGATCGCTGGGCCCGAACACGCGGTCGAGCGCGCCGCCCGGCGTCATCCAGAAATAGTCTCCCCGCGCCGGGTCCCAGTAGTGCTGGTGGGCGTCGATGCGGGACGATGGGCGGGTCAGGAATGTCATGGGGCGACGCGGAACTCGGTAGCGGGCTTGAACGGCAGGATCCCGCGACACCGGCTGGGCGGCACGCGGGACCCGATGGGCGGACGCGAAGGCTCGGCCCGCGCGAGCGCGGGCGGCCCGTCACACGTTGTAGCTGTCGTCGCCGGTGCTGCCGGGATCCGAGCTGTCGCCGCCGAGATCGTCGGACGCGTCCTGCTGGAAATCCTGCTGCGCATCGTCGTACTGCCCCGGGTTGGCCGCGTCGGCTCCCGGCGCAGGATTATCATAGTAGTTGTTGACGATCGTTTCACTGCCGGGCCCGCCCATGCCGCCTCCAAAGCCGCCCGACGCGATGCCGAACGGATTGTTGCCGCCGCCGAACAGCCCGCGGATCGAATCGGCCAGCAGCACGCCGCCCGCCACGCCGGCCGCCGCGCCAAGCGCACCCTTCAGGAACCCGCCGCCCTGAGGGCCGCCGGCCGCGAAACCGCCACCCTGGGCGGGCGCGTAGCCGCCCTGCGGGGCCGCATACCCGCCCTGGGCAGGCGCGTAGCCGCCGCGGTTCCACGGGCCGCCCTGCTGCGGCGCGTTGGCCGGGTGGGGCTCCTCGGGCAGCGGCGCCGGGCCGAGGCCGCCGGTGGTCGGCACCGAGGGACGCGACGGCGCCCCCGTGCCGAACAGGCTCTTGCCGATGCTGCCCAGGAAGCCCGTTTCTTCCGGCTGGCCGGAGGGCCCCTGCTGGCGGACTTGCGCTTCGAGCTGCTGCAACCGGTCGTTGGCGGCCCGGAGCGCCTGTTCCTGCACGATCACGGTCTGGGCCAGGAGGTAGGGCGCGTAGGGCTGCGACCGGACCGCGTCGCTGATGAAGGCATCCGCCTCGCGATCCCGCGGCTGGCTGGCGCCGTTGCGGATGCGGTCGAACAGGCCTGACAGGAGTTGGCGTTCGTCGGGGGTCATGGGAGCACTCTCTCGTGATCGGGCCGTCGCGCCCGTGCCGCATATGGGGAGCGCGGAAGCGGCCACCAAGGGGAGCGCTCGCGCGCCTGATCCAACCCGCTTCCGCCGCAACAGGATGCAGCGGGGCGCCGCTTATTCGCGGCTCGAAGGGGTCGGCGGGGGCGCGGGCGGACCCGCGCATTGCATCGGGCCGCCCGCCTCCCCATAACGGCCTCCGAAGCCGTTCCTCCCGCACGCCCGCACGGGTTCCCGACAATGAAGTTCCTCGACGAAGCCAAGGTCATCATCCGCTCGGGCGACGGCGGCGCCGGCTGCGTGTCGTTCCGGCGCGAGAAGTTCATCGAGTTCGGCGGGCCCGACGGGGGCGACGGCGGCAAGGGCGGCGACGTGGTGGTGCAGTGCGTGGGCGGCCTCAACACGCTGATCGACTACCGCTACCAGCAGCATTTCAAGGCCAAGACCGGCATGCACGGCATGGGCAAGAACCGGGCGGGCCACAAGGGCGCCGACGCGGTGCTGCGCGTGCCGGCAGGCACCGAGATCCTGGACGAGGAGCGCGACACCGTGCTGGCCGACCTGACCCGGGTGGGCGAAACGCTCGTGCTGGCCAGGGGCGGCAACGGCGGCTTCGGCAACGCTCATTTCCAGACCTCCACCAACCAGGCGCCGCGCCGTGCCAATCCCGGCCAGACCGGGGAAGAGCAAATCATCTGGCTGCGGCTCAAGCTGATTGCCGACGCCGGGCTGGTGGGCCTGCCCAACGCCGGCAAGTCGACCTTCCTGGCCGCGGTCTCGGCGGCCCGGCCCAAGATCGCCGACTACCCGTTCACGACGCTGAAGCCGGGCCTGGGGGTGGTGCGGGTCGGCGACCGCGAGTTCGTGCTGGCCGACATCCCCGGCCTGATCGAGGGCGCCCACGAGGGCTTGGGCCTGGGCGACCGCTTCCTCGGCCACCTGGAGCGGACCGGCGTGCTGCTCCACCTCGTGGACGCCACGGGCGAGCATGCCGGCCGCGCCTACAAAACCGTCCGGCACGAGTTGGAGGCCTACGGGGCCGGGCTTGGGGACAAGCCCGAGATCGTGGCGCTCACCAAGGTCGACGCGGTCGACCGCGACACCCTGAACGCGCAGGTGGCCAAGCTGAAGCGCGCCTGCGGCCGAGCCCCCCTGCGGCTGTCGGCGGTGGCCGGCCTGGGCGTGCCCGAGGCGCTCGGCCAGATCCTGCAAGCCGTCGACGCCGAGCGAAGCGCGGTTGCCGGGGCCGAGCCCGAGGCCGCCTGGCATCCCTGAGCCGGGCGGGCCCGGCCGCGGCGCGACCCCCCTTCATTGCCTGACCGGAACGGGATAGAAGCTGCCGAGCGCACGTTCCAGGCGAATGCTGCCTCGCCATCCTTCCTGCACCGGCCCTAGGCCGGTGCCGCATGTCCGGCGAAGGTGACGATTGATGCCATCAAGATTGTGGTCGGCCGGGTTGCGCGGGACTGTTCTGCGACCCTTGACGACCGGGCACCGCGTGGCGGGCGACCGGGCCCGCGATGCGCAGCGGTGGGACGAGGCCGCGGCGCACTACGCGGCCCACCTCCGCCGGCGGCCCGACGACTTCAGCGCCTGGGTGCAGCGCGGCAATTGCCTGAAGGAAGCGGGTCATTACGAGGATGCGCTCGCGGCCTACCGGGACGCCATCGCGATCAACGAACGCAACGCCGACGTGCACCTGCAGAAGGGTCACCTGCTCAAGGTGATGGGCTGGCAGTCCGGCGCGATCCAGTCCTACCAGCGCTCGCTGGATCTCAGGCCGAAGAACAACCACGCGCTCGAGGAACTGCTGAGGCTCGGCGCTCATGACGCAGTGCGGGCGGCCTTTGCGGCCGGAACGGAAGCGGACGCGGCCTCGACGCCGACCATTTACCTCGATTTCAGCGACCTCGTCATCTACCTGCACCATAACGAGTCGCTCAGCGGCATCCAGCGGGTCGTCGCCAACCTGCTCGTCCACGCCGACGCCTTCGTGCGGGCCGGGAACCGCGAGGCATGCCGGATCGTGCCGGTTCTTCCCGACTACCACCAGTTCACGATCGATGCCGTCAGTCTCGACCTGGTGATCAGCCTTCTGGCGACGGCTGAAACCCGCAAAGACAGGGAGGACATCGAGGTCGCTCTCGAAGCGGTGCAGTCCAGCCGGCGCCGCGTGGAGCCCCGCCGCGGCGACAGCTTCATCATCGCCGGAGCGTTCTGGATCTACGGACGCTACGATCTTCTCAACAGGCTGCGCGTCGCGGGCGTCAACGTGGCCATCTACATCCACGACCTGATACAGATCACCAATCCCGAATACGTGGCGCGCGACGCCACCAACGATTTCCGGCGCAGCATCGTCGATGTCCTGTGCGTTTCCTCCTACGTCATGACGAACTCCGCCTTCGTGGCCGGGGAGGTCAGGCGCTACCTCGACGAACGCCTGAACTTCACCATCCCGGTCGAACCCGTGACGCTGGCGACCGAACTTGGCGGCCCGAGCGAGGCCGCGTCCGAGCCGGGCGGCGAGATCGCCTTTCTGGCCACCACCGAATACGTCCTGGTGGTCAGCACGATCGAGGTCCGCAAGAACCACGACTACGTCATCGCGATCTGGGAGAAGCTGCTGCGCGACTACGCGGGCGAGGTTCCCGACCTCGTCTTCGTGGGCAAGTGGGGCTGGCAGATCGAGCGGCTGCGCCGGGAGATCGAGGGATCGGACTACCTCGGCGGCCGCCTTCACATCTTCAACGGCATCTCGGATGCCGACCTCGCGGCGCTCTACCGGCACTGCCTCTTCACGGTCTACCCGAGCTTCGCCGAAGGGTGGGGCTTGCCGGTCGGCGAAAGCCTCGGCTACGGCAAGCCCTGCATCGCGTCGCGGGTGACCGCAATCCCCGAGGTCGGGGGCCGGTTCTGCCGCTACATCGACCCCTATGACGTGGAGGACGGCTATCGCGCGGTCGTCCGCGCGCTGTCCGACCGCGACGACCTGGAAGCGTGGCAGGCCGACATCCGGGCCAACTTCCAGCCCAAGACCTGGCGCGATTTCGCGACGCAGTTCTACGACACCGTGCTGCGCTTCAAGGCCGCCAACAGGGACGCGCCGCTCCGCAACAACGTCGTCCTGGAACCCGAGGCGATCGCGGCCTTCGGCCACGCCGGCATCACGCAGCTCGGGTTCGACGGGCGCCGGCTCGTGACTGCACGAATGACCCGGATGGCGGGTTGGCACAATCTCGAACCCTGGGGCTGCTGGGCCGCCAAGCGTCGCGCGGACCTGCTGGTCGCCCTGCGGAGCGAGCCCGGGACGCCGATCGTCGTGGCGCTCTGCCTGTGCGCCCCGGGCGAGGAAGCGCCGGCCGACTGCACGGTGGAGATCGGCGCCCACCGCGGTCATCTGCAAGGTCTGGGGCCGCTGCCGCGCTGGTTCGCGACCGAGGCCGTGGTGGGCGAGGACCGGTCGATCCGGGTCGTCTTCACGGCCGGGCGTGGTTTCGGACGCGCCCTCGACGGAACCGAGCGCTACGTCGGCATCCTGGCGATCGGCTTCGCGGCCGCGGACGATCCGGCGGCCCGGATGCGGCTGATGGAAGCGATCGTTCCGGGAAGCCTCGCGCCGGTGCCCTGACCGCGGCTGTCCAGGTTCTGCCGGTCTGGCGCGGCTTGCATCTCGCTGGCGTGGCGACTGGCGCGGCAAAAAGCAGACCATTGCGCACCCGAGCCTCGAAGCGTTACACCAGACCCGTGATGCCGGCCGCAGAGCCGTCGTTCGGGGAGCAGCGCCGCGGCCGGCCGCGGCCTATGCGGGGGATTTGACGATGTCGCACGAGATGGACCCGGCCAGCGCGGCGGCGCCGACGCCCCGAAAACTCCGCTCGCAGCTGTGGTTCGACAACCCCGACAATCCGGGCATGACGGCGCTCTACATCGAGCGCTACCTCAACTTCGGCCTGACGCCGGGCGAGCTGCGCTCGGGCAAGCCCATCATCGGCATCGCCCAGACCGGCAACGACCTCAGCCCCTGCAACCGCCACCACCTGGAACTGGCCAAACGGGTGCGCGACGGCATTCTCGCGATGGGCGGCGTGCCGATGGAGTTCCCGGTCCACCCGATCCAGGAAACCGGCAAGCGTCCGACCGCGGCGCTCGACCGCAACCTCGCTTACCTCGGCCTCGTCGAGACGCTCTACGGCTACCCGCTCGACGGCGTGGTGCTGACCACGGGCTGCGACAAGACCACGCCGGCCTGCATCATGGCGGCCGCCACCGTGAACATCCCGGCCATCGTGCTGTGCGGCGGCCCCATGCTGAACGGCTGGCACAACGGCGAGCGCACGGGGTCGGGCACGATCGTGTGGAAGAGCCGCGACGAACTGGCGGCCGGCCACATCGACTACGAGCAGTTCATGGAGATCGTGACCTCCTCGGCGCCCTCGGTCGGCCATTGCAACACGATGGGCACGGCCTCCACCATGAACGCGCTGGCCGAAGCGCTCGGCATGACGCTGCCGGGCTGCGCCGCGATTCCCGCGCCCTACCGCGAGCGCGGCCAGATGGCCTACGAGACCGGCCGCCGCGCCGTCGCCATGGTGTGGGAGGACCTGAAGCCCTCCGACATCATCACCCGCGAAGCGCTGGAGAACGCCATCGTGGTCAACTCGGCCATCGGCGGGTCGACCAATGCCACCATCCACATCAACGCCATCGCGCGCCACGTCGGCGTGCCGCTCGCCATCGAGGAATGGGAAACGGTCGGCCATCACATCCCGCTGCTGGTCAACATGCAGCCGGCGGGAAAATACCTTGGCGAGGAGTTCCACCGCGCCGGCGGCGTGCCGGCCGTGGTGTCGGAGCTGATGACGCGGGGCCACATCCGCGAAGGGGCGCTGACCGCCAACGGCAGGCGGTTCGGCGACAACAACCGCGGGCGCAGGAGCCTCGACGCCGACGTGATCTTCCCCATCGAGGCGCCGATGCGGGCCGAGGCCGGCTTCATCGTGCTCAAGGGCAACCTGTTCAACAACGCGGTCATGAAGACCAGCGTGATCAGCGAGGAATTCGCCAACCGCTACCTGTCGAACCCGGACGATCCGGGTGCCTTCGAAGGCCGCGCCATCGTGTTCGAGGGGCCGGAGGACTACCACCACCGGATCGACGACCCCAGCCTCGATATCGACGAGCACTGCCTGCTGTTCATCCGCGGCACGGGGCCGATCGGCTATCCGGGCGGCGCCGAGGTGGTCAACATGCAGCCGCCCGCGGCCCTCATCAAGCGCGGCATCCATTCCCTGCCCTGCATCGGCGACGGGCGGCAGTCGGGCACCTCGGCGTCGCCCTCCATCCTGAACGCCTCGCCGGAAGCCGCGGCGGGCGGCGGGCTGGCGATCCTGAAGACTGGCGACCGGGTGCGGATCGACCTGAACCGGCGCAGCGCCGACATCATGATCCCCGCCGCCGAGGTGGCGCAGCGCCACGCCGACCTCAGCGGCGAGGGCGGGTTCCGCTTCGCCGGTAACCAGACGCCCTGGCAGGAGATCCAGCGCTCCATGGTGGACCAGTTCGACGAGGGCATGGTGCTGAAGCCGGCCGTAAAGTACCAGCGCGTGGCCCAGACAATGGGGGTCCCGCGCGACAACCATTGACGGGCTTCGGCCGTTCGCTACGGCCGGCTCCGCCCTCATCCTTGAGCCTGTCGAAGGATGATCCAGGAGATTGCGTCCGGCCTGCCCTTCGACAGGCTCAGCGCCAGGGAGCTGTTCGTGGGTTGCCTTCGGGGCGCGATGGAGCAGGTCGACCGGATCTTGCGGCAGCCCGCTTGAATGACGATGTCGAGTGTCAGTTCACGGCCCCCGGAGTGCAGCCCATGATTCCCTTCTCGGTGCTCGACCTCGTTCCCGTGCCGCAAGGATCGGGTCCGGGGGACGCCCTGCGCAACGCCCTCGACCTCGCCCGCCACGCCGAGCACTGGGGCTACACCCGCTACTGGGTGGCCGAGCACCACAACATGGTGGGCATCGCCAGCGCCGCCACCGCCGTGGTGGTGGGCCACGTGGCGGCCGGCACGCGCCGGATCCGGGTGGGGGCGGGCGGCATCATGCTGCCCAACCACGCGCCGCTGGTGATCGCCGAACAGTTCGGCACGCTGGACGCGCTCCACCCCGGCCGCATCGACCTCGGCCTCGGCCGCGCGCCCGGCACGGACGGGCGCACCTGGCGGGCGTTGCGGCGCGACCCGGGCGCGGCCGACACCTTTCCCCAGGACGTGCTGGAACTGCAGGCGCTGCTCGGGCCGGCCCAGCCGGGCCAGGCCGTGCAGGCCGTGCCGGGCACGGGGTCCGATGTGCCGCTGTGGATCCTCGGGTCGAGCCTGTTCGGGGCGCAGCTCGCCGCCATGCTGGGGCTGCCCTACGCGTTCGCGTCGCATTTCGCGCCCGACGCGCTAGTGCAGGCGCTGCGGATCTACCGCGACCGGTTCGAATCCTCGGCGCAACTCGCCAAGCCTCACGCCATGATCGGGGTCAACGTGGTGGCGGCCGAAACCGACGCGGAAGCGCGCCGGCTGTTCACCTCGGTGCAGCAGAGCTTCGCCAACATGGTCCGCGGCACGCGCGGCAAGCTGCCGCCGCCCATCGACGACATCGAAACCTACTGGACGCCGGCCGAGCGGATGCAGGCGAGCGGCATGCTGGCCTGTTCGGTGGTAGGGTCACCCGACACCGTGCGGCAGGGCCTCCAGGCCCTTGCCGCCAGGACCGGCGCCGACGAGCTCCTGGTGGCGTCGGCGATCCACGACCACCGGGCGCGGCTGCGCTCCTACGAGATCCTGGCCGAGGTCGGCGGGATCCTCAGCCTTGAGCAGGCGACGGTGTCGCCGGCGCCTGTGTCGCTGGTGGCTTGACCGTGGCGGCGGCGCTCGGTCCGGTGCCGCGCAGCTGCGTGATCCGCTGCAGCGTGTCGAACCAGAACGGCGCGCCGAACAGCGACGCGCCCGCCACGATCAGCCAGCCGAGCAGCATGGACACGACCCGCCAGGGCTTGCCCGCCGTGAGTTCATCGCGCTGGTCCCAACCGATCAGGGACGCCTTCTCCAGGGACGCGATCAGCACCTTCGCGTCGCCGGCGGAATCGACGTGCGTGGACGAGAGCTCGGGCCCCAGCAGGGGCCGCTGCCACAGGGCCGAGGCCACGTGGAGGGCGTCGGCGTTGAGGACCAGGCAGATCACCAGCGCCACCGCGAACGACACGGCCTGGGTTTGGCGCTTGTACCAGCCGCTGAGCCGGTCCATCGCGGCGTCGAACCAGCTCCCCAGCGCGGCCTGGAAGGCGGCCCGGTTGCCGTCGGTCTGCGCCAGCAGCGCGAGCAGGCCGTGGCGCAGCTGGTCGTCCGGGACGGCCTCGATGCTGTCGCGCAGCGGCCGGTTCTGCCCGTCGCGCTCCAGGATGCCGATCGTCGCGGCCGCGAACTGCTTGGCGTCAACGTAGGCCGGCATGCTGGTCAGCTGGGCGACCGTGACGGCCTGCCCCGAGGCCAGCGGGTTCACCAGGGCGTGGTTGTACAGGTCCTTGGCGAGCCCCGTGAACGCCTCGTCGTTCACCAGCGCCTTGATGCCGGTCAACAGCGTCTTCTGACGCAGCTTCAGGAGCGAGCTCACCGCCTCCGTGACGGCGCTGGTGGCGAGGCTCACGGCCATGAAGGTGAAGACCAGCCCGACGACGACGTCCAGGATGCTGCTGTTGAACATGCAAACCCGATTCCCGCGGTGGTTCGTTCGCGTCCCGTCCGGGCCGGCTGCTCCTCGACGAATCCCCCGGGAGCGCGGACCCTCGGCGGGGGTGGCCCGGCCCCGCGGCCCGGCGGGGATTTCCTGAAGCCGCGGGACCGCCCGTCAGCTCAGCGCGTACTGGACGAGGCTCGCGAGCGTGAACGGCTTGCCGCCCGCGATCTTGCCCAGGGGCTTGAAGCCGGGCCGGGCGTGGAGGAAGGACGACCGGTCCATCCACAGGAGCCCGATCAGGGTTTCGGCCACGATGCGGCTGCCCACGGGCCCGAGGTGCTGCCCCCCGAAGCCGACGCCCTGCTCGAACGGATCGTGGCGCACGCCGTAATACTCGGCTTCCCGCAGGATGTAGTACCAGAGCGGCGCATTGTTCCTGAGCAGGCAGCCGTTGCCCTCGACCCACTCGTCGCGGATCTGCCCCCGCGCGTCGTTGGTGTCCCTGATGGCCTTCTTGTCGACGGGGTCCAGCTTGTCGAGGTTCAGCAGGCGCGAGCCGGCGCTCCACAGGATGTCGTCGGGCAGCGGCGCCTCGCCCAGGATGCGCGCGATCGTCTGGCCCGAGGGCAGGCTCAGGCTCTGGCCGCGCTGCAGGTTGCGGAACGCGAGATTGCCCACCAGCGTGTCCTTGGTCTGCGGCGTGTCGGTCTGCTTGAAGAACTCGGGCAGGTCGTCGAGCGGGCTGACCAGGAGCGCGTCGATCCGGTAGGAGGGCTGCGGCACCTTGAAACCGCCTGCCGCGGCCTTGGGACCGGCTGGCAGGTCGAGGAAGAACCCGAAGTCGAGGCCCCAGAACGGCGCCAGCGGGCCCGGGAAGCCGTTCAGGTTGTGAGTGATGTCGGGGTCGCGCGAGAAGGTGGGCACGCGCGTCTTGCCGCTCGTGTCGCCCTTGGCGGCCGTCACGACCGTGTTGAGCGAATAGCTCGGCCGGATCATCGAATGGCCGAACCGGAACGCGGCGCCCGCGAACTCGATCGGCATGTAGGCGTAGGTGGCGTCCTTGTGCAGGTAGTGCTGCAGCCGCGGCGTGTTGCCCGGATTCAAGATTTCCGTGGTCATGGTGGGCTGGCAGACCCGCGGCAGGTAGTCGTGCACCACCACCCACTGGTAGTGCCAGCGCACGAGGTTGGCGGCCGCCCGGAAGCGGCTGGTGGACGAGGTCGGATCGCCGCCGAACGCGACGATCAGGTCGTCGTCGGCCACGACCTTGTTGTGGAACTGGATCATGGCCCCGTGCAGCTGGGACACGATCTTGTTCTCGTCGTTGCGCTTGTCGCCCAGGATGGGAACGTCGTCGTCGAGGCGGAACAGGTCGGCCCTGGTGCCCACAACCGCGTCGGCGGCGCCCGGCGGGGTCTTGCCCACCCGCAGCTTCAGGCCGTCGTACATGTAGGGCTGGTCGTCGGGCCCGCGGCCGTACAGGTTGTCGAGGTCGAGGGCCGGCGACCGGAAATCGGTGAGCGCGCTGACGTCGATGTCGCTGGCGTTGAGCGGCGTCGGGTCGAACGTGATGTCGTGGTCGATGAACTGGCCCAAATAGGTGTAGCCGGCCGGAATGGTGGGGTTCTCGTCCTGCGGCTCGGTTTCCGTGATCGGGGCGCCGTCGTCCTGCTTGATCATGGCCTCGGCCAGCGCCTTCAGGCCCTCGTTCGGCAGCTTGACGGCCGGGTCGGCGTCGAACATCGACCCGTAGCGGCCGAAGCCGACGCCCGGATTGGCACCGGCCGCCAAGCCGCGGTTGTCACGCCCGTGCGCGGTTTTCGGTTTGTCGCTCATGATGAACTCCAACAATGCTGATTGGGCGTCGATCGACGCTAAGGTCGAACCGCACGGAATGGCATGGTCAAGCAACAGCAACCGGCAATTGCTCGCCGTTTCTCACTGGTATCGGAACTATGACGTGGCCCGGAAAGTAAAAAGCTCAGGCCGAGAACCGTATTGAAATTCAGGAACGATGATTTTCTTCACTCAGGCTTGCAGAGATTGCGGAAAACAAGGCGGCTGTCAACGTTGTTTAGACTCCTTCGTATCACATTTCCGGGAGTCGCCCATGGGCGGCCCGGAGCAGGCGGCGCCGCCGCCTCCGACCTGCGTTTTCCCGGAACCTGCCCTGCAAGATGAGCACTGCGGTTCGGCGGCCCGGTTTGCTTTGGTGGCGTCGCATTTCCGTCCGAAGCGTGGCCTCCATGACATTGCCGGCATCGCTGATCGCCCTCGCGATCGCCTCCTTCGGGATCGGCACCACCGAATTCATCATCATGGGGCTGCTGCCGCAGGTTGCGGGCGACCTCGGCGTCACCATCCCGGCCGCGGGCCTGCTGATCGGCGGCTACGCGCTCGGGGTGACGTTCGGCTCGCCCGTCATGGCGGCGTTGCTGTCGCGGGCGTCGCGCAAGACCGCGCTCCTGGGCCTGATGGGCGTGTTCGTCCTGGGCAACGGCCTGTGCGCGGTCGCGCCGAGCTACGGGTTCCTGATGGCGGCGCGGCTGCTGACCGCGCTCTGCCACGGCACCTTCTTCGGCATCGGCGCCGTGGTGGCCACGACCCTGGTGCCGCCGGGGCAGCGCTCGCGCGCGGTCGCGGTCATGTTCTCGGGCCTGACGCTCGCCAACGTGCTGGGCGTGCCGCTCGGCACCGCGCTCGGCCAGTGGGCAGGCTGGCGCGTGGCTTTCGCGGCCATCGTGCCGGTCGGGGTCGGGGCCGCGGCGGCGATCTGGCGCTGGCTTCCGGCCGTGCCCGACGCGCCGGGAGGATCGCTGCGGCGCGAGGCGCGGGCGCTGGCCACCCCCGCCGTGATCCTGCCCATGCTGGTCAGCACGCTGGCGTCCGCCAGCCTGTTCGCGACCTTCACCTACGTGGCCCCCCTGCTGGAAACCGTGTCGGGGCTGCCGGGGCGCGGCGTCACCGCGGTGCTGCTCGCGTTCGGGGTGGGCATCACGGCCGGCAACCTGGGGGGCGGCCGGCTGGCCGACTGGCGGCAGTTGGCGTCGATCGTGGGGACGCTGACGGCCTGCGCGGCGCTCCTGCTGATCCTTTCCCTCGTGGCCAGGAGCCCGCTCGGCGCCGCGATCGCGCTCACGGCCTGGGGCTGCTGCCATTTCGCCAGCGGGGCGCCGCTGCAGACCCGCGTGGTGGACGGGGCCGTGGGCGCACCCAACCTCGCCTCCGTGCTCAACCAGAGCGCCTTCAACCTGGGCAACGCGCTCGGGGCGTGGCTCGGCGGCCTCGCGATCGGGGCCGGCATGTCCTACGCGCGGCTGCCGCTGCTCAGCGCCCTGCTGGCCCTCGCGGCAGTGGCCGTGACCCTGGTGGACGGCGGGCTGGCGCGGCGGCGCGCGGTCCCCGCGGCCGCCGAATAGGCTATCGGCGGCTTCGGGAAGCTGGCCGCGACGGTCAGCGGTCCAGCGGGCCGGGGACGCGCAGGTCGGGGAAGTCCGGGTCCGGCTCCATGGTGCCGAAGGTCGAGCGCCGGTATCCCGAGCGGCCCGAAATGATCTCGTCGCCCAGCAGGTTGGAGCCGTAGACTTCCAGCGTGCCGCCGATCACCGGAAAGGTGCCGCGGTGAAGCGTGAGGCCGCGCGGCCGGGCCTCGGCGCCCGCCGTGCCCCAGGCCGCCAGCGCGAGCACCACCGCAGCCGCGGCCTTTCCCGGCCCCGCATGTCGCCTCGGTCGCATTCCGTTCCGAATCATCATTGTCCCGGCTCCGTTCGAATGGGATTATGCATGGACCCGCCCGAGGTTCCGCAAGCCCCGGGCGCACTGGTTCGACACCCCACCGTCAGGTCGCATGATATACAAGATCACGCCCGAAGCGCCCTGGCGCGCGGCCGAGCACACCGGTGCCTACGCGGGCGCGCCGGTGGACGCGGCCGACGGCTTCATCCATTTCTCGACCGCCGCGCAGGTGCGGGACACGGCGGCCCGGCACTTCGCGGGCCAGGACGGGCTGCTGCTGGTGGGGGTCGATCCGGACGCCCTCGGTTTCGCGCTGCGCTGGGAGCCTTCGCGCGGCGGCGCCCTGTTTCCCCACCTTTACGGGTCGCTGCCGATGGCGGCGGTGCGGTCCGTCGTGCCCCTCCGGCTCGGCCCGGATGGCCGCCACGACGTGCCGGACGACCTCCGGTGAGGACCGCGCTGGCGGCCCTCGCCCACCCGGCCCTGCTCCGCCTCGATCCCGAAACCGCGCACCGGCTGACGATCCTGGGCCTGCGCGCGCTTCCCCCCGCGACCCCGCCCGCCGACCCGCCCGGACTCGCGGTCGAGGCTTTCGGGCGCACCTTTCCCAACCCGGTCGGGCTGGCGGCGGGGTTCGACAAGGACGCCGCCGTGCCCGACGCCCTGCTGGGTCTGGGGTTCGGCTTCGTCGAGGTCGGCAGCCTGACGCCCCTGCCGCAGCCCGGCAACCCGCGCCCGCGGGTGTTCCGCCTGCCCCGCGACGCCGCCCTGGTGAACCGCTACGGGTT
>CAXTEP010000006.1:0-15960 GCA_964243125.1 uncultured Lichenihabitans sp. | reverse complement strand
CACGAAAGGGTCGGGCCGCGCGTGCCGGGTCATGGGCACGGGTTCGCCCGTCCCGACCCGCATGGTCACGACCGTCTTGGGGCCGCCGTCGAACACGTTGGCAACAAGCGTGGCGCTCGGTACGGCCGCGAGCGGGATCGGCGGCTCGATCAGCCGGCCGGGGCGGAAGTCGCGCATGACCTCCTTGGCTCCGCCGTGGAACTGGCTTTCCAGCGACAGGCGGACCTGGCGCGCGTTGGGCTCCTTGGCGGGGACGAAGCGCGTCTTGTAGCGGTTGCGGTCCACCGACAGGACGTGGAACCCGTTGGGCGTGCCGTCGCGGCTATCCGCCACCGCGACGCCCCGGTGGTCGTAGGGGCCGCTCCACCACGATCCCGACACGGCGGTCAGCACGTGGTGGTGGTGCGACACGGGCCCCGGCCATCCCTCGGCGTCGCCGAAATAATGGTGCTCGGTGGTGTGCGTGTGGCCCGAGAAGCTCACCGTGTAGCGCCGCCCGGCGAACAGCCGGAACAGGTCGGCGCGGTTGGTGAGATTGACGTCCGGCCCCTTGGGATCGAGGTCGTTTTGCAGCGGGATGTGCAGCACCACGACGATCAGCGCGTCGTCCGGCACGTGGGCGAGGAGGTTGCCCACGAAGGCGAGTTGGTCGGGGTCGAGCCGGCCCACGTAGGGGGCCGTGTCCTTGGGCCGGTTTGGGTCGGGCCCGAGATAGGCCACGTCGTCGAGCATCAGGAACACGGTTTTGGCGTAGGCGAACGCATAGGTGGGCGGGCCGAACACGCGCTTGTAGGTTTCGCGGCTGTAACGGCGGTCGGGCGCCTCGAAATTGAGGTCGTGGTTGCCGCCGACGTTGTACCAGGGGACACCGATCGTGCCGATGATCCGGTTCAGCCGGTCGTACATGGACAGGTCGTCGTACATGATGTCGCCGGCCGTCAGTCCGAACCTGGCCTGCGTGCCGGCAAGCGCGTCCACCACGTCCTCGCGGATGAAATCCACCTCGGCGTCGGACTCGGGCTGCGGGTCGGTGAACAGGATCACGTCGAACCGGTCCGGCTCGTCCTGCCGGAACAGCTGGAAGTCGATCGACTCCGGCAGCGGACCCGTGGGTTCGATCCCCGGATAAGCGAGCCCGAGCGAGGCCGGCGACCCGCCGGGCTGGTGGATGCGATGGAAGCGCGGCAGCATGGTGCCGGGATCCACCGGCGTCATGAAGCCCGCGGGCTTGACCACAAACACGATCGTCTCGTCCGTGACGGGCAGCGCGTAGCGGCCGTCGGGCCCCGTGACCACGACCTCGCGCCCGTTCGACACGAGCACGCCGGCCAAGCCCCGGCGCTCGCCGTCGACGATCTCGAACACCTGTCCAGACGCGAGGGGGGTGGCGTCGTCGTTGGCCCGCGCCGCCGGGCCGCCCAGCGCCGCCGCGGCCCCGCCCGCCGCCGCCGCGAGCAGTACGTCGCGCCGCGAGAGCCCGAGGGTTTTGTCGGTCATGGCACGACCTTGTTCAGGAGGCTCTGCGGGCCTTCGGGCCTCAAACGCGGGTGAACGAACGCCGCGGCTCGCCTTTCCGCCTCGGGGGAAGGGTGGCGCGAAGCGCCCGATGAGGGTTCTCGGCGCGAAGCCCTGCCCTTATCCACCCTTCGGGCACCTTCTCCCGCCGCGCGGGAGAAGGGCACCTCCCGAGGACGCTCGCGCCGTCAAACCAAGGCGTCGCGCCCGACCCCGTCGCCCCGCCTCACAGGATGCGGCTGAACAGGAAGTAGAGCGTGCCCGACAGTAGGATCGCGCAGGGCAGCGTCAGCACCCAGGCCAGCACCACGTTGCGGATGGTTTCCATCTGCACGCCCGAGCCATTCGCCGCCATGGTGCCGGCGACGCCCGACGACAGCACGTGGGTAGTGGACACCGGCAGGCCGTACTGGTCGGCGGCCGCGATGGTGCACATGGCGACGAGTTCGGCGGCCGCGCCCTGGCCGTAGGTGAGGTGCGTCTTGCCGATCTTCTCGCCCACCGTGACCACGATCCGTTTCCAGCCCACCATGGTGCCGAGGCCGAGCGCCAGCGCCACCACGATCTTGACCCAGGTCGGGATGAACTTGGTGGACCGGTCCAGCGTGGTCTTGTAGGCCGCGAGCGTCTTGGCCTCGGCGGGGCTCAGCTGGTTGTCCTGCACCTTGGGCAGGCGGCGCAGGGCCTCGGACACGAGGTACATGTCGTTGCGGGTGTTGCGCACCTGCTCGGGCGGGATGCGGCTGAGCGAGCCGTAGTTCCTGACCTGGTTGGCCACGTCGCGGACCAGCACGGCGAGCGAGGGGTAGACGCCGTCCTGCAGGTCCTTGTCGCGGATGAAGGCGGTCACGGCCGGGCGCGGGTCGCCGATGATGTTGTAGCCCGAGGCCTTGGCGTCGATAATGTTCGAGGCCGCGTCCGAGGTTTGCTCGAACCCCGGCACGTCGCTGTCGGGCACGGCGCGGTTGAGCGCGTAGGCGGTGGGCACCGTGCCGATCAGGATCAGCATGATCAGACCCATGCCTTTCTGGCCGTCGTTCGAGCCGTGCGCGAAGGACACGCCCGTGCAGGTGAAGATCAGCAGGCCGCGGATCCACCACGGCGGCGGCGTGTCGGAGCGGGGCGCGGTGTACAAGTCCCGGTTGCGGACCACGAGCTTCATCAGCAGCAGGAGCAGCCCGGAGCCCGCGAAGCCCACCAGCGGCGACAGCAGCAGCGCCTTGCCGATGTTGGTGGCCTGGTCCCAGTCCACGCCCGCGGTGCCGCTGCGGCCGTGCAGCAGGGCGTTGGCAACCCCGACCCCGATGATCGAGCCGATCAGCGTGTGCGAGCTCGACGCCGGCAGCCCGAGCGCCCAGGTGCCGAGATTCCAGATGATGGCGGCGATCAGCAGCGCGAACACCATGGCGAAGCCCGCGTCCGAGCCCACCTGCAGGATCAGCTCCACGGGAAGCAGCGACACGACCCCGAACGCGACCGCGCCCGTGGAGGTGAGCACGCCGAGAAAGTTGAAGAAGCCCGACCACACCACCGCGTAGTTGGGGATGAGCGAGTGGGTGTAGATCACGGTCGCGACCGCGTTGGCGGTGTCGTGGAACCCGTTCACGAACTCGAAGCCGAGCGCGATCACCAGCGCCACCCCGAGCAGGACGTAGACCAGCGGCGAATGGCTCGCGGGTCCCGCCTCGCTCACGTCGCTCCACACGCTGTAGGCCGCGAACAGGGCGCCCACGCCCACGAAGGCCAGCACGCCGATCAGCGTGCCGGGGCTCGACGCGTAGTCGACCTTCGACCGCTCGGCCGGCGTGGCGGTGCGGGGGACGGCGGATATGCTGGACATCGAGGAGCTCCGGGCTGCTCCCGGCTGCTTAGCGGCGCTCGTTAACGCTTTTGTGAAATCCCGGGCTCACGCCTCCATGGTGACCGCGACCCCGCCCTCGTTGCGCAGCACGCTCAGCGCCACCCCGGTGCCGAGCTTGCGGAGGTTCACGTCCACTTGGCCCGCGCCGAGTGCCAGGTTGCGCAGAGTGACCTCGTCCAGGAAGGACGGCAGCCGGGGCCGGCGGAAGCGGATCGCCTTGGCGTCGGGATCGAATTCCAGCCCCAGGGAGGCCTGCAGCAGCAAGAGCGGCGCGGCCGCGGCCCAGGCGTGGGGCGCGCAGGCCACGGGGTACTGGATGGGCCCCACCCCGTCGCGCCGGCGGAACCCGCAGAACAGTTCCGGCAGGCGGCGCAGCGGCATGAAGGTCGCGGCGTCGAACAGGCCCTCGAACACCTTGTCGGCGTGGTCGGCGTGGCCGTAGCGCGCCATGCCGGCCGCAATCAGGCTGTTGTCGTGCGGCCAGATCGAGCCGTCGTGGTAGGACATCGGGTTGTAGCGCGGCTCGCCCTGGGCCACCGTGCGGATGCCCCAGCCCGAGAAGAAGGCCGGTGACACCATGCTGTCGGCGACGATCTTGGCGCGCTCGGGCGACGCGATGCCGCTCCACAGTACCTGCCCGGCGTTGGAAGTGCGGACCCGGCAGGGCCGCTTGGCCCCGTCGAGCGCGATCGCGTAGGTGCCGATGTCGTCGCACCAGAACGCCTCCTCGAAGCGCCGCTGGAGCGAGGCGGCGCGCTGCCGCAGGTCCGCGGCGCGGTCGGGCCGTTCGAGCCGGTCGGCCACGAGGGCCGCGGCCCCGTAGGCCGCGAACGCGTAGCCCTGGATCTCGGCCAGCGCGATCGGCCCGGCGGGAATCTGGCCGTCGGCGTGGAACACGGAGTCGAACGCGTCCTTCCAGCCCTGGTTCTGCAGGCCCTCGTCGGTTTCGCGGTGGTATTCCAGGAAGCCGTCGCGGTCGCGGTCGCCCCATTCGGCCATCCAGGCGAGCGCGCGCTCGATCGAAGGCCAGAGTTCGCGCGCCGTGTCGAGGTCGCCGGTGCGAGCGAGGTAGCGGCCGGCCAGGACCACGAAGAGCGGGGTGGCGTCGGCCGACCCGTAGTAGAGCCCGAACGGGATCTCGCGCAGCGCCGCCATTTCGCCGCCCCGCATCTCGTGCATGATCTTGCCGGGCTCGGCGTCGGACGCGGGGTCG
This sequence comes from uncultured Lichenihabitans sp., assembly GCA_964243125.1. GTDB lineage: Bacteria > Pseudomonadota > Alphaproteobacteria > Rhizobiales > Beijerinckiaceae > Lichenihabitans. Next base: position 11,371 of record CAXTEP010000006.1, on the reverse strand, counting down.
CGCGCGCCGGCCTGGAAGTGGGCGAGCCGCCGCAGCACGCCGCGCGCCACCGCCGGGTCGAGCCACAGCGTTTGCAGGGCCGTGATCAGCCCGTCGCGCCCGAAGGTCGTCGAGAACCACGGGATGCCGGCGTAAACGTAGGGGCCCTGGTCCGTATCGGTGGTGAGCATGGACAGGTCGACGATCGACCGCCGCATCATCTCGTCGAACAGGGGATTGGAGGTTTCCACGCCCGCCACCGCGGCGGCCCGGCCGCGCTGGCGCCGGGTCGCGGCCACGAAGGCGTCCGTGAAGGCCGCGGGCTGCGGCGCGGCCTCGCCGTGGCATTCCAGGGCGAACACGACCGTGCGCTCCTCGCCGGGCTCCAGCGCGAGGTCGTAGGCGGCCGCGGTCGGGGCCAGGCGGTCGGGCGCGGGATCGAACACCAGCACCGCGTGCCGGTCCCGCCCGTCCAGGCCCGTGTAGCCGAGGCGGACGCGGTTCTCGGCGATGTCGGTAGGCTGGCGGGCGCCGCGCTTCTTGCGGGTGAGGCCCCGCGCCTCGAACAGGTCGGCGAAGTCGCAGCCGAACGACAGGCTCACGGCCAGAACCGCGCGGGCCGGGCCGTAGTTGGCGAAGTGGAGCCGCTGGTACGCCACCCCGTTCCACAGGAACACGTTGCGCACGATGTGGACCGTTTCGCGCGCCAGGACCACGCGGCCGTCCGCGACCAGGTCGGCGTTGGTCATGTCCACCAGCAGCGACACGTTGTCGTTGCGCAGGTTGGAGCCGAGCAGCAGGGGCGGCTGGCCGCCGACCTGCAGTTCCAGGCGCGACAGGAAGCGGGTGTCGTGGTCGTACACCCCGTCGGAGCCGCCCGGCGAGGCGCCGACGTCGCCGTGGCTGTCGCAAACGCAGAACGTGTCCCCGTGCTTCAGGGTGTGGCGCGGCCGGGACGAGGGCGCGGTCGCCTGGATGTAGAAGGCGCTCGGCTCGTTCCCGTCGTCGTCGACGGCGGACCCTGGCGGGGGCTTCAGCATGCGGTGCCTTTCTGGTTCGGGCGCGCCCGACCGGATCCCGACCGGCCGCGAATCGCGTTCCCGCCAGAATGCGCACGGGATGTGGCCGGGGCGCGGCGGCGGTGCTCAGGCCGGCGCGGCCGCCTGTTTCGAAGCGCCCGGGCGGTCCACCGCGTCGGCCCTGGCAAGGTTGAGCGCCGCAATGATCAGGCCGACGTGGCTGAAGGCCTGCGGGAAGTTGCCCAGCATTTCGCCACTCGCGGGGTCGTACTCCTCGGCCAGCAGATCGACGTCGTTGCGCAGCGCGATCAGCTTCTCGAACAGCGCCCGCGCCTCGTCCCAGCGCCCGAGCAGGCAGTAGTTGTCGACCAGCCAGAACGAGCAGATCAGGAACGAGCCCTCGCCGGGCGGCAGGCCGTCGTCGGAGCGTTCCGAATTGTAGCGCAGCACGAAGCCCTCGTGGGTCAGGCCCGCCGCGATCGCGTCCACGGTGCCGACGATCCGCGGGTCGTCGGGGGGCAGGAAGCCCACGATGGCGAGCTGCAGCAGGCTCGCGTCGAGTTCCTTCGAGCCGTAGAACTGCACGAAGGAGTTGAGCTCGTGGTCGAATCCCTTGGCGCAAACCTCGGCGTGGATCTCGTCGGCCACCGCGCGGCAGGCTTCGGCCTGGTCGCGGTAGGAGGGATTGGCGGCCAGCATGCCGGCGGCGCGGTCGAACGCCACCCACGACATCACCTTGGAATGCACGAAGTGCTGGCGGCCGCTGCGCACCTCCCAGATGCCGTCGTCCGGCTCGCGCCACACCTTGGCGAGGTGATCTATGGCGACGCTGCGGATCGCGCGGGTGCGGGGGTGGGTCGGCAACCCACCCTTGTAGGCCTGGGCGATGGCGTCGGCCACCTCGCCGTAAACGTCGAGCTGGAGCTGGCCCGCGGCGCCGTTGCCGATCCGCACCGGCCGCGACTGACGGAAGCCCGGCAGCCAGGGCAGTTCGTGCTCCCACAGGTCGCGCTCGCCCGCGATGCCGTACATGATCTGCATCTGGGCCGGGTCGCCCGCGACCGCGCGCATCAGCCAGTCGCGCCAGGCTTCCGCTTCCTCGAAGTAGCCCAGGCCCATGAAGGCCTGCAGCGTGAAGGTGGCGTCGCGCAGCCAGCAGAACCGGTAGTCCCAGTTGCGCGCGCCGCCGATCCATTCGGGCAGCGAGGTGGTCGGGGCCGCCACGATGGCGCCGGTCGGCTCGTAGGTCAGCGCCTTCAGGGTGATCAGCGACCGCTTGACGATGGCGGACCACGGCCCGACGGCCGGACAGCGGTCCGAGAAGGCGCGCCAGAACCGCTCGGTCGCGTCCAGGGCCGCGCCGGCGTCGAGCCGCGCGAGCGGGGGCGCCACGGAGGGCTGGTGGCGCAGCACGAAGGCCGCGCGCTCGCCCGGGCCGACCGCGAACGCGCCTTCCGACCGGTGATCCCGCCCGTGCAGCACCACGTCGCTCTGCACGGTGACGCGGGACGGGCCCGCGAGCGCCACGAGCGTGTGGTCGTCGTGGTGCGTCACCCAGGGGATCGAGCGGCCGTAGTCGAAGCGGATCACCAGTTCGGTTTCGAACCGGACGCGGCCCGCATGCCCTTCCACGATGCGGACCAGCGTCGGGACGCCGGCCCGAGGCACCATGAAGTCGACCACGGTGGCGATCCCGGTCCCGGTCACGAAACGCGTTTCCAGCACCAGCGTGCCGTCGCGGTAGCGTCGCGAACTCCTGGCGTTGCCCTCCGGATTGATCGACCAGTGCCCGTGGTCGCGCTCGCCGAGCAGGCGGGTGAAGAAGGAGGCGTCGTCGAAGCGCGGCATGCACAGCCAGTCGATTGAGCCCGCGCCCGACACCAGGGCCGCGGTCTCGCAATTGCCGATCAGGGCGTAGTCGGCGATTCGTGCCACCATGGGTTCAGGTCCTCGGAAAGTTTCAACAGCTCGCTGGCTCGAGCCCCGTTATAGGGTCCTCCCGGGGTTTTCACCGGGACAAGGGCGCGGCATCGCGCGACAGGCAGCGGGGCGACGCCACTCTTTCGCGGCGGCCGGCGTTCTTCTTCTCGACGCGCGGACTGGCCGCCCGTTCCCCGGGCTCGACGCCGCCGATGACATCCTCGATCGCCGCAACCTCGACCCCGGCCGTGGCCGACCACCCGATCCGCCCTGCCCTGCTGGTCGGCGCGCTCGGGGTGGTGTTCGGCGACATCGGCACGAGCCCGATCTACGCGTTCCGCGAGTCGCTGCGCGCCGCGGGCGGGGAGACCGCCGAGGCCACCGTGCTGGGCGTGGTGTCCCTGGTGTTCTGGGCCGTGGTCCTGGTGGTGGCGGCGAAATACGTGCTCCTGGTCATGCGGGCCGACAACCAGGGCGAGGGCGGCATCATGGCGCTGATGTCGCTGGCCCTGCCGGCCGCCGGGACGTGGCGGCCCGTGCTGCTCGTGGCCGGCCTGATCGGCGCGGCGCTGTTCGTGGGCGACGCCATGATCACGCCGGCGATCTCGGTGCTGAGCGCCGTCGAGGGCCTGCGCATCGCCACCCCCGCGGTCGGTCCCTACGTGGTGCCGGCCGCCGCGGTCGTGCTGGTCGCGCTGTTCGCCATCCAGAGCCGCGGCAGCGGCGCGGTCGGGTTCCTGTTCGGGCCCGTCATGGTGGCCTGGTTCGCGGTTCTCGCGGTCACGGGGGCGATCGCGGTGGCCGGGCACCCGGACGTGCTCCGGGCGCTCGATCCGCGCCACGGGCTCGCCTACCTGGGCCACGCGGGCGGATCCACGGGCTTCGCGGTGCTCGGCTCGGTGTTCCTGGCGCTGACGGGCGGGGAAGCGCTGTATGCCGACATGGGGCATTTCGGACGGGGCGCCATCCGGGTCAACTGGTTCGCGCTCGTGCTGCCGGCCCTCGTGCTCAACTATTTCGGCCAGGGCGCGTCCGTGCTGGCGGATCCGACGCGGGCCACGGAGCCGTTCTTCCTCCTGTTCCCGGCCTGGCTGCTGGTTCCGGCCGTGCTGCTCACCACGCTCGCCACCATCATCGCCAGCCAAGCGGTGCTGTCGGGCGCCTTCGCGCTGGTGCAGCAGGCGATCCAGTTCGGCGTCCTGCCCCGGCTGGACGTCCGGCAAACCTCGACCGAGGAAGCCGGCCAGGTTTACGTGCCGCAGATGAACTGGCTGCTGGCCGTGGCCGTGCTGGGCCTGGTGTTCGGATTCCGATCGTCGGACGCGCTCGCCAACGCCTACGGCATCGCGGTGGCGGGCACCATGCTGGTGACCACGATCCTGGTCATGACCGTGGCGCACGGCGTGTGGAAATGGCCCGCGGCCCTGGTGGCGCCGGTCGGCGGCCTGTTCCTCGTGCTGGACCTGGTCTTCCTGTCGGCCAACCTGCGCAAGGTCCTGGCCGGGGGCTGGTTCCCGCTGACCGTGGCGGTCGCGGCCCTGGTCCTGATGCTGTGCTGGCGCAAGGGCCGCGCCGTGGCGCTCGCGCGCCACAGCGAGCATGCGGTCCCCTTGAATGAGTTCATCGCCGGGCTGGAGCGTCCCGACGCGCCGGTGCGGATGCGCGGCACGGCCGTGTACCTGACCAGGGAGATCGAGCGGGTTCCTTCCGCCCTGTCGCTGAACGTCAAGCACAACGGCGTGGTGCACGACCGCGTGGTGCTTCTCAACGTCGTCACCGAACGGGTTCCGCGAGTGGCGGAGGAACAGCGCATCACCGTGGAAGCCCTGCCGGCCGGGTTCAGCATCGTGCGGCTGGCCTTCGGGTTCGCCGAGCACCCCGACGTGGTGGCGACGCTGGGGCGCTACCGCGACAGGGTGGGCTGCGACCCGGACGCGGCCTCCTACTTCATCGGCCGCGAAACCCCGGTTCCCTCGCTCAAACCCGACCTGTCGTCCTGGGAAGAAAGCCTGTACGCCTTCATGACCCGCAACGCCGTGAGCGCGTCGGACTATTTCTCCATTCCCATCCCGCGCGTGGTGGAGCTCGGCACGCGGGTCGAGATGTAGCGCCTGCCCCTGCATCCCGGCCCGGTTCTCGCGCGTTGCCCCCGGCGCCTGAGGGGAGATGAAGCGATGACCGAGGAAATCTACCACGTCGTGGAACACGACGGCGGCTGGGCCTACAAGGTGGACGACGTCTTCTCCGAAACCTTTCCGACCCACGCGGAAGCCCTCGAAGCCGCCAGGCTCGCTTCCGACCGGCAGCGGTTGGGCGGCGAAAGCGAGGGGATCGCCTACCAGGATCCCGCCGGCGCCTGGCACGAGGAAACCGCGCCCGGCGACGACCGGCCCGACACCAGGGTGGTCGACGAGCCCTGAACGGGTCCGCGGGCTACGGAATCGGCAGCGCTGCGCGGGTCGGGGCGAGCACCGCCAGCACCTGCTCGGCCGCCGCCACCCCCGACTCGTAGGCGCCGTGCGCGGTCGAGAAGCGGTGCGGCGAACAGGCCTCGCCCGCGAAGAACAGCCGGTCACCCACGGGCGCGGCCAGTCGCGCCCGCGCGCCCGCGTGGCCCGGCCTCGCGTAGGAATAGGAGCCGCGGACGAGCGGGTCGTCGGCCCAGCGGGTCCAGGCCGCGGCCGTGATCCGGCGCTTCACGTCGTTGCCGAAATGCGCCGCGAGCTCCTCGGCCGCGAAGGCCAGGGCCGCGGCCTCGCCTTGCCGCTCCAGGTCGCGGGCGCAGCGACCGGCGTAGTAGCACTCGATCACCGGGCGGCCGAACGGGCGGACGTGGTAGGCTCCCGTTCCGGTCCGCTCGGTCGAGCCGGTCAGGTGACCCTCGACCGCGAAGGCGTCCGGCTCGGACAGGGCCAGGAAGAGCTTGTCGGCGAGGCCGAGCGGCAGGCCGGCCGCGGCCTCCGCCTTGTCGGGCAAGGGCGGGTCGAAGCGGATCGCCTCGGCGGCCAGCAGGTCGGACGACACCGTGACCACTGCGGCACGGGCCGACAGGCGGCCCCGCGGCGTGTCGAGGTGGACGCGGCCGGACCGCCCGTGGTCGATGCGGGTCACGGCCGCGTCGAGCGCCACGGGAACCGCGGCCCCGAAGGCCGCCACCAGGGCGCCGTAGCCGTCCCGCACCCGCCAGTCCGGTCCCGGACCGGGCTCGTAGCGCGCGTAGTCGTGGACCGAGGCCGCGTCGAGCTCGGCGCCGTTAATGTAGGTGCCGGTCGCTTCGATAAGCGGGTTCCACGGGTTGCCGGGCTCCAGCAGCGCGCTCAGGGCCGCGTCCGGCCCATCCTCGCCGCGCCGGTCGGCGCGCTCGAAGAAGGCCGTCATGGCGCGGCGCGCCGCCGCGCGGGTCTTGGGGCTGCGCCCGAGGTCGCGGCCGCCGCCGTCCCAGGGCGCGGGGGTGCGGTCCACGGCGTGGCCGAGCTCGCCCGCGATCGCGGTCCAAATGTTGGTGCGGGCGCCGTGCAGCCAGCCGCAGCCGAGGTCGACCGGCACGCCGAGGGCGGGGAGCATCGTGGTCAGCGCCCGGCCGCCGATCCGCCGGGCCGCTTCGAGCACCACGACATCGAGGTCGCGGCGGCCCCCCGCGAGCCGCCGGGCCGCCGCGAGGCCGGCCGCGCCCGCCCCCACCACGGCGACGTCCACCTCGTGCCTGGCCCCGATCTCGACGACGGGCATGCGAACCTCCCCGGCCGGCTCCCCGCGCGGGATCGGCGCGCCGCGCTTCAACGGTCCACGAACGCCTTCTCGACCACGAACTGGCCGGGCTCGCCGTGGTTGCCCTCGGCGAAGCCGCGGTCGACGAGGTGGTGCTTGATGTCGACCAGCATCTGGGGGCCGCCGCAGATCATCACGCGGTCGTGCGCGGCGTCCAGCGGCGCGAGGCCGAGGTCAGCGTAAAGCCGGCCCGTCTCCATCAGCGCGGTGATCCGCCCGGTGTGCCGGAACGCTTCGCGCGTCACGGTCGGGTAGTAGAGCAGCTTGTCGCTGACGAGTTCGCCGATCAGCTCGTCGCGCGGCAGGACCTCGGTGAGGTCGTCCCCGTAGGCGAGTTCCGCCACGTGCCGGCAGCCGTGCACCAGCACGACGCGCTCGAACTTCTCGTAGGTGTCGGGGTCCTTGACCACGCTCAGGAACGGCGCGAGGCCGGTCCCGGTGGCCAGCAGGTACAGGTTGCGGCCGGGGTCGAGGTTGTCGATCACCAGCGTGCCCGTGGCCTTGCGGCTGACGATCACGGAATCGCCCACCTTGATGTTCTGCAGCCGCGAGGTGAGCGGCCCGTCCGCCACCTTGATGGACAGGAACTCGAGCTGCTCCTCGTAGTTGGCGCTCGCCACGCTGTAGGCCCGCAGCAGGGGCTTGCCGTTGATCTCGAGCCCGATCATGGTGAACTCGCCGTTGCGGAAACGGAACGAGGGATTGCGGGACGTCCGGAAGCTGAAGAGCCGGTCGGTCCAGTGGCGGACGTCCAGCACCGTTTCCTGGTTGAAGTTACTCACGTGGTCCTCGTGTCAGATCCGGCTTTGCTTTCCCTATCGGACCGCGACCCGGGGCGGGTCAAGGCTCGCCGGGGACGCAGGCGCGCATGGCACCCGCGGGCATGACGCATCAAGGCGCGGCCCGGTTACGGTTCGTTCAGCATGCAACACCGATAATCAAAGGCGATCGGGGCGCGCGATGGCGGTTGCGCCCGACGCTTGTTTTTCCCATAGGTCCGCCGTGAACCCGATTGTCTCTGGAGTGTCGTGATGTCAGACCCGAGTCGCCGCAGCGTTCTGGCGGGTGCCGCAAGTCTCGTTGTGGGCGCGCTGGCGCCGTTGAAGGGCTTCGCCCAGGACTACTTCCCGTCGCCGGAGGAGATCTACGCGCCGGTCACGACCGAGCCCTTCGCGGTTCCCGGCATCGACCTCAGACGGCTCAACCAGCGGTTCCTGCGCACCGTGGTGTCCTACCAGAGTAACGAGCAGCCCGGCACGATCATCATCAACCCGGAGGAGCGCTTCCTGTACGTGGTCGACTCGCCCACCCAGGCGATCCGCTACGGCGTCGGGGTCGGCCGCGAAGGCTTCGGCTGGTCGGGGGTCGCCCACATCAACGCCAAGCGCGAATGGCCGGACTGGTACCCGCCCGCCGAGATGATCGCGCGCGACCCGTCCATCAAGGCCGTGATGAGCCAGCTGCCGGGCGGCACCGGCATGCACGGCGGCGCGGGCAACCCGCTCGGGGCGCGGGCCATGTACCTGTACGAGGGCTCCAAGGACACGCTTTACCGCATCCACGGGACGCTGGAGCCCTACTCGATCGGTACCCGGGTGTCGTCGGGCTGCATCCGCATGATCAACCAGGACGTGATCGACCTGTTCAGCCGCATCCCGGTCGGCACCAAGGTGATCGTGCTGGGACCGAACGGCCGGTTGCAGTCGGCGTCCAGCGACGACGAGGCCGGGCCGGTGGCGCGCGAGCAATATGCCCAGCCGCGCCGCAGCAAGGTGTCGCGCGTGTCGAGCAGCCCGGCCGCCGATCCCTTCGTGGATTCGGCCCGGCAGGGTTCGGTCTTCGACCCCTACGCGGACCAGTACTGAGCAGCTGGCGGGCCGGAGCCCAAACGGCACTCGGCCACCGGAGCCTGGCGGCCGGGCAACCGGCGCGGCACGCCGGCGGGGCCGTTCAGGTCGCGGCCGGCCGCGCCGCGAGCCGTCCCGTGACCCGGTACGCGGTGGCGAGCGCCGCGATCCCGAACACGGCCGCCCCGAACGCGATGCCGATCTGGCCGCCCTCCACGCCCCCGTAGGCAGCCCCGAGCGTCACGAAGGGGATCGTGCCCAGCGTGGCCCGCCCCCAGTTGAACGCGAGCGACAGCAGCGGGAAGCCGAGGTTGTTGAACGACGCGTTGGCCACGAACAGCAGGCCGATGAAGAGCCAGGCCGACAGGCCGTAGTGCAGGAAGAACCGGATGTAGTGAGCCGACAGCGGCGAAGCGCCGAACAGGTCCACGACCGCGGGCGCCAGCAGCCAGAGCAGGGCCCACACGGCCAGCACGTAGGCGGCCGTCAGCGCGAAGGACTTGGTCAGGGTCTCGCTCACCCGGTCGAAGCGCCCGGCCCCGAGATTCTGCCCCAGGATCGGGCCAACCGCCCCCGACAGGGCGAACACCGCCCCGAACGCGACCGGAACGATGCGGTCCACGATGGCGGTGGCCGCGATCGCCGGGTCGCCGAAGCGGGACAGCACGTGGAACACGTAGCTGTTGGCGACCGGGGTGGCGAGATTGGTGGCGACCGCCGGGAGCGCCACGGCCATCATAGGCCTGACGTCGTCCAGCACGGCGGCGAACCGCGGGCGTCCCACGAGATCGTGGACCCGGATCGCGCCCCAGGCGCCCATGCCGAGGAACACGAAGCGCGCCACCACGGTGGAGGCCGCGGCCCCGTAGACGCCCATGTGCAGGCCGAAGATCAGGATGGGATCGAGGATCCCGGTGATGATCCCACCCGCCAGCGTCACGTACATGGCCCGCCGCGCGTCGCCCACGGCGCGCAGGACGCCCGACAGGCCCATGCCGAGCGCGAAGGGAACGTTGGCCGGCAGGGTGATGCGCAGGAAAGCCGCGGCCGTCGCGGCCACGGTGCCCTGGGCCCCGAGCCCCGCCAGGATCGGCGGGGTGAAGGCGAGCACCCCGATCGTGACGCCCAGGCTGAGCAGGGCCGCGTGGGTCAGGCCCGAGGCCGCGAGGCGGCGCGCCCGTTCCCGGTCGCCCGCCCCGAGCGCGCGCGCCATCAGGGCCGTGAGCGCGATCGTCAGGCCGATGTTGATCGACACCGGATAGAACAGGACCTGCGTGGCATAGCCCACCGCGGCCGTGAGGTCGGTCTGCTGGAGGCGGGACACGTAGAGCAGCGACAGCAGGTCGACCACGAAGACGGCCAGGATCCCGACCGTGCCGGTTCCCGTCATCACCAGCACGTGGCGCAGGACGGAGCCGCGCGTGAACACGGCCTGGAACGGCGCCGGGGTGGCCGACAGGGGATCGCGCGCAAGGTCGGACGGGTGCGCGCTTCCCTGCGTTGGGATCGTGACGGTGATGGGATGACCTCGTGAACGTCCGGGCGGTGGCGCCCGGGCACGGCGCGGGACCCGTGGCATAAAGGATGGGCGACCCGCACTCAATGGCGCGTCCCGCCGCCACGGGGTCCCGAACTCAGGTCAACGACACCCGACCGACACGGATCGGTGACCGCGACGGGATCGCGGCCTTGACCCTGCATGCGGCATCGCCCAAAACCCTCCGGCACCACCAACGGACCCGAAACGATGACCAAGCCGCCGCTGCGAATCCTGCTCTGCGCGCCGCGCGGCTTCTGCGCCGGGGTGATCCGCGCCATCGACGCGGTCGAGCGGGCCCTGCGGGTTTACGGCGCGCCCGTCTACGTGCGCCACGAGATCGTTCACAACAAATACGTGGTCGAGAGCCTGAAGAAGAAGGGCGCGGTTTTCGTGGAGGAGCTTGACGAGATTCCGGACACCGGCGCGCCAGTGATCTTCTCGGCCCACGGCGTCCCCAAGGCGGTGCCGCAGCACGCGTCCGAGCGCGGCTTCTTCGCCATCGACGCGACCTGCCCGCTGGTCACCAAGGTGCATCGCGAGGCCGAGCTGCATTTCCGGCGCGGCCACACCATCATCCTGGTGGGCCATGCGGGTCACCCGGAAGTGGTGGGCACGCTGGGGCAGCTGCCGCAGGGCGCCGTGATCCTGGTGGAAACCATCGCCGACGTGGACCGGCTGGCCGACCAGCGCGGCACCGAGCTGGCGCGCCGCTCGCTCGCCTTCGTCACCCAGACCACGCTGTCGGTGGACGACACGCAGGGCATCGTGGAGGCGCTGAAGCGGCGCTTCCCCGACATCGTCAGCCCCCACAAGGAGGACATCTGCTACGCCACCACCAACCGCCAGGAAGCGGTCAAGCAGATCGCCCACAAGGTCGACGCGCTGCTGGTGGTGGGCTCGGCCAACTCGTCCAACTCGCAGCGCCTGAAGGAGGTGAGCGAGCGGGCCGGCTGCCGCAACAGCCAGCTCGTGCTGCGCGCCTCCGACATCGACTGGACCCACCTGGGCGCGATCCGCACCATCGGCATCACGGCCGGGGCCTCGGCCCCCGAGGTGCTGGTCGAGGAGATCATCGACGCCTTCGCGGAGCGCTACGACATCGAGGTCGAGACGGTGTCGACCACCACGGAAACGATGTTCTTCCCCCTGCCGCGGGAGTTGCGGGAGGTGACCGACCGGGTGGCGTGAGATGACGCGGTGACCCCGGACTTCCCGATCGGGTTCTCACTGCCGGGAACGCCGGTGTCGCTACAAGCCAAGCGCGCCGCATCGAAGACGCAGTGGAAAGCCGCCGTCCG
>CAXTEP010000005.1:47340-52550 GCA_964243125.1 uncultured Lichenihabitans sp. | reverse complement strand
TGTACGAATACACGTTCAAGCGGAACGAGATGGCGGTCGGCTCGGCCAGCGCCGTGATCATGCTGATCGCCATCAGCTGCATCATCGTCCCCTACCTTTACACCGAACTGCGGGAGCGCGTGCGATGAGCTCGACCGCGGTCCTCCTCGACCGTGCCCGGCCCGCCCGGCGACCGGTCGCGGGGCGGATCGTCAACTACGCCCTGCTCGGCCTGTTCGCGGTCGTCTACCTGATGCCGCTCTTCGTCATGCTGGTCACCTCGTTCAAGACCATGGGAGAGATCCAGAACGGCAGCATGCTGGCCCTGCCCAGGGATCCCACGGTGGCGCCCTGGGTCCGGGCCTGGAGCGAGGCCTGCGTGGGCCTGACCTGCGCGGGGATCAGCGGCTACTTCTGGAACTCCATCAAGATGGTGGTTCCGGCCGTGCTGATCTCCACGGCGCTGGGCGCGCTCAACGGCTACGTGCTCACCAAATGGCGCTTCAGGGGCCACCGCCTCGTGTTCGGGCTGATGCTGTTCGCCTGTTTCATCCCGTTCCAGTCGGTGCTGCTGCCCATGGCGACGCTGCTCGGCGACGTGGGCCGGTTCGGCAACAGCCTGCGGGACGCGCTCGGCACCAGCCTCGGCCTGGGCGACCCGACCGCCAACCTCGTGTTCGTCCACGTGGTCTACGGCCTGGGCTTCACCACGCTGTTCTTCCGCAACTACTACGAGGCCTTCCCGTCCGAACTGGTGCGCGCCGCCATGGTGGACGGCGCCGGCTTCTTCCGGATCTTCACCCGCGTCCTGCTACCGAACTCCGTGCCCATCTTCGTGGTCTGCGTGATCTACCAGTTCACCAACATCTGGAACGACTTCCTGTTCGCCTCGGCCTACGCGGGGTCGGGCGACACGATGCCGATGACGGTGGCGCTGAACAACGTCGTCAACACCTCGACCGGCGTGGTCGAGTACAACGTCAACATGGCCGCGGCCATCATCGCGGCGCTTCCCACCCTCGTGGTCTACATCGTGGCCGGGCGCTACTTCGTGCGCGGGCTGATGGCGGGCGCCGTGAAAGGCTGAACACCATGGCGTTCCTGCAGATCGACCACCTGCGCAAGCGCTACGGCGGGATCGAGGTGCTGAAGGACATCAGCATCGACCTGGAGAAAGGCGGGTTCCTGGTCCTGGTCGGCCCGTCGGGCTGCGGCAAGTCCACCCTGCTCAACATCATCGCGGGCCTGGAAACCGTCACGGCGGGCGAGATCCGGATCGACGGCCACGCCGTCAACGACCTGCACCCGTCCAAGCGCGACATCGCGATGGTGTTCCAGAGCTACGCGCTCTACCCCAACATGACGGTGGCGGGAAACATCGCGTTCGGCATGGAGATGCGCGGCGTGCCCAGGCCCGAGCGCGACAGGGCGGTGGCGGCCATCGCCAAGACCCTGCAGCTCGAACACCTGCTGGCCCGCAAGCCCTCGCAGCTGTCGGGGGGGCAGCGCCAGCGCGTCGCCATGGGCCGGGCGCTGGTGCGCGACCCCCGCGTGTTTCTGTTCGACGAGCCGCTGTCCAATCTCGACGCCAAGCTGCGCGTCGACATGCGCACCGAGATCAAGCGCCTGCACGCCGCGACCGGCAAGACGATCGTCTACGTCACGCACGACCAGATCGAGGCCATGACGCTGGCCACCAAGATCGCCGTGCTGAAGGACGGCATCCTGCAGCAGGTCGGCACCCCGGCCGAGATCTACAACCGGCCCGCCAATCTCTTCGTGGCCGACTTCATGGGCTCGCCGTCCATGAACCTGCTCAAGGCCCGGGTCGCGAGCGAGAACGGCCGCACCGTGCTCCGGCTGGTCCAGACCGGCGCCACGGAGGTGACGCTGGCCGTGCCCGACACGCTGGCGGCGGCGCCGCTCGCGACGGGGCGCGAACTCATTCTCGGCATCCGCCCCGAAGCCATCACGGACCGCGACGGCGCCGACCGCAACGCCCGCAGCATCGCGACCCTGGACGGCACCGTGGACGTGGTGGAGCCGGCGGGCTCCGACACGTTCGTGGTGACGCAGCTCGGCGGCAAGGCGCTGACGGCCCGCATGCGTTCGGACGTGCCGGTCAGGGCCGGCGACACGATGCCGTTCGCGTTCAACCTCGACAAGGCCGTGGTGTTCGATCCGCAGAGCGGCGCGCGGTTGTGACCGGATCCGGGCGTCGCGGCTCGGCCGCATGCCGGAGCCGGCGGCGGTGTTCACCACGGTCGCGGTCGGGGGCCCAGGCCTCGCCTTTGCGGTTGCGCCCGGCCGGGGCGCTCCTATGATGCGGCACCATAAAACAAGAACGGGAAGGAAGCGCTCGTGAGCGCCATGGCGGTTTCGAGGCCGAAGACGTCCGTCGCGCCCGTGTTGCGACTGGCTGGCATCGGCAAGGAATTCGGAGCGATCCGCGCCCTCCACGACATCGACCTGTCGATTCCGGCCGGCGAGGTCGTGGGCCTGATGGGCGACAACGGCGCCGGCAAGTCGACCCTGGTCAAGATCATCGCGGGCAACTTCCACCCGACCCACGGCACCATCGCGTTCGAGGGCCGGGAGCACCGCTTCGACCGGCCGCTCGACGCCCGCGACGCCGGCATCGAGGTCGTCTACCAGGACCTCGCGCTGGCCGACAACGTGAGTGCCGCCGCCAACGTGTTCCTGGGCCGCGAGCTCACACGGCGGGTCGGCCCCTTCTCGTTCCTGGACCACCGCGCCATGAACGCGCGGGCGCTGGCGCTGTTCGGCGAGCTCAAGTCCGAAACCCGGCCCAGGGATCTCGTCAAATCCATGTCGGGCGGGCAGCGCCAGGCCGTGGCGATCGCCCGCACGCGGCTCGCCAACGCCAAGCTGATCCTCATGGACGAGCCCACGGCCGCGATCTCGGTGCGCCAGGTCGCCGAGGTGCTCGACCTCATCCGGCGCCTGCGCGACCAGGGGGTCGCCGTGATGCTGATCTCGCACCGCATGCCCGACGTGTTCTCGGTCTGCGACCGCGTGGTGGTGCTCCGGCGCGGCGAAAAGCGCGCCGACAAGCCCGTGGCCCGGTCCAGCCCCGAGGAAGTCACGGCGCTGATCACCGGCGCGTTGGAGGCCGCCTGATGACGCCCGTCGCCGGTCCCCTCTCGTTCGGCAACGTGGGCACGGCCCGCTGGTATCGGCACGGCGCGCTCGGGTCGCAGACCGCCTATGTGGCCATCGCCTTCCTGGTGATCTTCGCGCTGGTGGCGACCTTCGCCAACCATTTCCTGTCGGCCAACAACCTGCTGAACACCTCCAAGAACTTCAGCTACATCGCCATCGTGGCGCTGGGCTCGACCCTGGTGATCATCACGGGCGGCATCGACCTGTCGGTCGGATCCGTCATGGCGCTGGTCGCGGTGCTGACCGCCCTGCTGATGAAGGTCCTGAGCGCGACCCCGCTCGCTGGTGTTCCCTACGCCGTGATGACCGTCGCGGTGCTGCTCGGGCTCGCGGCCGCGGCGCTGGTGGGGCTCGTCAACGGGCTGCTGATCGCCAAGGTGAAGCTCTCGCCCTTCGTCACCACGCTCGGCATGCTGTCGATCTGCCGCGGCGTCACCTACGTGATCACGCAGGGACGCGGGCAGGCGCCGGCCGGGCCGAACGTCGACACCTTCTACGCGCTGACCGACGGCCGGGTGCTCGGCATGCCGGTACCGCTCGTCTACCTGCTCGTTTTCGCGGTCGTCATGGGCGTCGCGCTGCGCCATTCCCGCTGGGGTCGCTACGTGTTCGTGCTGGGCGGCAACGAGCGGGCCGCGCAACTCACCGGCGTCGCGGTCGACCGCGTCAAGATCTCGGTCTACGTCCTGTGCGCGCTGAGCGCCGGGTTTGCCGGCATCCTGATCGCGGGCTGGCTCGGCTCCGCGCCCGCCAATCTCGCGACCGGCTACGAGCTCAAGATCATCGCGGCCTCCGTGATCGGCGGCGCGGACCTCGCGGGCGGGGTCGGCGGCCCGCTGGGCGCCATCATCGGCTCCGCGCTGATCGAGGTGATCCGCAACGGGCTCGCCCTGTTCGGGGCCGACACCTACTGGGAGCAGGTGTTCGTCGGCTCGATCATCATCATGGCGGTGCTGGTCGACCGGTTGCGGACCCGCGAGCCGGAATAAGCGCCCGCGCATGCCATCCGGAGGCGGACGAGGGTCCGTCCGCTTTCCGAGCCTCAAGAAGACCCATCAACGGAGGAAACACGCGTGAAGACCATCCTGCTGAGCGCCGTCGCCACCCTGTCCCTGGTCGCGGCCGCATCCGCCGCCGACCTGCGGTTCGCCCTGATCCCCAAGGGGATGGACAATCCCTATTTCGACCTGTCCCGCGACGGGTGCATGGCGCAGGCCGCCAAGATCGGCGTCACCTGCATCTACAAGGGGCCCGCCACCCACGAGCCCGCCACCGAGGTGCAGATCACCCAGGATTTCGTCACGCAAGGGGTCGACGGCATCGCGATCTCGGTGGCGGATGCCGACAGCGTCACGGGCGTGATCAAGCAGGCGCGCGACGCCGGCATCCCGGTGATCACCTTCGACGCGGACGCGCCCGCCTCGGCCCGTCAGGCCTACCTCGGAACCGACAACAAGGAGATGGGCCGCGAGCTCGGCCGCCAGCTCATCAAAGCGCACCCCAAGCCCAGCACCTTCGCGACGCAGTCGGGCGGTCCCGCGGCCCAGAACCTCAACGAGCGGTTGGCCGGCCTCTACGAGGTGCTGAAGGGCGCGGGCTGGACCGAGGTCAAGGGCTCACCCGCCTTCTGCAACGACGACGCCGCGCTGGCCGCCCAGCAGCTCAGCGACTTCGCCACCGCCAACCCGGACATCGGCGCCATCATCCCGATCGGCGGCTGGGCGCTGTTCGCCCCCAAGGCCTACAAGAGCTTCGTCGATTCCGTGATGGACAAGGTCAAGGCCGGCACCTTCCCGCTCGTCATGCCCGACACGCTGCCGGTCGAGCTGCAGGCGCTCAAGGACGGCTACGTCCAGGTCCTGGTCGGCCAGCGCCCCTACGAGATGGGCGAAAAGGCCATGGACATGCTGGTCAAGCTCAAGAAGGGCGAGACCGTGCCGCCCGTCAACGTGGTCGGGCTCGACGTCGTGACCAAGGACAACGTCGACAAGTTCCTCAAGCCCTGAGGACGCGGCCGCGACGCTCGAACCTGCCGACCGGGGCCCCAG
>CAXTEP010000005.1:39290-47240 GCA_964243125.1 uncultured Lichenihabitans sp. | reverse complement strand
GGGCCGCAGAGCGACGATCCGCTCAGGCGGTCGTGCCGGCGGCCCGCAGCAGCACGTGCTTCTTGCGGCCGAGCGATAGCTTGACGACGCCGGACCCGTCCAGGTCGGCGTCCGACAGGGTGGCGCGCTCGTCCGTGACGGGGGCGTCGTTGACCCTGAGGCCGCCGCCCCGGACCTGGCGCCGCGCTTCCCCCGTGGAGCCGACGAGGCCGGCCCGCACGAAGGCGGCCAGCACGCCCAGGCCCGCCGCGAGTTCGGTGCCGTCGACCGCCACCGTGGGCAGGTCGGCCGAGACCGCGCCCTCCTCGAAGGTTTGCCGCGCCGCTTCTTCGGCGGCTCGCGCGGCCTCGCGCCCGTGCAACAGGGCCGTGGCCTCTGTGGCCAGCACCTTCTTGGCCTCGTTGACCTCCGCCCCGGCCAAAACTTCGAGCCGCGCGATCTCGCCGAGGTCCAGCACGGTGAACAGCCGCAGGAAGCGGCCCACGTCCCCGTCCTCGGTGTTGCGCCAGAACTGCCAGTAGCCGTAGGGCGAGAACAGGTCGGCCTTGAGCCACACCGCGCCGGATGCGGTCTTACCCATCTTGACGCCCGAGGCCGTGGTGATGAGCGGGCAGGTCAGCGCGAAGAGCTGGCCCGTGCCCATGCGGCGGCCGAGGTCCATGCCGGTGACGATGTTGCCCCACTGGTCGGAGCCGCCCATCTGCAGGATGCAGCCGTAGCGGCGGTTGAGCTCCACGAAGTCGTAGGCCTGCAGGCACATGTAGTTGAATTCCAGGAACGACAGTTCCTGGTCGCGGTCGAGCCGGGTCCGGACGCTGTCCATGGACAGCATGCGGTTGACCGAGAAGTGCCGGCCCGCGTCGCGCAGGAAGTCGATGTAGTTGAGGCCGGCCAGCCATTCGGCATTGTCGGGCATGACGGCGTCGGCCGGCCCGTCGCCGAACTGCAGAAAGCGCCCGAACACCTCGCGCAGGCTCACCTTGTTGTTCTCGATCGTCTCCAGGCTCAGCACCTTGCGGCTCTCGTCCTTGCCGGACGGGTCGCCGACCCGGGTCGTGCCGCCGCCCATCAGCACCACGGGCTTGCCGCCCGTGCGCTGGAGCCAGTGCATCATCATGATCGACACCAGGCTACCCACGTGCAGCGAGGGCGCGGTGCAGTCGTAGCCCACGTAGGCCACGAGCCCGCCCGCCCGCGCCTTGACGTCGAGCCCCGCCGCGTCCGAGCATTGGTGCAGGTAGCCCCGCTCGGTGAGCACGCGGAGGAAGTCGGACGAAACGGCGTCGGGCATGGCGGGGTCCATGGGCCGGCCGCGACGGCGGCCGCCGCGGCAAGCGTGGGTTAACCATGCGGCCGCATGGTAAGGGTCGGGATGCTTGGATGCCGCCGGCAGCCAGCGGCGGTTTTCTGCACGAAAGCGCCGGGAAAATCGAGCCGAAAGGACCGTCGTGACCGCGGGAACAGGCAGAATGCGCCGGGTGGTCGGCCTCATGGCCGGCACCTCCATGGACGGCGTCGACGTGGCGCTGGTCGAGACCGACGGCACCGACGCGCTGCGCCTCGGCCCCACCGGGTTCCTGCCCTACGCGGCCGAGGACCGCGCGGTGCTGCGGCAGGCCGTGGCCGAAGCGGTGTCGCTCACCGACCGGACCGCCCGGCCCGGCGCGCTCGCCGAGGCGGAGCGCCGCGTCACCGACCGCCATGCCGAGGCCGTGGAGGATTTCCTGCGCCGCAACGGCCTCGAAGCCGCAACGCTCGATGCGGTCGGGTTCCACGGCCAGACGGTGCTGCATCGGCCCGAGCGGGCGCTCACGGTGCAGATCGGCGACGGCGCCGCCCTGGCGCGCCGGCTCGGCCGCGACGTGGTGGCCGATCTCAGGGCCGCCGACATGGCGGCGGGCGGGCAGGGCGCGCCCCTGGTGCCGGTGTACCACGGCGCCCTGGCGCGCGCCGCGGGCCTCGGCGGCCCGACGCTCGTGATCAACATCGGCGGCGTGTCCAACGTGACGTTCCTGCCCGGGTCCGCCTCGGCCCCCGTGGCCTGCGACACCGGGCCGGGCAACGCGCTCCTCGACGACCTCATGCTGGCCCGGACCGGCGAGGCATTCGACCGCGACGGCACCGCGGCCGCGGGCGGCCGGGCCGACGCGCGCGCGCTGGCGGCCCTGCTGGACCACCCGTTCTTCGACCGGCCGCCCCCCAAGTCGCTCGACCGCAACGCCTTCTCGGCCGCGCCCGTGGCGGCCCTTGGTCTCGAGGACGCCGCCGCCACGCTGACGGCCTTCACGGCCGAATCGATCGCCCGCGTGCTCCTGCGGCTGCCGGGCCGGCCCGAACGCGCCGTGGTGTGCGGCGGCGGGGCCCGCAACCCGACCCTGATGGCGGCGCTGCGGGCCCGCCTGCCGTGCCCTGTGACCGCGGCCGAGGACCACGGCTGGTCGGGCGACGCGGTGGAGGCGCAGGCCTTCGCGTATTTGGCGGTGCGGTCGCTCGACGGGCTGCCGCTCACCTTTCCGGGCACGACGGGGTGCCGGCAGGCCGTCACGGGCGGGGTGCTGCACCGCGCCGCGTGAGTTCGATCCGCGGCCGGTTCAGGGGTTCGCGAGACCGTCGAGCAGGGCCTTGTGGAAGGCGTCCGGGTCCTGCACCTGCGGGGCGTGGCCGAGGTCGGGGAACTCGACCAGCTTGGCGCCGGGAATGGCGTGCTGGGCCAGCTTGCCGAGCTCGGGGTAGTCGCCGAGTCGGGCCTGGACCTCCGGCGGCGCCAGGTCCTTGCCGATGGCGGTGACGTCGCGGTCGCCGATCATCAGCAGCGTGGGCGCCGCGATCCGGTTCAGCTCGTAGACCACGGGCTGGGTCACGATCATGTCGTCCACGAGCGCCGCGTCCCACGCGACCTGCTCCCGCCCGGGGCCGGCGTAGAGGCCGGCCAGCATCCGCACCCAGGGCTCGTAGCGGGCCTGCCAGTCGCCCGCGTAATAGGTGGCCTGCTCGTAGGCGCGGATCGACGCCGCCGTGGTGGCGAGCTCGCGCCGGAACCACGCGTCGACGCCCGTCGGCGGCACCCCCTTGGCGCTCGGGTCCTCCAGGCCGATCGGATCCACGAGCACCAGCTGCTCGACCGCGGCGGGGTACAGGAGCGCGTAGCGCGCGGCCAGCATGCCGCCCGTGGAATGGCCCACGAGCGTGGCGCGCGGGATACCGAGCCGGTCGAGCAGGTCGCGGGTGTTGCGGGCGAGCTGGGCGAAGGAGAACTGGTAGGCCTGCGGCTTGCTCGACTTGCAGAACCCGACCTGGTCGGGCGCCACCACCCGGTAACCCTGGGCCGCCAGCACGTCGATCGTGTCGCCCCAGGTCGCGGCGCAGAAGTTCTTGCCGTGCAGCAGCACGACCGTGCGGCCGTTGGGCTGCGCGGGCCGCACGTCCATGTAGGCCATGTGCAGCGTTTGCCGCTGCGAGGTGAAGTCGTAGACCTGCACGGGACGGGGGTAGTCGAAGCCCTGCAGTTCGGGGCCGTAGGCGGGGACGGGTTGGTTCTGCGCCCGACCCTGTGATCCCGCCAGCAGAAGAGCGAGAACGACGGCGAGCAGGAACGCGCGGTGCTTCATGGCGAACCTTGGATGCCGGGAGCTTGGCCGCGGCCGGGCAACCGGCCGCGAGAGTCATCAGGGTTGCTTCGCGTGCGCCGCATCAGGGGCCGCGGTGGTCGCGCAGATGGGAGAAGTTGACGGCCGCTTGACCGCTGTTCGCGCTGGCAAGGTAGAGATCCAGGTCATCGGTCAGCAGAGCCATGTCCTTATCTTGGCCCGCGATGATGGCCGTGTCAGCAAGGCCAAGCCGAAGGAACTCCGGTCGGTGAACCGCCGTCCGGCTTGGCACGTAAAGCTCGATGCTTTCCTCGATGAAGCGCTGCATGACCACGCCGACCTGCGTGCGGCCCGGTTCGCCGAACTGCCGGATCAGGTTGGATGCCTCGGTCAGCACGTTCGGCGTCACGACGATCGATTCGACATCCGCAAGGATGCCGGCCAACAGATCGAAGTCGTCGGCCGTGTCGGTTCTCGTCCGCTTGTGGAGGTCGATGTAGCGGCGCGACGCCGAACCGACGATGAGCAGGACCAGCAGGTTGGTGTCGAGGGCGATGCTGCGAGCGATCAATTTCGGTTTTCGACCAAGACCACTTCGCCGTCTCGATCTCGCACGCGAACGATCTTGTAGCTGCGTGGTCGCACGCCGCCACCGAGGGTGTTGACGATGCCATGGCCCACATCCCATGGGCGAGAAAAGCCGATCGTGATGAGCCAGTCGCTTTGATGGTCATCGAACTTGACCTCTTCGAGGCCCAGG
The DNA here is from genome assembly GCA_964243125.1 of uncultured Lichenihabitans sp. Taxonomy (GTDB): domain Bacteria; phylum Pseudomonadota; class Alphaproteobacteria; order Rhizobiales; family Beijerinckiaceae; genus Lichenihabitans. Next base: position 42,893 of record CAXTEP010000005.1, on the reverse strand, counting down.
TTGACGAGGCCCTCCCCGTCAAAGGTTTCCGACACCCAGTCCTTCGCGGTCGCAATCGCTTCCCTGGCATTCATCGTGGAACCTTGTCCGAAGGATCGCTTCCACCCTTGATCGCTCTCAAATGCATTCGCGACCGAACCAAAAAAGACGATTGTGCGGTTCTGTGCATCGTAGCATTCACCCTCACTGCCCCCGCTTGGCCGAGCTCGCGAACCGCACCGCCTCCTCGGCGGCGCGCACCAGCGCGCGGGCCTTGCTGGCGCATTCGGCGTCCTCGGCCTCGGGCACGGAATCGTAGACGATGCCGGCGCCGGCCTGCACGTGCATGACGCCGTCCTTGATCACGGAGGTGCGCAGCACGATGCAGGTGTCCATCTCGCCGCCCGCGCCGAAATAGCCGATGCAGCCGCCGTAGATGCCGCGCTTCTCGCGCTCCAGCTCGTCGATGATCTCCATGGCCCGCACCTTTGGGGCACCCGACACGGTGCCGGCCGGAAACCCCGCCGCCAGGGCGTCGATCACGTCGCGCCGCGGGTCGAGCCGCCCCACTACGTTGGACACGATGTGCATGACGTGGCTGTAGCGCTCGATGCCGAACTGCTCGGTGACCGCCACGCTGCCGATCGCGGCCACCCGGCCCACGTCGTTGCGGCCGAGGTCGAGCAGCATCAGGTGCTCGGAGCGCTCCTTGGGGTCGGCCAGCAGCTCGGCTTCGAGCGCCCGGTCGGCCTCGGGCGTGTCGCCGCGCCGCCGCGTGCCCGCGATCGGCCGGATCGTGACGGCGCCCTCGCGCACCCGCACCAGGATCTCGGGGCTGGAGCAGCAGATCTGGAACCCGCCGAAATCGAGGTAGCACAGGAACGGCGCCGGGTTGACGCGCCGCAGCGCCCGGTAGAGCGAAAAGGGCGGCAGGGTGAAGGGCGCCGAGAAGCGCTGGCTCAGCACCACCTGGAAGATGTCGCCCGCCCGGATGTAGTCCTTGGCCCGCTCCACCATGGCGAGGAACCCGGCCGTGCCGGTGTTGGAGACGGGCGGGGTCGCGAGCAGGTGCGGGTCGGCACCCGGGCCCGCGTGGCCGAGCGGCCCTTCGAGCACCGCCACCACAGTGTCGAGCCGGTCCAGCGCGGCCGCGTAAGCGGCGCGGGCCGGCACGCCGGGCCGGGGCCGCACGGGCGTCACCACGGCGATCTCGTCCCGCACGGCGTCGAACACCACCATGACGGTGGGGCGGATCATCACGGCGTCCGGCACCCCGATGGGATCGGGCCGGGCGGGGGCGAGCCGCTCCATCCGCCGCACCATGTCGTAGCCGAGGTAGCCGAACACACCCGCTGCCATCGGGGGCAGGCCCGCCACGGGGGGAATCGCGGACTCGGCCAGCAGCGCCCGCAGGGCGTCGAGCGGGTGACCGGGGCAAAGCTCGAACCGTTTCCGCCCCCCGAGCGCGTCGCGGTCGATCTCGGACGCCTCGCCCGTGCAGCGCCAGATCACGTCGGGGTCGAGCCCGATCATCGAGTAGCGGCCCCGGGTGGCCCCGCCCTCCACGGACTCGAGCAGGAAGATGTTGCCGGCCCGGTCCGCCGACAGTTTCAGGAAAGCCGAAACCGGCGTTTCCAGGTCGGCCACCAGCAGCGACCACAGCAGCGCCGGCCGGCCCGCCTCGTATTCTCGCGCGAAACGCTCGTAATCGGGAGCCGGTCCGGTCACGACGTGCCGCCGACCGCGCTCCGGTAGGCGTCCGGGTTGATCCGCACCCCGACCTTGCCCTGGATCCCGGTCAGGTACGAGCCCAGCATGTCCTCGGCGAGCCAGCGCCGGTATTCCGTGTCGAGCTGCTTAACCTGCGGGGCCTCGGGATCGAGCGGGGGCACGACGCTGCCCAGGATCTTGAACACGATCCGCGTGTCGCCCTCGCCGGCGGCCGATCCCGCCTTACCGACGTGGTCGTTGAACACCTGCGCGGTCACGGCCGGGTTCATGCCGCCGCCGCCCGCGCGGCGCACGTCGTTGGCGTGCTGCAGCGGAAGGGCCAGCGAGGTCGCGGCCTGCTCCATGGTTTTGCCGCCGTCGATCGCCTTGACGAGGTCGGCCGCCTTCGCGGCTAGGCGGGTCGCGGTCTCGTTCTGCCGCCAAGCCGCCTCGACCTGCGGGCGCACCTCCGCGAAGGTGAGCGGCCGGGCCGGCTCCACGGCCGCGACCTCGAAGAACACCTGCCCGCCGTCGCGGATGCGCACCGCGTCGTTGTCGACCCCCACGTCGGACGCGAAGGCCGCCTTGAGGAGGTCGGCGCCGCCCGGCACGTCGACCGGCTTGCCGGCCGCGTCCTTGCCGGCCGCGTCGATCGCGTCGGTCGTGCGGGTCTCGACCCCCGCCGCCGATCCCGCCTCGGCGAGCGTCCGGCCGGCCGAGCGGGCGTCCTCGATCTTGTCCCGCAGGGTGCGGATCGCAACGCCCGTCCGCCCTTCGGCGATCTCCCGCCGGAGGTCGGGCGCCACGTCGGCGAGCGGCTTCACGACCGCGGGCTCGATCTTGGCGGCGTGGACCAGCGCGGTCCCGAACGCCGTCTTGACCGGTTCGCTCGTGCCCCCTTCGGGCAGCGCGAAGGCCGCGTCCGCGACCGCCTTGTCGAACAGGCTCGCCCTGGTGACGCGGCCGAGGTCGAGGTCCTTGTCGCCGAGGTGCCGCTCGGCCGCAACCTTGGCGAAGCTCGCCCCGGCCCTGATGCGGGCCGAGGCCGCCGCGGCCTGCGCGTCGTCGGGGAGGACGATCTGCTGCAGGGTCCGGAACTCGGGCGTGGTGAAGCGCCCGTCCTTGACCTTGTCGTAGAGCGTCTGGACGTCGGCGTCCGACACCCCGTCGGGCTTGGCCAGCGCGGCCGGCAGGAGCGGCAGGATCGTGAGCTTGCGGCGCTCGGGCGCCCGATAGGCCGGCGCGCGGTCGGTGTAGAACTTTTCCAGCGCCGCCGGATCGGGCTCGGGGAGGTGCGCCGCCGCGGAGGCGGGCAGCGTGAGGTAGTCGATGCTGCGGGTTTCCGCGTCGAACCGGTACAGGGCGTCGAGGGCGGCGCGCGGCACCGCCACGGCTCCCACCACCCCCTGCACGAGCTCCTGCCGCAGGTACACGGCGCGCTGGTCGCGCACGAAGCTCGCCTCGTTGAGGCCGTTGTCGCGCAGGACGGTGTTGAACTGGCCGCGGTCGAACTGGCCGTTGGGACCCTTGAAGGTCGGGTCGGCCAGGATCGACCTGGCGATCTGGTCGTCCGAGATCGACAGGCCGAGCGCGGCCGCCTGGCTGTCCAGCACGGCTTCCGACACGAGCCGCGACAGCACCTGGGAGTCGAGCCCCGCCTGGTGGGCCTGGGCGGCCGTGATCGGCTGCCGGGTCCGCTGCTCCAGCCTTTGCAGCTCCGTCTGGTAGGCCTGCCGGAACGCGTCCAGCGTCACGCTCGTGTCGCCCACCTTGGCGATCTGGTTGGCGTTGAAGCCCGTGAACACGGGGCCGATGCCCCAGATCACGAAGCTCACCATGATGAGCCCCATGATCACCGCCACGATCGCCTTGCCGACCGCGGTGTTCTGGATGCCGCGCAGGCTTTCGAGCATG
>CAXTEP010000005.1:34204-39190 GCA_964243125.1 uncultured Lichenihabitans sp. | reverse complement strand
CACGATCGCCTTGCCGACCGCGGTGTTCTGGATGCCGCGCAGGCTTTCGAGCATGGTGGTCGGGATCTCGCGGCACGTGAGGACCGGCCGCGGGAACGGGCCGGCGCGGCCGCACTATAGGGAGCGGGGTGGTCGGGCGCAACGCGCGGGGAAGCGCCGCACGGCTTCCGAACAGCGGCCTGCGCCTTATGTGAGGATTGGGAAACGGCCCGCCGCGGCCGGCAGGATCGAAAGGCAGCCCCCCATGGATCACGTCAATCTCGGCCGCACGGGCCTGAAAGTATCGCGCCTGTGCCTGGGCTGCATGACCTACGGCGAACCGGGGCGCGGCAATCACGCCTGGACGCTGCCCGAAGGGGAAAGCCGGCCCTTCTTCAAGCGGGCGCTCGACCTCGGCATCACCTTCTTCGACACCGCGAACGTGTATTCGGACGGATCCAGCGAGGAGATCACGGGCCGGGCGCTGCTCGACTACGCGCCCCGGCACGAGGTGGTGCTGGCCACCAAGGTGCACGGCCCCATGCGCAAGGACCCGAACGGGCGCGGCCTGTCCCGCAAGGCCGTCATGGCCGAGATCGACGCCAGCCTCCGCCGGCTCGGCACCGACTTCGTGGACCTGTACCAGATCCACCGCTTCGATCCCGATACGCCCCTGGAGGAAACGCTCGAAGCCCTGCACGACGTCGTCAAGGCCGGCAAGGCGCTCTACGTGGGCGCGTCCTCCATGCACGCGTGGCAGTTCGCCCGCGCCCTTTACCTGGCCGACCGGCACGGCTGGACCCGCTTCGTGTCCATGCAGAACCACTACAACCTGCTGTACCGCGAGGAGGAACGCGAGATGATCGGCCTGTGCCGGGCCGAAGGCGTCGGCGTGATCCCCTGGAGCCCCATGGCGCGCGGCAAGCTGACCCGCCCCTGGCAGGACGAGCCTGCCACCAAGCGGGCCGAAACCGACGAGTTCGGCAAGACGCTCTACCGCGACCGGGAGGTCGACAAGCCGGTGGTCGACGCGGTGGTGGCGGTGGCGGGACGGCACGGCGTTCCGCCCGCCCAGGTGGCCCTGGCCTGGCTGCTGGCCCAGCCCGGCGTGACCGCGCCCATCATTGGCGCGTCCCGGCTCGAACAGCTCGACGACGCCGCGGCCGCGACCGCGCTGCGCCTGTCCCGGGAGGACCTGGACGAACTCGCCGGCCCCTACCGGCCCCACGCGGTCGCGGGTTTCTGAGGTCAAGCCGCGTTTCAAGGGCGGGCCCCTCGATCGTCCCGCGCCGGAAGCACAATACCCACGCTGGTCGCTCGGCCGTTCCATGCCCGACCATCCGAGCGCCGTTCGGCCGAGGCGGCGGGTCGCGCTGCCGATCAACAACGGAACCTCAGTGCACCATCGCGTTCGGCCGGATCCTGTCCGAGATGCGGGAAGCGATCCGTCCAAAAAGGCCTCGGCTCGGCATCGGCTCGCGCCCGATCGAAGCTCGGGACACCTCGACCTTCAGCGATGGATCTCCGAAATAGGTGTAAAGCAATCCCGCAGGATTGCCGATTTCCAGGAGGGCGAGCCTTGCTTTGAGGACCGCGCTTCCGAGCCGGACCCCCCTTTCTCGCAGGAGCACCGTATACAGTTCTTTCGCGAATCTCGCGGCAACGCGATCTGGCACGAGTGCCTCGCTGACGAGAATGTTGCGGTAGCCGTTACTCATCAGGAGCTTGAACAACGATTCATTGTTGGCCGAGGCCGCCGTATGGCATGCGTTCAGGAAAATAAAAGGTCGTGGATCGCCGGGGTTGAGTTTCGTACCCGGCGGTGGGATGGCGTCTTGCTGTCTGCTGCGCTTGATGGCCGATCGGAGCTCGAAGACGAATATACTCGCATGGCCGAACTGTAACTGCGGCTCCGGAACCTGGCGCGAACCGAGGGAGTCATACTTGCAGCAGAAGTGGAGGATCGCGTCGCCCTGCAACAATTGCGCCGCGAGGCTGTCTTCGCGCGGCTGCTCGTCATCCTGCCGCGGCCACTCCAATTCGACCTGGACCAGTCCCTCGTGCGAAGTGCGGCGGAAGAATCTGATCTGCTCCTGAACGCCGGGCAGTTCATCTGGCCGGCCCAGGTACGGGAACAGGCGTATTGGGACACGCCCGTCGGGAAGGCTGGCCAGACTGCGATCGCCCATGCGCTGACACCGAACGATCTCCGCCCTGAACCCCAAGTAGGACCGGGACACCGCGCTCATGGGTCCACCCGACCCTTTGGGCGCGACCACGACCGGAAAGAGTTCGAAGGGGATCAGCCATGCAAGCGGATCCATGATCGTGGCCTCCACCCGAATGAGCGGCGGCGAATGCTCGACGATATCCTTATTGAAGAGAGGCAGGACGTATTCCCGGATCCTCTCGAACAAGATCCCGTCCGGGATCCCAGCGCGCTCGCAAAGAATGTGCTCGATCTCAAGCGCGAAATTCGACATTCGATGCGCCGCGATCCTGGCTTGCGCGTCGCGAAGCGTCACGTCCGGGTTGGACACGCTCTCGCGGAATCGCGACATGAGCGACGGCAATCGGCTCCGCAGCTCGCCTGCCATGCCGTCGGCATCCTTGAACCAGAAGGAGATGCCCCTGGCCTCGATGGGCCTCTTGATCGTCATCATCGCGCCTTTGCCGCGGTCGTCGCGCTTGAGAGAGATCGTCAGAGCGGCGGCAAGGGTGTCCGACATGGCGAGGTCCCGGACCTTCAGGTCTGGTTCGACGGGGAGGCTGAGGCGGTGATCTTCGGACCCGAGGGCGTCGAATACCTGATCTCGACGTTTTTGCAGAAGGTTCCGCGCTGATAGATCGATATCGAGATCGACTCCGGGCCGGCCTCTTCGGCGACTTCCGCGGATGGGACCGGCTCATCCGGTGCGGGAGGAGTCGTGAAATCGAACGCGATGGTTTGCGAGGTCCCGTTTCGCGGCGCCGCGAGCTGACGTTGGCCGAGCGGGATGGAGACGTAGCCGAAATCGATCGTGACATCGAAGGGGATCTCGGACTCTTCGACACCACCCTCGATGCTGATCGGGCGAAGTAAGCGGGGCGGTGCACCCGGACCGGCGGGAAGTAATCCGGTCGAGAAGAACATTTCGAGCCGGTACGGTCGACCGGGCTCGACCGCGACGATCCCCTCGCGCAGGGGCGGCAAGGTGGGACCGAGCGCTCGATCGCGCCCCGCTACGATGTCGACGCTCACGAAGCCGGCGTAATTGGCCAGGGCACGGGGAAGAACAGCGTCTTTGACCCCGGTCCTGATTGAGTCGACGATCTCGGTCTTCACCTGATCGCTCAGCGGCCCCGCAGATCGCGCCAGGACTCTCGACATCGCGTCCGTGAGGTCCGGTAAAACGCTTCTGGACAGGTAACCGGAAAGTCCACCGAGCAGAAGAAGTGACCACGAGTTGATATACAGGCCGATGGTGTTCTGCGGATACCGGCCCTGCATCAGTGCGAGCGGAAGCAGGATGGACGTTATGAACGCGATCGACATTCCAACCAGCAGTTGTGCTGCGAATTGCGCCAATGACTCCCTGATCGTCGCACCTGACGTTGCGTCGCGGCGAAAGATGAGGTGGTTCAGCAGGCTTCCAAGCAATCCCGCCAGGATGACTCCGTAGACGATGATGCTCGACTTCGCGGCGAAGATCCGTTTCGCCGTCAGGTGGGTCGGCCATTCACCCGCCGGAGCGCGATACGTTGGAGCGGGCTCATCGACCCGAACAACGCCGGTGTGAAGCGCCGACAATTCGACTCCCGGTGGTTTAGGTAAGGAGCCTTCGTCCTCGCCGAGCGGACGCGGGTCGTCCCACTGCAAGAGGATCAAGCAGATGACCAGAAGGGTGAGCGGCAGGACGATACCCAAGAGGAGAGAGCTCAATCTCACGCCCGTGTGCGTCGATGTGGCGTTCGTCTCGATATCCATGACACTTCGGTGTCCTGCTTGGAAGCAATGGCGCTCTTGTAAGGTCGATCAGATCATTCGACGTCCGGGCGTAGCTCTCCTTGTCAACCGTCTGGTCTGGTCTGCTATCCACAGTACGGCGTCGCCGATCGCCGGCAAGATCATCGATCCTACGATAATCGCAAAGGTGCCGTAGCCGTCCTTCCAATCAAACTGGTGCGCAGCAACGAAATCCTTGACGAAAGGGCTTTGCAGACCTGCAAGCCAGAAGAGGAACGCCGGCACGGATGTAACGGCCTGATCCCAAGCCAGGGTCTGCCCCTTCCTGTGCGTGGAATACAGCATCCAAATCGGAGTGATAATCCATATCCCGACAACGACTGGCTTGAAGAGGGAGTCGGTCGCGCCCACACTATTGACAGCTGCTTGGTATAGACCGATGCATTCGATTGGAACGTAGGCAATCACCTTTTTCAGATAACTGGCATCGGAAGCTATTTTGGCAGGATACGCGGTCGCGGAATCATCATCTGATCCCAAATGTTCATCTATGATCGGGTCTGTGTACTCAATTACCGCTCTGGGTCTTAGCGAGGGCATCCTAACCTCACTGGAAAATAGACAGTGTGACAATGAAACCCAACGTCGTAAAATCGCGACGTTTACTATCTGGAAGGCGTGAACGATTCGGCTAATTTAGCCCAATCGCACCTCACCACGGATAGAGATGCAATCACGAAAATGACTACAGGAACGTAATGCGTACCGGCCAGCCTTTCCCCCGACAACGTATCGCCATTTCGACGGACATCAAGAGCCTGCGCCAAGACGGCGGACTCTTTTTTTCGAAGCTGCGATCAGGCCGCGTTCATCGCGCGCCTTGTAGCAACGGGCTTGAACGCCCGAAACGGGGTTGGCGGTTTCGCTTGCCAGGATTCGTTGCGATGCGTGCTTGATCGGAGATGAGATGGACCCGGGCCGGCCTGCCTGCCCTTGTCCGGCCCTGGCGTTCCGAGCCTCACGGCAGCGGATCCGTTCTCACCCGCAGCCGGCGCTCAGGC